>JBCBCG010000025.1:0-27758 GCA_038530925.1 Pseudomonadota bacterium
GCGATCCAAGGCGTGTAGCGCCAGCACCAGCGGCCGAGCGCGGATAAGAAGGCCTGAACGCGCTCAGGCTCCTCGGGCGCCGTCGCCAGGCGCGGCGCGACGGCCTTGGCGTCCGCCAAACTCGCCCCTGGCGCTAGGCCGATCCGCGCCGCGGCCGGCGTGACCGAGGAGAGCCGCCAAGCGCCGGCTTGCTTCTTCAGCGTCGCGAAGGGTCGCGACGGGTCGAGCCAGCTCTCCCGCCGCAGCCGCCGCTCCGCCGCCAGATGCGGAAACCAGATGAAGAGAACGCGACGCGACATCCCAACTCACATCCCAAACACCTAAAGATCCCTTTTTGTTCTTTATAAGTTCCCATCTTTGCCGAGTCCAGTCCCGATTTTGAGCGAAGGGCGCGCAGCGCCATCGCGTCTCGGCCGCGGTGTTCGCAGGACGCGTCGCCGCCGCGCCCGAGAGGAGGCATAATCCCGCCGCGCCGCCGCTTTCGGCGGCGAGCTGCAGTCGGCGGCTTTCCGTCAGACTTGGAAAGCGCGGCAGATCGGCGACGACCAGGCCGCTTGAATGGCGCAGCGCCTCCTCCAGGCACCAAAGCGCGTCGCGGATCCCGCGCGCGCGGAGCAGCAGCATGCGGCCGACATCGACGAACGGGGCGAGCCCTTGCGGGCAGAGGCGCTCGGCCCGCGCGTCGTTCTCAATCCAAACGATCGATCCTTCCGCCTCAGCCGCGCGCATGGCGGCGAAGACCCAGCCCGCGGCGCAAGAGCCGCTCGTCACGCATTCATGAACCCGGCCGTGAGCGAGGCGGAGGGGAGGGCGCGCCGCAAAATGTTCCATGATTGTTCATATGCGATTCGCGTCGCTTCGGGCAAGAGCGGCGCGCGGCGTGCTAGCGGGTCGGCGCCGTCGCCGTCGCATCTCCCCTTGGCGCGGCGCGTCTCAGAACCAGCGCCGCCACGCCCGCCCCAGCCGCGGCGCCGCCGATATGCGCCGGCGCGGATAGCAAGGGAAACAGCCACATCGCGGCGATGTTCACCACGGCGAAGAGGCCGAGCGTGTAGGCGAGAAACGCGTCCGGCCCGATCACCCGGAGCGCTTTTGGAGTCGCGCGCAGGAGCGCGGCGCGGCGGCCGAGATCATAACCGAGCAAGCCGGAGATCGCGCCCGAGGCGCCCAGCAGCGGCGCGCTTTGCAAGATCGCAAAGCGCTCTTCCGCGCCCAAGATCGGCGCCATCGCCAGATGCGCCGCGCCGCCGATCACGCCGGCGACGACGGCCAACAGCGTGAGAAAGGCCGGGCTCGCCTCATCCTCCAACGCCGGCGCCAGCAGAAATAGCGCGTAGAGGTTCAGCCCCAGATGGAGCGGAGACACATGCGCCAGCATATAACTCAAGAGCTGAGGCGCTTGGTCCGACGCCGAGAGCGCGCCAGGTTGGAGCGTCGCCGCCATCGCCGCGGCGCGAATCCCAAGCCCGTCTCCGCCGGCAAAAGCCGCGAACGCCGCATCTCCACAAGCGATGATCAGCCAGCACAGCGCCAGCGTGGCCGAGATCGCGAAGGTCCAAGACCGGAGCGGCACGCGGCGCCAGCTCCACGGTTCGAGCGCTGATTCAGCCAAGCGCAACGGCTTGAGGTCGCGGTCCGCCGCCGAAATGCGGCTTGTTCGCGCTCTCTGCTCCGTCGCCATCGCCATCACCGCCTCACGCCATCATCGCTATCTGCGACAATAGGACGCAAATACCCTTTGTCACGCGGCGGAAGCGGCGATGTTGCGACGAAATGTTCGCGAAACGCCGCAAGAGTATTGATCAACTACCTTTCTATGCGCGTCGGTTCGGGCGTAGGCTGCCCGGATGACGATCCGAGCAGCGGATACCGGCGGCGTTCCCGACGACGCTTGGCGCGATGTGATGCGCCAGGTCGAGGTCGCTTACGCCGACCTGATCGCGCATCAGACCGAGCTCGAGCGCAACAACGCCGATCTTGAGGAGATGCGCGGCTTCATGGAGTCGGTGCTCGGCGCCATGAGCGACGCGCTCATCGTCTGCGATCGCCACGGCGGCGTTGAGCGCACCAACCGCGCCTTACGCGCTTTGGCGCTGCGCGAGCCATCCGACAAAGACGAGGATCTCGCGCCTGGCGCGCCGGTCGAGGGGCTGATCGCCGAGGCGGATCGCGAGACGTTGCGGCGCGCGCTGGCCGCCGCGTCCAGCCGGCCGGCCGACAGCGCGGCGACAGAGCTGCGCTTCGCCACCGGCGCGATGGCGGAGGTGAAGATCGCGGCGCGGCGCGATCCGCGCGGGCGTTTGCTCGGTTATGTGCTGATCGGGCGCCCGATTGGCGAGCTGCGCCGCGCTTACCGCGAGCTTGAAGACGCGCATGAAGCGCTGAAACAGGCGCAGAGTTCGCTGATGCAAGCCGAGAAGATGGCCTCGCTCGGCCGGCTCGTCGCGGGCGTCGCCCATGAGCTGAACAACCCGATCAGCTATGTGAACGGCAATGTGCATTCGATCGCGCGCTATCTGAAAAAGCTCGAGACCTATTTCCAGCGCGTGCGCGACGGCGCTGCGCGGGAGGAGCTGGTGAGCTTGCGCGGCGAGCTGCGGCTCGATCGCGCCGTGGAAGGGCTGCGGGAGACGGTGGACGGCGCGATCGAAGGCGCGGAGCGGGTCGCTGAGATCGTCGATAGCTTGAAGCGCTTCTCGGCGGATGGGACGGGCGCGCCGCAGGCTTTCGATCTCGCGGAGATCGCGCGCGTCGCGGCGCAATGGGTGCGCAAGGGCTCGCGGCCGGAGGCGCGCTTCCAGGTGACGGCGCCGAAGGCGGTGATGGTCGAAGGCCGCGCTGGGCATATCCAGCAAGTGCTGATGAATCTGCTGGAGAACGCCGCCGACGCCCATGCGGAGGCGGGCCGCGAGACCGCGGTGAAGATCGAGGTGGTTCAAGAGGGCGACGGCGCGCGGTTGACGGTGACGGATGACGGGCCGGGTCTTTCGGCGGAGGCCGAGGCGCGGCTGTTCGATCCGTTCTTCAGCACTAAGCCGGTCGGGCATGGCACGGGCCTGGGTCTCTCGATCTGCTTCAAGATCGTTCAGGAGCATGGCGGCGCGCTGACGGCGGCGAACCGGCCCGAAGGCGGCGCGGTCTTCGCGCTTTGTCTGCCGGCCTATTGGGCGGGCCCGGCGCAGACCGGCGGGGCGTGAGAGGAAGGCGCATGCGCGAAGCGAATAGAGAGGGAGAACCAATGAGCGGCGAGCGCTCAAGCGCAGCGATCGAGCCCGCGCCGACGGGCGGCTTCACGATCCTCTGGCTGCAATCCGGCGGCTGCGGCGGCTGCAGCATGTCGCTCTTGAATGCGGAGAGCCCGCCGCTGTTCGAGCTTCTGCCGCTCTTCGGCATGCGCTTTCTTTGGCATCCGAGCTTCAGCGAGGAGAGCGGCCATGAGGTCGTCGACATCCTTGAGCGAGTGCGCAGCGGGGCGGAGACGCTGGATCTGCTCTGCGTCGAAGGCTCGGTGATCCGCGGGCCGAACGGAAGCGGCGCGTTCCACATGCTGCCGGGCGCAGGGCGCTCGATGATGCGCTGTATCGAGGAGCTTGCGCCCTTAGCGCGCCATGTGGCGGCGGTCGGGACCTGCGCGGCCTATGGCGGCGTCACCTCGGGCGGCCCGAACATCGCCGAGGCCTGCGGTCTGCAATTCGACGGCGCGTTGCCGGGCGGCGCGCTCGGCCCGGAATTCCGCTCGCGCTCCGGCTTGCCGGTGATCAACATCGCCGGCTGTCCGACCCATCCTGATTGGGTGACCGAGACGCTGATGCTGCTCAAAGCCGAAGCGCTCAGCGCCGCGGATCTCGATCCGCTCGGCCGCCCGCGCTTCTTCGCCGACCAGCTGGTGCACCAGGGCTGCGCCCGGAACGAGTTCTACGAGTACAAAGCCAGCGCGACCAATCTCGCGGAGATCGGCTGCATGATGGAGCATCTCGGCTGCCTCGGCACCCAGGCGCACGCCGATTGCAACACGCGGCCGTGGAACGGGGGCGGTTCGTGCACCGATGGCGGCTATCCCTGCATCAATTGCACCGCGCCGGAGTTCGAAGAGCCGGGCCGGGTCTTCACGGAGACGCGCACCATCGGCGGCGTGCCCGTTGGGCTGCCCAGCGACATGCCCAAAGCGTGGTTCATCGCGCTCGCCTCGCTCTCCAAAGCGGCGACGCCGGAGCGGCTGCGCCGGAACGCGGTGTCCGAGCGCATGGTGGAGACGCCCGAAGCGAAAGACACGACCGCGAAACGGACGCGCCGATGACGGTCGAGCCGTCGGCCGGCGGCGAGCCCCCTCCGGCGCCGGGCGCGACGCGGCTCATCGCCGGGCCGCTCAACCGGGTCGAGGGCGACGTCGAGATCAAGCTCGATGTCGAGAACGGCAGGGTGTCGGCCGCCTATGTGACGGCGCCGCTCTTCCGAGGCTTCGAGCGCATTTTGGAAGGCAAGGATCCCAGGGACGCGCTGACGATCACGCCGCGGATCTGCGGCATCTGCTCGGTGTCGCAATCGATGGCGGCGGCGCGGGCGCTCGGCGCGGCGCAAGGCGTCACGCCGCCGGAGAACGGGCTCCGCGCCATCGCTCTGATCCATGCGGCGGAGAACCTCGCGGATCATCTGACGCATTTCCATTTGTTCTTCATGCCGGACTTCGCGCGCGCGGCGTATGCGGAGCAGCCATGGGCGGCGGAGATGACGCTGCGGCACAAAGCGCAGAGCGGCGCGGCGGCGCGGGCCTTCGCCGAGGCGCGGGCGCAGCTGATGCATGTGATGGGCGTTTTGGCCGGAAAGTGGCCGCACACGCTGGCGGTGCAGCCCGGCGGCGCGACCAAGGCGCCGAGCGCGCGCGACAAAGTGCGGCTGACCGCGGTGATCCGCGCCTTTCGCGCCGCGATGGAGCGCGATCTTTACGGCGCGCCGCTGGAGGAGATCGTCGCGCTGACGGACCGCGCGGCGCTGGCGCGATGGGCGGCGGCGCGCGGCGAGGGCGATCTGCGCCTGTTCCTGCGCGCGGCCGAGACGCTAGATCTCTTCGAGATGGGCCGCGGGCCGGAGCGGTTTCTCTCCACAGGCGGCTATGAGACGCCGGACGGTCTCCTCTTCAAGAGCGGCTCGCTTCGCCATGGCGCGCGCGAGGCGGCGGATCTCAGCGATATGACCGAGGACGCCGCGTGGTCTTGGGCCCAGGATCCAGCGCCGCGCCATCCCTTCGACGGCGTCACCGAACCCGACGGCGCGATGCGTCAGGGCTATAGCTGGTGCAAAGCGCCGCGGCTGCGCGGCGAGACGGTGGAGGTCGGCGCGCTCGCCCGGCAGGCGGTGGACGGCCATCCGCTGGCGCTCGAGCTGATCAGAGGCGGCGCCAGCGTCGCCGGGCGGGTGGTCGGTCGCTTGCTGGAGAGCGCGCGGCTGATCCTGGCGATGGAGGCGCTGGCGGCGGCGATCGAGCCCGGCGCCAGCTTCATCACCCGCGCGGAGACGCCTGACAGCGCGCGCGCTGTGGGATTGACCGAGGCGGCGCGGGGCGTGCTCGGCCATTGGCTGGTGATCGAGCGCGGCCGGATCGCCAATTATCAGATCGTCGCGCCGACCACCTGGAATTTCTCGCCGCGCGACGGCGCGGGCGTTCCCGGCCCGGTGGAGGCGGCGCTGGTGGGCGCGCCGGTTTTCGAGGGCGAGCGCACGCCGATGGCGGTGCAGCACATCGTGCGCTCATTCGATCCCTGCATGGTCTGCACCGTGCACTAACCAAAACGCTGGCGAGCCTGGCGCTTTCGGAGGCGGGCGATGCCGGAAGGCGAAACCGACAATCAGAGCGCGCAGCGCGAGCGCATCCGGGTTCGAGGCCGGGTTCAAGGCGTGGGCTTTCGCCCGTTCATTTGGCGGCTCGCGGCGCGTTATGGCGTGGCGGGCGATGTGCGCAACGACGCCGAGGGCGTGCTGATCCGCGCCGAGGGCGCCGCGCTCGACGCCTTCGCCGCGGCGATCAGAGCCGAAGCTCCGCCGCTCGCCGCGATTGAGGGCGTGGAGCGCGCGCCGCTTGAAGCTGGGCCCGCCTTTGGCGGCTTCTCGATCGTGGAGACGGTGGGCGGCGGCGCGGCTACGCGCGTGGCGCCGGACGCGGCGACTTGCGCCGACTGCCTGGCGGAGATCACCGATCCCGCAGAGCGCCGCCACCGTTACGCCTTCGCCAACTGCACCCATTGCGGCCCGCGCTTCTCGATCGTCGAACGCATCCCTTACGACCGGGCCGCCACCACCATGCGCGCCTTCGAGATGTGCGCCGATTGCTGCGCTGAATACCGCGATCCGGCCGATCGCCGCTTCCACGCCCAGCCCATCGCCTGCCCGGTCTGCGGCCCGCGGGCATGGCTGGAAAGGGACGGCGCGGAGGTCGCAGGCGATCCCATCGCCGAAGCCGCGCGCTTGCTGCGGGACGGCGCGATCGTCGCGATCAAAGGGATCGGCGGCTTTCATCTCGCCAGCGACGCCGGCGCCGAGGCGGTGGTGGCCGCGCTTCGCGCGCGCAAGCGCCGGCCTGGCAAGCCCTTCGCGCTGATGGCGCCGGTGGCGCAGATCCGCCGCTACGCGGCCCTCTCGCCGGCCGAGGAGGCGGCGCTGCGCGATCCCGCGGCGCCCGTGGTGCTGCTGGCCCCGCGCGCCATGATCGCGGACGGCGCCGCGCCGCTCGCGCCTTCGATCGCGCCGGGCCTCGACCGCGTCGGCTGGATGGCGCCGTATACGCCGCTGCATCATCTGCTCCTCGACGCCTTCGGCGGCCCGCTGGTGATGACGTCGGGCAATCTCTCCGGCGAGCCGCAAGCGATCGAGGAGGAGGAAGCGCGCGCGAAGCTCGCGCCCTTCGCCGACGCGTTCCTGATGCATAACCGGCCGATCGCGCGCCGGCTCGACGACAGCGTGGCGCGGGTCGAGCGCGGCGAGCTGAGGCTCCTGCGCCGCGCGCGCGGCTTCGCGCCGGCGACGTTGGAGACGCCGCCCGGCCTCACCGCCGCGCCGCCGGTGCTGGCCGCCGGCGGCGAGCTGAAGGCGGCGCTCTGCCTCAGCAAAGACGGCGCAGCGCTGCTGACGCATCATCTCGGCGATCTCGAAGACGCGCTCTCTTACGAAGAGTATGAGAAAGCCGCGGCGGATTACGCGGATCTGTTCGACCATCAGCCTGCGGCGATCGCCTGCGATCTCCATCCCGATTACCGCTCCACGCGGTTCGCCGAAGAGCGGGCGGCGACGCTTGGGCTGCCGCTCATACGCGTGCAGCATCACCACGCGCATATCGCGGCGTGCATGGCGGAGAACGGCTGGCCTCTCGACGGCGCGCCGGTGCTCGGCGTCGCGCTCGACGGGACGGGCTATGGGCCGGATGGATCGATTTGGGGCGGCGAGATCCTGCTCTGCGATTACCGCGCCTATCGGCGCGTGGCGCATCTGGCGCCGGCGGCGTTGCCAGGTGGAGCCGCGGCGGTGAAGGAGCCGTGGCGCTGCCTTCTCGCCCAACTTGCGCATGCTTATCCGGATGCGAACAGCGCGGATGCGGCGCTTGCGGGAACGCCGCTCGCGGCTCGGCTCGGCGGCAAACCCGTCGCCGCGCTGCGCGCCATGATCGCCAAAGGCGTGAACGCGCCGCTCAGCTCCTCAGCGGGACGGCTCTTCGATGCGGTCGCCGCCGCGCTAGACGTCGCCTTCGACCGGCAGAGCTATGAGGGCGAGACCGGCATGCGCCTCGAAGCGATGGCGCGCGGCGCGAGCGCCGACGCCGGCGCGTATCGCTTCGCGCTCGAGGCGGGCGGCGCGGCGAAGGTGATCGATCCGAGCCCGCTTTGGCCGGCCTTGCTGGAGGATCTGCGCGCCGGGCTCGATGCGGCGATCATCGCGCGCAAATTCCATGAAGGCCTCGCGCTTGGCTTCGCGGCGGCGCTGCGCCCGCATCTGGCCGCTTCCGGCGCTGTCGCCTTCAGCGGAGGGGTGTGCGCCAACGCGGTGTTGATGGAGCGCTTGGTCGCGGCCCTTCGCGCGGAGGCTGGCGCGTCGACGCCCGTTCTCACGCATCGCGAAGCGCCGGCGAGCGATGGCGGGCTGGCGCTCGGCCAAGCGATGATCGCCGCGGCTCAAGTGAACTGAGACGGATCTGTTCGCCTGACAGGGCCGGTAACTCCCTTTCCGCCCTCAGGGCGCAACGGCTCGCAGGCTTCCACGCCTAAACCGCCGTTAAATCTCTAAAGAACGGAAAAATATAAGAAAAAAGATTGGCACACCCTTTGCGTACTTGGAGATCGAGGGCCGCGCTCCCAGGGCGGCGAAGATCAACAATGAGGAAACAGGGAAGGCGATCGATGGCTGAGACCGAAACCTTTTATGAGGTGATGCGCCGACAAGGCGTCACCCGGCGGAGCTTCCTGAAATACTGCTCCCTGACTGCGACAGCGCTCGGCCTCGGCCCAGCGATGGCGCCGAAAATCGCGCATGCGATGGAGACCAAGCCGCGCACGCCGGTGGTCTGGCTGCATGGTCTTGAGTGCACCTGCTGCTCTGAGAGCTTCATTCGCTCGGCCCATCCGCTGGTGAAAGACGTCGTGCTGTCGATGATCAGCCTCGATTATGACGACACGCTGATGGCCGCGGCCGGGCATCAAGCCGAAGCGGCGCTGGAAGACACCATTAAGCGCTATAAGGGCAATTACATTCTCGCGGTCGAGGGCAACCCGCCTCTCAACCAGGACGGCATGTCCTGCATCGTGGGCGGCAAGCCGTTCACCGAGCAGCTGCGTCACGCGGCGAAAGACGCCAAAGCGATCATCTCCTGGGGCTCATGCGCCAGCTTCGGCTGCGTGCAGGCGGCGCGTCCGAACCCGACCCAAGCGACGCCGGTGCACAAGGTCATCACCGACAAGCCGATCATCAAAGTGCCGGGCTGCCCGCCCATCGCTGAAGTGATGACCGGCGTGATCACCTACATGCTGACCTTCGAGCGCATGCCGAGCCTCGATCGCCAGGGCCGGCCGAAGATGTTCTATAGCCAGCGCATCCACGACAAATGCTATCGCCGGCCGCATTTCGACGCAGGCCAGTTCGTCGAGGCCTTCGACGATGAAGGCGCCAAGCGCGGCTACTGCCTCTACAAAGTCGGCTGCAAAGGCCCGACCACCTACAACGCCTGCTCGACGGTGCGTTGGAACGAAGGCACGAGCTTCCCGATCCAAGCCGGCCATGGCTGCATCGGCTGCTCGGAAGACGGCTTCTGGGACAAGGGCTCTTGGTACGCCCGGCTTCAGGACATCAACGCCTTCGGCGTCGAAGGCAATGCGGATCAGCTGGGCGGCGCCGTCGCGGCGACCGTCGGCGGCGCGGCCGCGGTGCACGCCGCGATCAGCGCTCTCAAGCGCGCGCAAGTCAAACATGGCGAGAAAGTCTCCGCCGACGCTGAGAAGGAGACCGTCTGATGGCTGTGATCAGCACCCCGAACGGCTACCAGCTCGACAATGGCGGCAAGCGCGTCGTCGTCGACCCGGTGACCCGCATCGAAGGCCACATGCGCTGCGAAGTGAATGTGGATGAGAACAACATCATTCAGAACGCGGTTTCGACCGGCACGATGTGGCGCGGGCTCGAAGTGATCCTCAAGGGCCGCGATCCGCGCGACGCGTGGGCTTTCGTGGAGCGGATCTGCGGCGTCTGCACCGGCTGTCACGCTTTGACGAGCGTGCGGGCGGTGGAGGATGCGCTCGACATCCGCATTCCGCAAAACGCCCATTTGATCCGTGAGATCATGGCGAAGACGCTGCAGATCCACGATCACGTGGTCCATTTCTACCACCTGCACGCGCTCGATTGGGTGAACCCGGTCAACGCGCTGAAGGCGGATCCGAAAGCGACCTCCGAGCTGCAGCAGATGGTCTCGCCGAGCCATCCGATGTCCTCGCCCGGCTATTTCCGCGATGTGCAGAACCGGCTGAAGAAATTCGTCGAGTCCGGTCAGCTCGGCCTCTTCAAGAACGGCTATTGGGACAACCCGGCCTATCTGCTGCCGCCCGAAGCGGATCTGATGGCCACAACGCACTATCTGGAGGCGCTCGATCTTCAGAAAGAGTTCGTGAAGATCCACACTGTGCTTGGCGGCAAGAACCCGCATCCGAACTACATGGTCGGCGGCGTGCCATGCGCGATCAACATGGATGGCGACGGCGCTGCAGGCGCGCCGCTCAACATCGAGCGCTTGATGTTCATCAAGCAGCGCATGGACGAAGCCGACGCGTTCATCAAAAACGTCTACATTCCGGACGTGATCGCTGTCGCCAGCTTCTACAAGAACTGGCTTTATGGCGGCGGTCTCGCAGCGACGAACGTGATGGATTACGGCGCGTATCCGGTGGTCAACTACGACAAATCCACCGATCAGCTGCCGGGCGGCGTGATCCTGAACGGTAATTGGGATGAGGTGTTCCCGATCGATCCGCGCGATCCGGAGCAGGTGCAGGAGTTCGTCACACACTCTTGGTACAAGTACGAGGACGAGAACCAAGGCCTGCATCCGTGGGATGGCGTCACGGAGCCGAACTTCGTGCTCGGCGCCGCGATGAAGGGCACGCAGACCAACATTCAGGAAATCGACGAAAGCGCGAAATACTCCTGGATCAAGGCGCCGCGCTGGCGCGGCAACGCCGTCGAGGTCGGCCCGCTCTCGCGCTACATCCTCGCCTACGCTCAAGGCGTCGATTACGTGAAAGACCAGGTCGACACGTCGCTGCGCGCCTTCAACGGGCTCGCCGGCACCGAGCTCACCGCCAAGCAGGCGCTACCGACCACCATCGGCCGCACGCTCGCGCGGGCGCTCGAGTCCGAATATTGCTCGAAGATGCAGCTCGACGATTTCGCGCGTCTGATCGCCAACATCAAGAATGGCGACACGACGACGGCGAATGTCGAGAAGTGGGATCCGAAGACCTGGCCGAAAGAGGCCAAGGGCGTCGGAACCGTCGCGGCGCCGCGGGGCGGCCTGGGCCACTGGATTAAGATCAAGGACGGCAAGATCGACAACTACCAGTGCGTGGTGCCCACCACTTGGAACGGCTCGCCACGTGACAAGGCCGGCAACATCGGCGCCTTCGAGGCCTCGCTGATGCACACCAAAATGGAGCGTCCCGAAGAGCCGGTGGAGATCCTGCGCACGCTGCACAGCTTCGATCCATGCCTCGCTTGTTCGACGCATGTCATGAGCGAAGACGGCGAAGATCTCGCCACTGTCACTGTTCGCTAAGGAGGACCCTGTTGATGAAATCTTTCATGAAGAGCTTCCTTGGCGTGACGGCGGCGTTGGTCGCGGGGGCTGCGGCGGCGCATGAGACGGCGCTCCCGCATATGCATCCTCATCCTGAGATGGTGGGCGGCGACACATTGATCGTTCTGGCGATCATGGTCGGCGTCGGCGCAGCGCTGTGGTTGCGGAGGGGCGCCAAATGACCACATCGCTCCATCCTGAAGATCCGATTCGCGACAACACTCTCGGGCCCTCGGCGCGAGACACCGCGGAGCTGGAGGGGTCGAACCGGCTCTCCTCGGTCTATGTCTATGAGGCGCCGCTGCGCATCTGGCACTGGGTCAACGCGTTCGCGATCCTCGTGCTGTGCGTGACCGGTTACTTCATCGGCGCCCCGCCGCCGACGCTGAGCGGCGAGGCGGTGGACACCTTCTTGTTCGGCTACATCCGTTTCGCGCATTTCGCCGCCGGATGGGTGCTGGCGCTCGGCTTCATCGCCCGCGCTTACTGGGCCATGGTGGGCAACCATCACGCCCAGCAGCTCTTCGTCGTGCCGTTGAAGCAGAAGGCGTGGTGGAAAGAGGTGCTGTTCGAGCTGCGCTGGTACATGTTCCTCGAGGACCGTCCGAAGAAGTATGTGGGCCACAACCCGCTGGCTCAGCTTGCGATGTTCATCTTCATCACGCTGGGCACCACCTTCATGATCATCACCGGCTTCGCGCTTTATTCCGAAGGCGCGCAGGCGGGAAGCTGGTCGGACCTGCTGTTCGGCTGGGTGATCCCGCTGGTGGGCGGCTCGATGGCGCTCCACACGATCCATCACCTGGGCATGTGGTTCATCATCGTCTTCGTGATCATCCACATCTATGTGGCGATCCGTGAAGACATCATGTCCCGCCAGAGCATCGTCTCCACGATGATCTCCGGCCACCGGACCTTTAAGGACGACGATCCCGACTAATCATCGACGAGGTTGATGATGCGAGAAGGCCGGCTCCAAGAGCCGGCCTTTTTCATGCGCGTCTCACGAGCCTGCGGCCGCGATTGGCTGCGCTGTGAGCTTTCGCAAGATCGCGCGATAGGTTTCGACATCCTGCGCGCCGGGCGCCGCATGCTGGCCTTCGAACACGACGAGCGGCACGCCGGTCACGCCGCGCTTCATCCAAGCGAGCTCTTCTTCGCGCACGCCCTCCGCATAGACCTCCGACATGAGCCCCTCGCGCGCAGCCGCCGCGTCGAGGCCGATCGAGCCCGCGATCTCCGCCAAGGCGTCGATGTCGGAAATGTTGCGGCGTTCCGTGAAGTAGGCTTGGAACAGCGCCATTTTCATATCGTGCGCCCGGCGCTGCTCGGCCGCCCAGGCGATCAGTTGATGCGCGCGGAAGGTGTTCCACATGCGCATGTCGTCGGCGTAGTTGAAGGTGAAGCCTAGCTCCGCGCCGAGCGCCGTCAGTCGCTGGCGAGCCTTGATCGAGCCTTCGAGCGTTGCGCCGTATTTCGCGGCGAGATGCTCGCGGAGGTTCTCGCCCGCCGGCGGGATCTGCGGGTTCAGCTCGAACGGGATCCAGCGCACCGCAAGCGCCAGATCGAGCGAGGCGGCGGCTTTCGCCAGCGCGTGAAAGCCGATCGCACACCAGGGACAGACGACGTCAGAGACGATCTGGACTTCGATGCTTTGTGGGGGAGGAGCCATCCGCGATCGCCTATTTCTTCACATCGGATGAGAAGCGCGCTGCGTTTTCTTTCAGAAATTCGCTTTCATCCGCCTGGCCCCAAAAGGCGGGCTGCGCTTTCGGGATCGTGAGCGCCTTCTGCACCGCTGGGCGCGCATCGATGCGCGCGAACCACGCCTTCAGCGCCTCGAGATCATCCACCTCGACCTTCGCCCAGACATAAGCCCGGGCCCAAGGATAGGTCGCCATGTCGGCGATGGTGTAGCTGTCCGCCGCCAGCCAATCGCGCCCCTCAAGCCGCGTGTTCAGGACCTCGAGCAAGCGGCGGCTCTCATCGACATAACGCTTGATCGAGAATGGCTCCTCTTGTCCGTTCGGGGCCGCGATGCGCTGGAAATACATCGCCTGGCCCATCATCGGTCCGACGCCGCCCATCTGGAACATCAGCCATTGCAGCGTCTCAGACCGCTCCTTGGCGTCCGTCCGCAAGAACTTTCCGTATTTCTCAGCCAAATACCAAAGAATCGCGCCGCTCTCGAACACCGCGAAATCGCCGTTTGAGCGATCGACGATCGTTGGGATCCGCCCGTTCGGGTTCAGCGCGACATAGTCCGGCGCCTTCTGCTCCTTCTTTGCGAAATCGATGAAGGTCAGATCGTAAGGGACGCCTGCTTCTTCCAGAAAGATCGCCGGTTTATAGCCGTTCATCGTAGCGGCGGTGTAGAGATGGATGTCTGCCTCAGACATGGGCGGCCTCCTTTGCGAAAACGGCGTTGAGATGCGCGTCAGATCCGCTTCGATGTTCGGGTGCATTGTCACATCGCAGGCGCCGAAGCTGCGCAGCGGCGTCATTCTCAGCTTCAACGTCGAAGGTCTCGGCGGTGCCGGTGAGGCGGCTCTCATGACCCGCCGCAGTGAAGAACGCTTGCGCGCGCTCCAGATACGCCCCACGCCGCCGCCCCGGCGCGAAGGGATAGAGTTGGTGTCCGATGAGAAGAAAGACGGTGCTCATGCTCGCCCCTGCGATCGGATCCGCCCGCGCCGGATGCGCGGTGATCTGAGCGGCAGGTGAGCCGTCTAATGAGGAAATGCAACTAGTATACTTTTAGTAACCTTGAGCCGAGCGCGCTGTCGGCGGCTCGCCCGCGCGTCGGTTAGCGCGTCGCCCTGAAGCGACGCGCCTGGGTCAGCAAATGCGCGGCAATTGTTCGCCGACCAGCATGTCGACGATGCGTCCGCCGCCGAAAGTGGTGTTGAGCACCACGCGGCCGGCCCGGCCCTCTGTGGCGCGGCCGATGATCCGGCTGTCGCGCCCCACCGGATGGGCGCGCATGGCCGCGAGCGCCGCCTCCGCTTGCTCTGGCGGCGCGAACAGCACCAGCGTGCCTTCATTGGCCAGATAGAGCGGATCGAGGCCCAAGATCTCGCAGAAACCGCGGATCTCCTGCTGAAGCGGCAGGTCGCTCTCGTCGATCGTGACGCCAACGCCTGCGTCGGCGGCGATCTCGTTAAGCGCCGAGGCGAGTCCACCGCGCGTGCAATCGCGCGCGCAGCGCAGCCCCGGCGCCGCGGCGAGCGCCGCCTCCATCAACCCGTTCAGCGGCGCGCAGTCGCTGTCGATCGGCGCGTCGAGGGCAAGATCGCCGCGCGCGTTCAGGATCGCCGCGCCGTGATGGCCAAGCCAGCCATTGACGATCGCCACATCGCCCGGCCGCACCGTTTGCGCGGAAAGATCGCGCCCTGGCGGGATCACGCCGACGCCCGCGGTGGTGATGAAGAGCTGATCGGCCGAGCCGCGCTCGACCACTTTGGTGTCGCCGGTGACGATGCGCACGCCCGCCTCCGCCGCCGCCGCTTGCATTGAGGCGGCGACGCGGCGCAGCGTGTCCACCGCCACGCCCTCCTCGATCACGAAGGCCGCCGAAAGCCAAAGCGGCGTCGCGCCACCCACGGCGAGGTCGTTGACCGTGCCCCACACCGCCAGCTTGCCGATATCGCCGCCGGGAAACTCCAGCGGCGAGACGACGAAGCCGTCCGTGGTGAAAGCGAGCCGGCCGCCCGCGGCGAGATGCGGGCTCGGATCGAGCCGCGCCTGATCCTCCATCGCCTCCGGCTGGAACGCGGCGACGAACACATCATGGATCAGATCGCGCATCGCCTTGCCGCCGCCGCCATGAGCCAGCGTGACGGTGTCGCCGATGCGCCGCCGCGCCTCGGCGCGGGCGCGCTCCTCCGGCGTGATGTCGAGGCTCATTCCGCCGCCTCCACCGATTCATACTCGCGGGCGCCGCCATATTGGTAATAGGCCGCGCAAGCGCCTTCGGAGGAGACCATCAACGCGCCAAGCGGGTGCTCCGGCGTGCAGTCGACGCCGAATTTCGGACAGGCGACGGGCTTCAGAGCGCCTTTGATCACATCGCCGCAGCGGCAGCCCTGCATCTCTGGCAGATCAGCTTCTTTGACGACCGGTTTGCCGGCGCCGTAGCCGACGCCGAATTTCCGCTCCGCATCGAAAGCGGCGTAAGCCTCGCGCATCTGCACGCCGGAATGATCGATCTCGCCGAGCCCGCGCCAATCGAAGGAGGGCCTCGGCTCGAACACCTCGTCGCAGGCGCTCATCGCCGCCGCATTGCCCTCGCGCGGCACGACGCGGGAATATTGGTTCTCGATCTCGGCGCGGCCCTCTTTGATCTGCGTCAGCGCCATCAGCACCGACTGCAAAAGATCAAGCGGCTCGAAACCGGCGACCACTAAGGGCTTGCCGTACTCCCGAGCGATGAACTCGTAAGGCTCCGTCCCGATCACCATGGAGACATGGCCGGGCCCGACGAAGCCGTCGAGATTCATATCCGGATCATCCAGCAGCGCCTTGATCGGCGGCGGCACCAGGATGTGGTTGCAGAACAGTGAAAAGTTCTCGACGCCGTCCGCCTGCGCGCGCCGCACCGTCAGCGCTGTCGAGGGCATGGTGGTTTCAAAGCCGAGGCCGAAGAACACCACCTCCTTCTCGGGATTGCGGCGCGCCAGCTCGAGCGCGTCGAGCGGCGAGTAGACCATGCGGATGTCGCAGCCTTCGGCCTTCTTCTTCAGGAGCGTGCCGCGCGTGCCCGGCACGCGCATCGCGTCGCCAAAGGTGGTGAAGATCACATTCGGCCGCTCGGCGATGTCGATGCAGTCATCCACGCGCGCCATGGGCAGAACGCAGACCGGGCAGCCCGGCCCATGCACGAATTCGAGCCCTTCGGGCACCAGCTTGTCGAGCCCGTAGCGGAAGATCGCATGCGTGTGGCCGCCGCAGATCTCCATGATCGCGAGAGGCTTTTCCTTCGTCGCGCCGATCGCTTCGACCGTCTCCGCGATTTTTGCGAGCACGCTCTTGGCCAAAGCCGGATCGCGAAATTCATCCATATACTTCATGACGCCGCCTCCGCGCTCAGCATCCGCTCCGTCTCGCGAATCGCCGCGATCTCCTCCTCGGCCTCGCCCAGCGCGGCGAGAGCTTCCAAGGTGCGCGCGGCCTCGTCGGCGTCGATGCGACTCATGGCGAAGCCGACATGGACGAGCACCCATTCGCCAATCAAAGCGGTTGGGTCGGTTTCGATCACGCAGGTCAGGTCGACTTGGCGGCGCACGCCGCCCACATCCACCACGCCCATGCGCGTGGCCCCGTCGCCCTCGATTTCGACGATCTTGCCTGGGATCCCGAGGCACATGGCGTCACTCCTCCCTTCGCGGAACCGAGGCGCCGCGCGGGCGGCGCGCCGCGATCTAGCACGCGTGCTTTTCCGCCGCGCCGTTTGGCCAGCTCGATTTGCCGTTCGAGGCTGGCGTGTCGTTCTTCGCCGCATCGCCGCTCGGCGGCGCGTGGCCATTGGCCTTCGCTTGTGCGTTCTTCGCAGCGTGGCCGTTCTTCGCAGCGTGGCCGTTTTTCGCGGCGTGGCCGTTTTTCGCAGCATGGCCGTTGCTCTTGGCCTGCTCGTCGGTGGGCGCGTGGCCATTGCTCTGCGCGCGCCCATTGCCGTTGCCGTGGGCGTGGCCGTTGATCGCAGACGCCGCCTCGCCCTCGCTCGCCTCCGCCGGCGTCGTCTCGCCGTTCGAGAGGCCGTAGCGTTCGAGCTTGGCGCGCAGGCCGACGCGGCTGAGGCCAAGCTCGTCCGCGGCGCGGCTTTTGTTCCAGCCATGGCGGATCAACGTCTCGCGCAGGAGGCGCGCCTCCATCCGCTCGACCCGTTCCTTCAGCGTGCCGCCGCCGGCGAACGCGATATCCGCCGCCGGATCCTGCTCCTCCGCGCCGGCGTCCGCGCGCAGGATCTCCGGCGCGATCAACTCCGCGCCGAGCTCGTCTTCTTGGCCGAGGATCAGCATCCGCGTGACTTGGTTCTCAAGCTCGCGAATATTGCCAGGCCAGTGATAGGCGGCGAGCCGCTCCAGCGCCTCATCCGTGAAACCGCGCAGGCGTTTGCCGTGGCGGGCAGCGGCGCGCTCCAAGAGCGCATGGGCGAGCCGCGGCACATCCATGCGCCGCTCGCGCAGCGGCGGCGGCGAGATCGGGAACACGGCGAGCCGATAGAAGAGATCGAGCCGGAACGCGCCCTCGCGCGCCGCTTTCTCCAGATCGCGGTTCGTCGCCGCAATGACGCGGACGTCGACCTCGCGCGTTTCATTCGCGCCCACAGGCCGCAGCTCGCCTTCTTGCAGAAAGCGCAGCAGCTTCACTTGGAAGGAGGGCGAGACCTCGCCGATCTCATCGAGGAAGATCGTGCCGCCATCGGCTTGTTCGAAGAGGCCGATCCGGTTCGCATGCGCGCCGGTGAAGGCGCCTTTGCGGTGTCCGAACAGCTCTGATTCCAAAAGCTCATCCGGGATCGCGCCGCAGTTCACCGCGAAGAACGGCCGGTCCGAGCGCAGGCTGGCGTAATGCATCGCGCGCGCCAGCAGCTCTTTGCCGGAGCCGGTTTCGCCCAAGATGAGCGCCGGCACGTCGAAGCTCGCCACTTGCGCCGCCGTTGCGCACACGGCGTTCATCGGGCTCTCCGGCGCGCGGACGATGTTGTCGAAGCTGAAGCTCTGGCGCAGTTTCGAGCGCTGCGTCTCGAGCCGGCTCTGCATCGACGGCGCCAGCAGCTTCATCTCCAGCGACAAGCGGTCATGCTCGCGCTGCAGCTGATAAAGCTCGATGCCGTTGCGCGCCGTCATCAGCAGATCTTCGGGCCGCCAGGGCTTGCCGACATATTGGTAGATGCCGGCCTCGTTCACCGCGCGGATGATGTTCGTCGCGTCAGTGTAGCCGGTGATTATCACGCGGATGATGTCGGGCCAGCGCTCACGCATCTGCGTCAACAGCTCGACGCCGGTGATCTCCGGCATGCGTTGATCGCAAAAGACGAGCTGCACCCATTCATTGTCGAGGATGTCGAGCGCTTCTTCCGCGCCAGGCGCGGTGAGGACGTTGAAATCGTCCTCTAAGGTCCGCGCGATCGATTGGGCCGAGCGTGGCTCGTCATCGACCACAAGCACGGTTGGAAGCGACGAGGGCGACATCTCAGAGGCCTCGCGCCGCGTCGGCCGCGGCCTTCAAGGCGGCGCCTTTGGCTTCAGCGGCCGCGGCGGCGGCTTCGAGCGCGTCGGCGCGGCGCTGGGCGATCCAGTCGAGCCAGGCTTGCATGCCCTCTCCGGTGCGGGCGGAGAGACGCAGGATCTCGATCTCCGGATTGACGCGGCGCGCATAGGCCTCGCAGGCGTCGATGTCGAAATCCACATGCGGCGCGAGGTCGATCTTGTTCAGGATCATCAGCCGGCTCGCGGCGAACATGTCCGGATATTTGATCGGCTTGTCTTCGCCTTCGGTGACGGAGAGCACGGCGACCTTCGCCACCTCGCCAAGATCGAAGGCCGCTGGGCAGACGAGGTTGCCGACATTTTCGATGAAGAGCACGCGCTGCGAGAGATCGCTAAAATGCTCGAAGGCGTGGCCCACCATATGCGCGTCGAGATGGCAGCCTTTGCCCGTGTTCACCTGAACCGCCGGCGCGCCGGCGGCGCGGATGCGGTCGGCGTCGTTGCTGGTCTGCTGATCGCCCTCGATCACCGCCACGGGCCAGCGCGCGCCGATCGCGGCGATGGTGGCGCAGAGCAAGGTGGTTTTGCCGGAGCCGGGCGAGGAGACCAGGTTGAGCGCGACCGCGCCTTCTTCGGCGAGGCGCGCGCGGTTGCGCGCGGCGAAGCGATCGTTCTTGGAGAGGATGTCCGTCTCGATCTCGATCATCCGCTTCGCGTCGAGACCTGGCGCATGCGAATGCGCCGGTCCGGCGGCGTCATGGCTCTGATGGCCATGATCATGGTGGTGGTGATGATCAGCGGATTGACCGTTCGGCGACACGATCGTCGCTCCATCGCCGCCGCAGCCGCAGACCACACACATCACGCAACCTCCAAGTCCTTGATCCGGAGTTCATCGCCTCGCGTGGGTTTTAAGCGAGAACCGTTGCATCTTGGGCAGTCATCTAATCGACTCGCAATCGGCACAGTGTCGCAGCAGTCGAAACACCACGCTTCCGCGTCGACATTAACAATTTCAAGTTGAGCGCCTTCGGCGACGGTGCCGCGCATCACAACATCAAAACTAAAACGAAGGGCGTCAGGCTCAACGACGGCGAGCGCGCCGACCTCTAAACGCACCTTCGAGACCTTTTTGAAGTCATGACGCCGCGCTTCGTCTTCGAGGATTTGCAAGACACCTTCGCAGAGCGACATTTCATGCATCGTTTCGTCCGTTCGCGGTTTGCGTGGAAAGGGACACCGGCGCGCAAGGATCGCAGGCCAGAATCGCCAGACGCGCGATCTTGTCGCGGAGCGGCGGCGGCGCAGCGCCGGCCGCGGCGATCATGCGCGACAGCATGCCGCCCTCCTCCATCACCGCGTCGGTTGGCGTCTCGACCGCGTAATCGGCGATCCGGCCGGCGTCGATCCGCGCGCGGTGAATGAGCTTGCCGCGCGCCGCTTCAGCGACGCCGATGCCGGGCGCGAGCCGTTCGGGCTCCGGCGCCGGGCGCTCGCCGCGGAGGATCTCTATCATCCGCGCGGCGTCGACGATCCGGGCGGCCATGCGCGCGAACAGCGTCGCGCCCTGCGCGGCCAGGAGCGGCGTAAGCCGAGGATCGTCGGCGACGCGGCGAAGCAAGGTCGGATCCATGCGCGCGGACGGCGCCGCCGCGTCGAAGGCCCAGGCGGCGGGCCAGTCGCCGACGACGCGCAGCGCCTTAGCCGCAGGCCCTGCGCCGCGCTCGGCGAAGGCGTGGAGATCCAGCGCGCCGGCGTGCTCGCCGAACATCGCGGCCTCGAGCGCGTCGAGGCGCGAGCCGTCATCATCCGCCTCGAGCCGCCCGACGCCGATGAGCGCCGGTAGATCCGGCTTCAAGCCGAGGGCCTCGGGCCAATCTTTCAAACAGCGCAGCGCATGTTCGCGCAGCGTCTCGGCGGCGATGCGCCGGCCCATATCCGGTGCGCGCGGCGCGCCGAGAGCGCAGCGCGCCGCGCCTTCCTGCGCGCCGGCGCAAAGGTTGAAGATCAGCGGGATAAGCCCGAGCGCCGCATCAGGCGTGCGCCCGCGCAGCATCGCGGCGATGGGCGGCGACGCCGGCGCGAAGAGACGAACCTGAGGCGCGCGCCCGCCGGGCTCGCCCCATCTCGCCTCAACCCGATGCGTCGCCGCCTGCATCATGGTTCTGAGGCCTCGGCGGAGCCGCCTGCGGCCGTATCGGACCCGCCGGGCGCCTGACCCGGCCCTGTGGAGAGCTCGCCGCGCAGCAGCGACCGGCGCGAGACGCTCTCGGCCGGTTTCGCCGCGGCCGCCGCCGCTTCGGCCTCTTCGATCCGGCGCTCTTCCTCCTCGCGCCGGGCGCGGATCTCGCCGGCCTGGTCGCCGTCGCTCGAACGATGCTTGGGATCGAACAGCGCGCCCATCACCGCCTGCGCCGTCTCGCTGGCTTGCAGTTGGCTCTGGAACTCCGTCATCGGCGAGAACAGCGAACAGGCCCAATAGGGCCCAAGCTCCGGCCGCTCGTTGAACACGAACTCGTACTCGCCCGAGGGAAACGAAAAGACGCGCTTATCGCCGACTTTCGCCTGCTCGGCCGCTGCGGGTTGCAGGACGATGTTCATGAACCACGGCGCGAGCAGGACGCCCAGCGCGCCGCCCTCCCATTCGCGGAAGCCGACCGTCTCAACAGAGAGCGAGCGGTTCACCAGCGGCGTGTCGCGCATCTTCGCGTTGAAGATCTCAGTGAACACCGTCTTGAACCGCGCCGCGGCCTCTTTGGCGATCTCGATCGGATCGGGCTCGGCGCTCTCGGGCGCGCCGTCTTCAGGCTCGTCGAGCGCCATGAACTGATCGCGCTCGCCATCGCAAGTCGGGCACCGCCAATCCGCGGGCAAGGCGGCGAAGGGCGTGCCCGGCGGGATCTGCCGCACGTCGTCGCCCTCCGCCGGATCATAAACGCTCCAGCAGATCTTGCATTCCATCCGCGTTCTCGGGCCGATGCGCGCGGCGTCGCCCAGGAACGAGCCTTCGAAGCGGCCGGCGCCGCCATCCCCTGGCGCTTGATCGTTCATGACAGCGCCTCCACCACTTCGCGGAGCCGCTCGGCGCTGTCGGAGAGATCCTCCTTCGCCGCGATCGCGACTTCTGGGATCTCGCAGACCTCGATGGTGTCGAGGATCAGCGCGTCCTGGCTGTTGTAGAAGCGCACGCGCCAGAGATCCGCGCGGGAGGCTTGTTCGATGCGGCAATTGCCATAGCCGCGCGAGAGGATCGTGACCGGCCCGCGGCCGAGCGCGGCGTCGAGATGGACGAGATCCTCCGGCGTGTGCGGCAGGAGCGTGAGGTTCACCACATGCGCCGGCCCGCCCGGCTGACGTATGCTCGCCGCCTCGGCCAACTCGGTGATCACCGCCGGCGCGTTCACAACGCCTGGGATCGCCGCGACCGCATGGAACGAGCCGCCGGAGCGGGCGGTGACGGCCGCCGGCGCCGCGCCGATCTCAAGATGCTCCTGATCGCCTTCGCGCACGCGCCAAAGACCGGCGAACACCGATTCCTGCGCTTCGATCTTGGGGCTCTCCGCGCCCTCGACGATCGCCGCGACCTCGCCTTCGCCCAGCGTCTCCGCCAGAACGCGCCGGTTCGTGGCGTCGAGCGCGCCAAGATCGAAGCGGCGGATCTCGCCATCCGCGGCGGTGCGCTCGCAAGCCTCGGCGGCCTCCAACAGAAGCGTAAGGAGCGGGCGGATCGTCTCGGGATCGTCGACTTCAGGAAGACGCGACTCGAAGGCGCGCATGCCCGATGGCATGGGCATGTAGCTCAGCTCAGCGCCATCCTCATTGGTCGGTTGCGATCCGGGGCCGAAGCCTACGGGCGGCATGGTGAAGTTAATCGACATCGCGGCGGTCCTCGCTTTTGGCGGCTGTTCTTTTGTCGTGGGCTTATTCGGCGGCGATGGCGTCGCCCGCCAGGATCACGCGGATCCGCTCGAGGTAATCGTCCCAGTCGCGCACCTTTGGGATCGAGCCGATCAACTTCCCGCCGCGCAGGAAGATGAGAGACGGCGTCGGCCAGATTTCGAAGCGCTGGCGCATCTCGTCTTCGATCGAGCGGTCGACCACCGCGGGCTGGAACGCGCCGCCGAAGGCGCGCGCCAGCTCGGGCAGGATCACGGCGACGTCGTTGGTCTCGAGGTTCTTGGCCGGATCGCCGGTGAGGAACAGAACCCTGACGCCGTCGCCGGCGATGAAGCCTTCGACGCTCTCGGCATCGAGACGCGGCCAGTGTTCGGTTTCGATCAAAGCCTCGATCAATGGCGACGTCCCGGACATCAGGTCTCTCCCAATTTTTGTTTCAGGCTGTTTTCGCGCCGGCGCGGCGGGCGGCTTCGAGATGCGGCGGCAATTGCGGGCCGCGCGCGTCGAGATCGGCGAAGGAGGCGGCGGGATCCTCGCCGCGCATCGCGGCGGCGACGCCCTCAAGCGCGCGGCGAATCTCATCGGCGCGCGCCGCGGTCAGCCGCTCGCGCGCGGCGCCGAGAAAGACCAGCAGCCATTCGCCTGGCTTGACCTCGCCGACGAGCGAGAGATCGACCAGCTCCGCGCCGCGCGGTCCGTCGCACGTCGCCGCCAGAGGCGCGTCTTGATGGGCTGCGGCCGTCAAGGCCACAACCTGCATCGGCTCTCCAATGCACATCTTAGACGTCTTGGTCGCTGGCGGCGCCGAGCGCGCCGCCAAGGAAGCGGATATCGCCGCGGCGATAGGCATCCGCCTCGCTGGGCCGTCCCTCTTCGTAAAGCGTCCGATCGAGCGCTTCAGGCCCGAGCGCCGCCGGTCCGCTCGTCGACGGCGCCGCCTGGCGCGGCGTCGGCGAGACGCCCCAGCGCGCCAGCTCCGCGAGCACGAGCTTGATGGTCTCCGGGATCTGAGCGGCGACCGGCGCGCGCAGGCTGCCGCCGTAATCCTCGATCTCCACGGGCTGCACGCCGATCAGCATGAGCCGCTTCGGCTCCCAGCCCATCAGCTGCGCCGAAGCGAGCACCTCCTGAAAGCCGGTCTGGTGCAGCGACATCTTCTTGGCGCCCATGAAGGTCGGCACGTCGCCATCTTCGATGATCTTGATGGTTCCGCCGTCGAGATGATAATCGACCGCATCCAGGAGGATCACCACGTCGCTGTCTTGCAGATGCGGCAGCAGGTAGACGCCCTGAGTGCCGCCATCCATGACAAGCACGTTCTCGGGAAACTCATAACCGTCGTTCAGCGCCTCCACCGCGCGGACGCCGAAGCCTTCATCGGCCCAGAGCACATTGCCGATGCCGAGCACAAGGATGCGCGGATCCTGAGTCATTGCTTTCCACCCTAGCGTCGCGCAGCTTTCCACCTCGGCGCCGCGCATGGTTTTCTTTAGCAATTCGTTAACGCAGCATGATCCGTGCCAGAGTGAGCGGCGGGCAATAAAAGTCGAAAAAACAATAGGTAACATCGTTACCGAAAGATTGAGGGCGTTCTCAGCAGGAAGCGACGCTTCTAGAAGGCCGCTCTCTTTGCAAGCGCGCTTGCCAGCGCTGGAGCCGTCGCGGATCGCCGCGCGCGACGGCGCTTGCGAGCGGATCCGCGCCCTGCCCTACTGATCGCCAGCGCAGGCGGAGAGGAATCGAGGAGGCGGTTATGGCGCGCATCGAAGCGCGGTCTTACGAGCCGGCGGATCTCGCTTATTTGCGCGGTCTGGCGGCGCAGGCCTCGATCCGGCGCGCCGACGCTTTGCCGGTGTCGGAGGAGGACGCGGTCTGGAGCGCGTTCATCGAAGCGCGCCACAATACGCGCTGCCGGCTGATCATGATCATCGCCGACGGCGCGCCGGCCGGGTTCGTCAACCTCACCAATTGGGGCGTGAAGGAGGTTTATCAGATCGGCTACTGCGTGGACGAGGCGCGCCAGGGCGCAGGCGTCGCGACGCAGGCTGTGGCCGCCACCGCCGCCGCGCTCTTCAAAGGATCGGAGTGCCTGCGCCTGCAAGCGACGGTCGAGCCGGAGAACGCCGCCTCGATCCGCGTGCTTGAGAAAGCCGGCTTTCAGCGCGAAGGCGTGATGCGGCTCGGCGCCAAGATCGGCGAACGGCTGCGCGACGTGCTCCTTTTCGCGCGCTTGAAGGAGGACGAGGTGTGAGCCGAACGCCGGCTACTCAACGCGCCGCAGCCGATACCGCGTCGTCTGCGTCGCGGCGGCGTCGCCGAGACAACGGCCGATCGCTGTGACGCTCAGCGCATCCCCGTCCCGCCGCACGACGCTCTCGCCGCCAATGTCGCGGTAGACAAGGCGATCGCCGCGCAGCTCCGCCGGAAGGTTCTTACTGGGAACGCAGCTTCGCCCTCCGCGGAGCCCGCTCAGCTCAGGCAATGCGATCCCGGCGAGGAGGCGGATCCCGGATGCGTCCGCGGAGATGTCGTAGCAGATCTGCGGCGTGGGCGCCGCGCCGCCGAACAACGCCGCCATGGGATCGCCGCCTGGGCAGGGCTCGGTCGTCTCGCCTGCGCCCTCCCAGCGGCCGAGAAAGGCGGCGGCGGCGCTCTTAGTCGCGGCCGCGGCGTTGTCTCCGCGCGGGTCCGGCGCGCCTTGCGCATCATCGCTCCTCGCTGCTGCGCCGTTCGTCGCTTCGCAGCCTAGATGGGCGCGGTTGGCGCGGGCGAAGATCGCTTGCGGCTGATCGGGACAGGCGCTGAGAAACGCGTCATAGGCGCGGCAATCATCGCGCCGCTCGGCGCTCGCCCAAAGCTGACGCGCCGTCTCCGCATCGCAGGACCGCGCGTCGCTTGCAGGGCGCGCCGCGCCGCAGGTCTCCGCCACCTGGCGCAAGCAGCCTCGATAGGCGGTGACTTGATCGGCGCAAGCCTCGGTTGTCGCAGGCAGAGCGCCCGCCCCAAGCGCCTCGACGCAGCGCGCCGAGAGAGCGCTCGCACATTGCGCCGCCGGCGCGTCGCACAGCGCGCGATCCGTCGTTTGCGCCAGCGCCGTCGGCGCCGGCGCGACGGCGGCGAGCGCCGCCATCACCGCGCCAAGACCGGTGGCGCCGCGCGCCCAAGCCAATGCGATCATCGCCCTGTTCCTTCGCCGCTTCCCATCCGCGGCCGATCCTACACGGTCGCGTGGGCGAAGGCGCGTCGCATGACCGCGCTACTTCTCGCGCGCTGAAATGCAAATGCGCCGCGCGTCGCCGTCAACGGTGAAGCGGGCGAGGAACGACATGCCGAGCCGCCCGTCGATGTCCTCTCCGATCGGCGCCGACAAGACCACCGCGGCGGCCACGTTCTCGGCCGCCGCGGCGCCCAAAGCCACTTGCTTGATGCTGTTCATCGTCGCGGTGGCCGCGCCGTTCGCCGTCTGCATGATGACCTCGCGCTCTTGGTCCGCCTCGAGCGCGGCGCGCTCCGCGGCCGCCCGGTCGACCGACACCACCGACGCGCCGGTGTTGATCACGAAGCGCCCTTCAACCCCGTTTGATGCGCACCGATGCGACGCTGACGCCTTGCGACACGATTGGGATCGTCTCAGCGCCGCCAGCGTACCGGTCGCCGCATTCGCCGTTCCGCGAATGCTCTTCAACGGCGTCTTCGCGGCGACCAAGCAGAGAGCGGACTTGCGCTCTGGTGTCGTAGGCTTGCCGCCGAATTGCGTTTATCCGAAGATCCCAAGTCACGCCGCCGCGATCACGGCGCATCAAACGGGAGCGGCTGTGATTCTCGTCTCTGACATGGTCGCCTCGCCTCCGGCTCGCCCCGCCGCGGGGATGCAGCCGTTGCGGGACGCACGCGATCATGCGCCCGAATGTAAAGGCTACGCGCTTGTCCCACCTATAGAATTTGACTCAGGAATTCCTTAGTGCGCGGATCCTTGGCGTCGTCGAAGAAGGTGGTCGGCGGACCATGCTCAACGATGACGCCTTTGTCGGTGAAATAGATGTGGTCGGCGACCTCACGAGCGAAGCCCATTTCGTGGGTGACGAGAATGCATGTCATGCCCTCGGCAGCGAGCTCTTTGATCGTGACCAGCACTTCTTTCACCGTTTCAGGATCGAGCGCCGCGGTGACTTCGTCGAAGAGCATCACATCCGGATTCATCGCCAGCGACCGTGCGATCGCCACACGCTGCTGCTGACCACCGGAGAGCTCGCCTGGATAATTGTTCTCTTTGCCCTGAAGCCGAACTTTCTCAATCAAGCGGCGCGCGCGCGCTTCGACGTCGGCTTTGTTTTGCTTCAGCACCAGCGTCGGCGCCATCATCACATTCTCAAGCGCGGTTTTGTGCGGGAAAAGATTGTACTGCTGGAACACCATGCCGACCTTTTTCCGCAGCGCGAGCTTATCGAGCTTCGGGTCGTGCACTTCTTGGCCTTCCACGGTGATCGAGCCGGATTGAATGTCGTTCAGCGCGTTGATGCAGCGGATCAAAGTCGACTTGCCGGAGCCTGACGGCCCTATGATGCAGATCACCTCGCCCTTCATCACATCGAGCGACACGCCCTTCAGAACCTCCAGCGCGCCGAAGGATTTGCGCACCTCCTTCAGCGAGACGATCGGCTGATCGGGCGTCCATCCGGTCTGCGACTCAGCGGCCTTGGTCATCACGCGCCTCTCTCAGAGTTTGACGGCGTATCGCCGCTCCAACGCGACGGTCAGCCGGGCGATCGGATAGGAATAGGCGAAGAACACCAAGAGGATGAAGCCGTAGAACGGCACGAGCAGCTCCGGGTGGTTGTCTTCCGCCTCAATCGCCTGACGGCCGAGCGTCACAACCTCTTCGACGCCGAGCAGCGAGCAGAGCGGCGTCGCCATAGTGAGGATCGCGTACCAGTTCATCCAAGGCGGGATCATGCGCTTGAAGCATTGCGGCAGGATGATCCGCCACATGGTCTGGCTTCGGCTGAAGGCGAGGCTTTCGGCCGCCTCCCACTGGGTGTTGGGCACTGATTGCACCGCGCCGCGGACGATCTCGGAGATGTTCGCCATGATCGGCAACGACAGGCCGACAACCGCCTTGAACCAGTCAGGCACGATGTAGATCTGGCCGAAGAGCCTCACTTCGAAGGGAAAGGCCAAAAGCGCGATGAAGAGCAGCACCAGCCAAGGCGAGTTGCGGAAGAGCTGCGTGATCGCGATGGCGACGCCGCGCACGAGGCGGCTTTCGGACACCTGGGCGAGGCCCAGGGCCGCGCCGAGCACCGTCCCGATCGCCATGGTCAGGAACG
>JBCBCG010000026.1:0-27372 GCA_038530925.1 Pseudomonadota bacterium
CCGCCGCCCGTGTCTTTTTCGCCGCCGAAAGCGCCGCCGATCTCCGCGCCGGAGGGCCCGATATTCACATTGGCGAGCCCGCAATCGGAGCCGATTGCGGAGAGGAACGTCTCGGTCTCGCGGACATCGGTCGAGAAGATGCAGGAGGAGAGCCCTTGCGGCGCCGCGTTCTGCATCGCGATCGCGTCTGAAAGCGTCTGGTATTTCATCACATAAAGGATCGGCGCGAAGGTCTCCTCGGCGACGATCTCCGTTTGCGCCGGCATCTCGACGATCGCGGGACGCACATAAGCCGCGTTCGGATATTCGGCTTCGAGCGCGCGCCCGCCGCCATGGACGACGCCGCCATCCTCGCGCGCCACGGCCAGCGCGCGCTCCATCGCCGTCGCCGCGCCGGCGCCGATGAGCGGGCCGACGAGAACGCCTTCGGCCAGCGGATCGCCGATGGAGAGGCCTTCATAGGTTTTGATCAGCCGCGGCAGCAGCGCGTCGTAGACGCTCTCATGCAGGATCAAACGGCGGAGCGAGGTGCAGCGCTGGCCGGCGGTGCCGACGGCGGAGAAGACGATGGCGCGGAGCGCGAGCTCGAGATCGGCCGAGGGCGCGACGATCATGGCGTTGTTGCCGCCAAGCTCAAGGATCGTGCGGCCGAGCCGTTTGGCCATATCGGCGGCGACCGCGCGGCCCATCGGCACAGAGCCTGTGGCGGAGACGAGCGGCACGGAGGCGCTGGCGGTGAGCGCCTGGCCAAGTTCCGGGCCGCCCACCAGCACTTGGAGAAGGCCTTCCGGCGCATCCTCGCCAAAGCGGGCGCGCGCGCGCTCGAAGATCTTGTGGATGCTGAGGGCGGTCAGCGGCGTCAGCTCGGAGGGCTTCCAGAGCACCGGATCGCCGCAGACGAGCGCCAGCGCCGCGTTCCAACACCAGGGCGCGACCGGGAAATTGAAGGCGGTGATCACGCCGCACGGCCCGAGTGGATGCCAGGTCTCGCGCATCGCATGGCCTGGCCGCTCCGAGGCGATGGTGAGGCCATAGAGCTGGCGGCTGAGCCCGACGGCGAAGTCGCAGATGTCGATCATCTCCTGCACTTCGCCGAGCCCTTCGGCGTAGATCTTGCCGCATTCGAGCGTGACCAGCGCGCCGAGCCGCGCCTTCTCCGCGCGCAACTCCTCGCCGAGCAGCCGCACGAACTCGCCGCGCCGCGGCGGCGGAACCGCGCGCCAGGCCAGAAACGCGCGCCGCGCGGTTTCGATCATAGCCTCGGCGTCGGCCGGCGCATGCGTCTTCAGCCGCGCGATCTCGGATCCGTCGATCGGCGTCGCGACGATGAGATCGCCGCCCGAAAGCTCAGCGCTTGAAAACCCGCTGACGGAGAGGATGTCCTGATGGCGCATGGTTTTGGTTCCCTCTCGAAAAATTTCTAACCGCCAGCCTATCCGCCCCGCGCGACGAGATTATCGCCAATTTCGGATGAAGCGAATCGGTGATATGGCGCTCCGCCTCATTGCGGTTCCGCAAGGCGGAAGGGCGAGGCCGCTTAGGAGGAGTCGGTTTCAAGCGGGTTGGGGTGTCGAGCTGCGCGTTTGGGAAGAGGTGCTCTATTTTTCCTTCGTCTTTGCATACGCTCTCAACCTTCAAAAGCCAGAACTCACTTGAATTTTCAAAAAAGAGATGCTTCGCCATTAATCTTTGGGGAGGCGTACTATTTTAAATCTAGGTGTAGGTGGCGTATGAATGAACAGAGGGTGGGAGTTACTCTACATCATTATCGCTCTTGAATGTTAGCCCAAGTGGTTGCACCTCTCTTGAGTACACAAGCTTTGGGTTGTCGTCTTCTCGTCCTTCAAACCCAAAGCGCCGCTCGAGGGTAATCACACCAGTGTTAGTGAGCGCTTCAAGCCGGTATTTGTGAAGAGTTCGGCCGTTCACCTCGACAATGGAGTGATACCAGTAGCTTCTACCACCAGCGAATGTCCCAATGTCTCTCCCAGTTTTGATGTTGTCAAAAAATGGGTCAATCTCTCTGATCACTTCCGCATCAGTGTAATAACGCTCTTTTCCAATGCTCTCATATGATCGATAATTAAACAAATAAAAATCATCGCCAGCTTCACTCTCTATGACGCAGACGGCATAGTCGGAGAGAGAGCCAGACAGTCCAAATTCGCTGCCGTTTGAAACACACTGGGCGTTGCTGGGAAAGCAAAGGGAGCCTCCGTTTTTGGCAACTTTGATACAGCCATCATCTGCACTCGCAGTAGCGGACAGCGATAAAAGCGCAGTCAGCATAACGCCCTTCTTGAGAGTGTTCTTCATTTTTACTCCATATGGGGATCTTGGCACCAAAGAGGGGATTCTGCAGGGACTTCTAGCTCCGGATCCGTCGCCGCTCAGTCTTCGTAGCAGTGGTCTCGGCCTGCATAGTGGATTATCCGCAGTTCATGGCGGGTCGGATTTGGCGACCTGTTCGTGGCGCGGTTGTCCTGAAACCGCGCCGCAGTCCAGGTAAAAATATCGCAATTAGAAAGATTAACTGCGTCAAAAGTTGGACTGTCGTAGCGGCCGTCATACGCCCCCCATTTAGGCTCCAGATCCGTGTTTTCACGGCTAAAGCGCGCTCAGGCGCAGTGTCGGCGTGAGGGCTTCGACATCGGTGAGGAGGTGGAGCAGAGCCGGGCCGCCGGCGGCGCGGATATGGGCGCGGGCGCGGGCGAAGGCGTCGGCGAAGCCGCTGGTTTCGCGCACCGTCTCGCCGAACGCGCCATAGGCGCGGGCGAGGGCGGCGAAATCGGGGTTCTCAAGCGCTGTCGCGGAGACGCGGCCGGGAAAGCGCTTTTCCTGATGCATGCGGATGGTGGCGTAAGAGCCGTTGTCGACCACGATCACGAGCACGCCGAGCCCAAGCTGCGCCGCGGTTCCGAACTCCATGCCGGTCATTTGGAAACAGCCATCGCCCGCGAAGGCGACCACCTCGCGATCCGGCAGACGGCGTTTGGCGGCGATGGCGGCGGGCAGGCCGTAGCCCATGGAGCCTGAGGTCGGCGCGAGCTGCGTTCCGTAGACGCGGTAGCGGTGGAAGCGGTGGAGCCAGATCGCGTAATTGCCGGCGCCGTTGCAGAGGACGGCCTCGCGCAGCGCCTGATCCTCGCGCGCGCTATCGCGCAGATGGGCGATCACCGCGCCCATGTCGACGCCGCCGGCGCTGTCGCCCGGCGCGCGTTCAGGCTGCGCCGTCCAGTCGAGATAGGATCGGTGCGCCGCCTCCGCCTGGCCAGAGGGCGCGCGCGCCGGCGTCAGCGTCGCCGCCGCTTCGAGAAACGCAGCTGGCGCCGCGACAATCCCAAGATCGGGCGTGTAGATCCGCCCGATCTCCTCCGGACCTGGATGCACATGGACCAGAGTTTGTTGAGGTTTCGGGATCCCGAGCACCGTAAAATCTTGGCTCGGGTTCTCTGAGAAGCGCGCGCCCAGAAGGATCAGCAGATCGGCGCGCTTCATCCGCTCCACCAGCGCCGGATTGGCGCCGAGGCCCGCGTCGCCGGCGTAGGCGGGATGCTCAGGATCGAAGAGAGTCTGGCGGCGGAAGCTCACCGCGGTTGGAATGTCGAAGCGGGCGGCGAAGTGCATCGTCTGCGATCGCGCCAGGGCGGTCCAGCGCGACCCGCCGAGCACCATCATCGGCCGCTCCGCCTGATCGAGCAGGTTCTGCAGCCGCGCCATCTGCGCTGGGGAAGGAGCGCTCTCGATCGGCTCGACGCGCGGGCCCGCGGCGACCACGCCCGCGGCGGATTGCGCCCCCTCGCGCAGCATGTCCTCGGGCAGAGAGAGCACCACCGGGCCCGGCCGTCCGGCCATCGCCACATGCCAGGCGTGGCTCATGACCTCGGGAATGCGGGCGGCCTGGTCGATCTCCTCGACCCATTTGGCGAGGTCGCGAAAAGTTTGGCGATAATCGACCTCCTGAAAGGCCTCGCGCCCGCGCATCGCCCGGCCGATCTGACCGACCAGCAGCACCATGGGCGTGCTGTCCTGCTTGGCGACATGCACGCCTGCGGCCGCATTGGTCGCGCCCGGCCCGCGCGTCACCAGCGCGACGCCCGGCCGGCCAGTGAGCTTGCCGTCGGCCTCCGCCATCATCGCCGCGCCGCCCTCATGCCGCGCGCCGACCGCCTCGATCCCGCTCTCATAAAGCGCGTCGAGCACGTCGAGATAGCTCTCGCCGGGCACGCAAAACACCCGATCGACGCCTTGGGCTTTGAGGCAATCGACAATCAATTCACCGCCTGTCGGCATGGGCGCTTCCTTCCCAATTCTTCTCATTCCAGGCGTTCGCGTTGACGCTTGCTCCGCTGATCATGCAGATTTCTTGCGGGATGAGGAGCCTGGCGCTGTGTCAGGGCGCCGTGATTTCGCAATGGCGGGGCGCGCATGTTGATGTCGCGCGGTGGGGGCGAGATCGCCCGCGTCAGAGAGACGGAGAGGGGACGGGATGAACGTTTGGTCGGCGCTTATCGCGGCGCGGCGGCGCTTTGCAACGGCTGGAGGGCGGCCTCGCCTCGCCAGCTGGATCGTCGGGCTGGCGGCCGGCGCGATGGCGTTGGGGAGCGCAGGCTCGGCGCAGGCGACAGGCTGGGAGTATGTTCCAGAGGCCAGCGCCCTGCGCGTTATGACGACATTGTGCGTGCGAAGCGTCCTGCGAGGCCGCTGCACGCGCGTCATCATTGCGTTTGATTGCGATTTCAACGGCGAACATCGTTTAAACACCGAGGCGATGAAATCGGTTTCAACTGAATTACATAAGTATTTCCGAGAGCGCGGCGCCGATCCGACCACGGAACCGTTAGATCGGTTCTTGGTTTTGGTGAGGTTCACCGTCAACCAATTGCTGGTGAAACGAAATGTGCGCGTCTTGCGGCGCGAGGTGTTCGATCGGCTCGCCGCGCCGCCGCCGCCGTCCCCGTCGCCTTGGCCCCGTCCCAACCCGACGAGGCCCATTGGCGAAGGCTTCAACCAAGGCTTCGGCGCTTCGCCGGAAGACGCCTATAAGACGATTGATCTCACTCGAACTCAGTCCACGACCTATGAGCGTCGGGCTTCGCCCGTCGCGGAAAGCGGGGATTTCACCTTGCGGCTCGATCCTGATATCCGCTTGGATCTCCACGAGAAGCTGACCACGCGCGACTACGGAGATGGATGGACGAAGTCCGGAGCGACCCGCATCGTCTTAAGCGATTACCGCATGCTTCCGCATCCATGGGTCTCCCGCGCCTCCGGCGACTTGCTCATCGCGGTTCCCGATGACGGCTATGAAGAGGCGCTCGCCGCTTGTCCGGGCTAACCACGCCCGATACCACCTCATTGTTCCGATATCCGCGCATGCGCCAGGGTGAGCTGAGGGAAAACGCCATGATCTCCGCCGAAGACGACCTCGTTTTCTACAGCAACCCCCAATCGCGCGGACAGATCGTGCGCTGGATGCTGGAGGAGATCGGCGCGCCCTATCGCACCGAGATCCTGGACTACGCCAGCACGATGAAGGAGCCCGCCTATCTGGCGATCAACCCCATGGGCAAGGTGCCGGCGATCACCCATCGCGGCGCGGTGATCACGGAGGGCGCCGCCATCTGCGCCTATCTCGCGGACGCGTTTCCTCAAGCCGGTCTCGCGCCGGCGCCGGGCGATCCCGCCCGCGGCGCGTATTACCGCTGGCTGTTCTTCGCCGCCGGCCCGCTGGAGGCGGCGACCTCGAACGCGGCCTTCAAGTTCCAGGCGCCGGCGGAGGGCGCCCGCTCGCTCGGCTACGGAACCCTGGAGGCGACGCTCGACACGGTGGAGAGCGCTCTCCGCGGCCGCTCTCACATCGCCGGCGACGTCTTCTCCGCCGCCGATCTATATCTCTCAGCCTATTTGGGGTTCCTCATGAGCTTCAAAATGATCGAGAAGCGGCAGGCCTTCGCGGATTACGTCAGCGTCCATGCGAGCCGCCCGGCGGCGGTGCGCGCCAAAGAGATCGACGCGGCGCTGGTTGGGGCGTGATCGAACCGCCGACAGCGGTTCCGCCGCAGCTGCTGATCCCAAGCTTCAGAGAACGCGCAAATGACCGCTTCTGAAGTTAAAGCGAGGATGGTTTGACACTGGTTGGACGGCGGCTGTTGACCCAAGGCGGGCCAACGACGAAATATTGTCGTCAAGAGATCGGCCGAACTTCATATTTGTGACAAGTTACTTCCGCAGCCCATGGTCTAAATCCAACGTGGCCGCGCGCAGGTATGTCAAGTGAAGCGCGATAGTCAAGCGAACCACTCGACCTAGAAAAAATGGAAGTTTTCGAAGCAGGGCCGTCAATGTGGGCGTTTATGGTGTTAGCTAGAACATCGATCTCGATTTTGTAAATCTGTCCCGAAAATAATGAGTTTTTCATTCTTTTTCCAATGTGTTTGAAATCCCGATGGGCGGCCCCGCCCCGCGACCCAATTAACTCAAGCCATATAGCCTCTTGATTGATTAGAAGGTTGTAATAGAGAGGCATGCCGTCAGGCGCCTCCCAGCCAAATATAATTCCCGAATTAAAAGGCCTTAGGTCGCTAAAATTGTTGAACGCAAGCTCACATGAGATGTGATACGGAGGTGTAAATGGTCGATCGGAAATCAAGTACTTATTCGGACCTTCGCCAACAATCGGGTCGTTACCTTCACCCAAAATCCAATTACCTATTGCAATGAGCTTTTCTTTATTATTGATATCTAAAAAGTTATATACTCTATCGTCCGGCGCATCTATCGGGTTTTGATTAATCCCTAGGTGGCTCGCGACTTTCAGCGCCAAATGCTCAACTGCTTGATCAGTAGAAAGTGGATAGCACTGTCGCATCTTCACAATATCATGAGCATCGCTGGGATCTATGTCTATCAACACGGGAAATATCGGTTTACCAAGTGCCCACGCAGCCCCCAATTCAACATTTAGCCAGCTGGAAGAAACTGACCTACGACTCAAGAAGCAAACTAGTCCCTCGCAAATTATAATTTCATTTCTTAATCTGGGAAGCCACTCCTCACCGATTTGAATAGATTCCTTCGCATAGAACGCATCAACTCCGGCGCTCCGCAGGGCCGTCGCAACTCCTGCAACCGTGAGTCCATCGTCAGTCGCATAGCTCAAGAATAGGCGCTTTTCTGACATGCCCGCGCTCCATATTCGAAGTACACCACCGATCCTTTTTATCTCATTGTGGGTCAGCGCGTTCAAGATATGGACATGGCTAATTTCGACAAGCTGCGTAGCCTTGATTTCCCCTAAGTTCGCAGCGCAACGTCGCCTTTTGGCTCGAATTCGCCGTGACCCTTTGATCCGATGTTGGCCGCTCCCGCCGCTCGCCGCCTCAGAAAAACGCCTGCAGCCCCGTCTGCGCGCGCCCCAAGATCAGGGCGTGCACATCATGCGTGCCTTCATAGGTGTTCACCGTCTCGAGGTTGATCATGTGGCGCATCACGTGGAAGCAGCTGGAGATGCCGTTGCCGCCATGCATGTCGCGGGCGGCGCGGGCGATGTCGAGGGCTTTGCCGCAATTGTTGCGTTTGACGAGGGAGATCATCTCGGGCGCGGCGCGCGCTTCGTCCATCAGGCGGCCGACGCGGAGGCTCGCTTGCAGGCCGAGCGCGATTTCGCTCTGCATGTCGGCGAGCTTCTTCTGGAAGAGCTGGGTTTGCGCCAGCGGTTTGCCGAATTGCGTGCGGTCGAGCCCGTACCGACGCGCCGCGCGCCAACAGAACTCGGCGGCGCCCATCACGCCCCAGCTGATGCCGTAACGCGCGCGATTAAGGCAACCGAACGGGCCTTTGAGCCCTGAGACGCCCGGCAAGAGCGCCTCCTCGCCGACCTCCACGCCTTCCAGCACGATCTCGCCGGTGATGGAGGCGCGGAGCGAGAGCTTGTTTTCGATTTTCGGCGCGGAGAGGCCGGGCGTTCCTTTCTCCAGCGCGAAACCGCGGATCTGGCCGTCATGAGCGTCTGATTTCGCCCAAATCACAAAGACATCCGCGATCGGGCTGTTGGAGATCCAGGTCTTGGCGCCGCTGAGGCGATAGCCGGTCGCGGTCTTCTCGGCGCGGGTTTTCATCGCGCCAGGATCGGAGCCGGCGTCAGGCTCTGTCAGCCCGAAACAACCGATCAGCGCGCCGCTGGCGAGGCCAGGCAGATAGGCGCGCCGCTGCGCCTCGGTTCCGTAGGCGTAGATCGGATACATCACCAGGCTCGACTGCACGCTCATCATCGAGCGATAGCCGCTGTCGACGCGCTCAATCTCCCGCGCGGCGAGACCGTAAGCGACGTAGGAGGCGCCGGAGCCGCCATACGCCTCCGGGATCGTCACGCCGAGAAGGCCGAGCGCGCCCATCGCCCGGAAGATCTCCAGATCGGTGCGCTCGTCTTCGAAGGCGTCGGCGACGCCGGGCTGGAGGCGCTCTTGCGCGAAGCTTGCGGCCGCGTCGCGGATCAGCCGTTCCTCGTCGCTGAGTTGATCCTCCAGCAGAAACGGATCCTCCCAGGCGAAGCTTGAGAGGTTGGGCCGGTCCTTCGCCTTCAACGGCGGCGTATGTTCGGTCATGGCGAGCCCTCTCACATCGTGCGAAGACGGCGCTGCGCGTCGCGCTTCGATAAGATCGTCCGCAAGACGTACCATCGATAACCGCGCCGCTGCGAGAGGGAGTTCGCCGTGCTCGGCCGCGCGGTTGACCCGTCTGCGCCAACCGCCCTCAGCCAAGCACCCTTAGCCAAACACGCTCACCCAAGCGAAAAAGCCCGCGACTGGCGCCGCGGGCTTCAGTCCGTCGATCGCGATGCGTCGATCAGAAAAAGCGCTGGCGCACGCGGATGATGTCGCCAGGCAAAATCAAAGTCTCTTGGCGCGCCTCGAAGGTATCCTTCGTCGCGCCGCCGCGCGTGATCTCGATCGCGTTGCGGTTCGCGCGCAAGGTGAAGCCGCCCGCCATCGCCACCGCGTCGAGCACGTTGAGGTTCGCCGCATAAGGCAGGCGGCCGGGGCTCTTCACCTCGCCGAGGATGGAGAACGGTTTATAGCTGAGCACATCGATCGCGATCCGCGGATTGACGAGGTAATCGCCGCGGAGCTTGCGGTCGAGCGCCCCTTCGAGCTCGCTCGTGGTCATGCCGCGCGCGGCGACGTCGCCCACAAGCGGGAAGGAAAGGACGCCGGCGTCGTCGAGCGTGAAGTCGCCCGAGAGCTTCGGCTCGTCGAACACCGTGATCTTCAGCGCGTCTCCTGAGGAGAGGCGGTAGGCCTCGCTCGCCGCCGCGCCGCCGCCCAGAAGCAAGGGCAGGCTGATCGCGGCGCCGAGAAGCGCGCCGAGCGCCGCGCCGCGCCGCGGAAACCTCTTAGTATTGCGCATCGAGGCCCACATAAACGCGGTTCTCAGTGGCGTCTTCTTCAGTGTTGGAAGCGTCGCGCGCGAATTCATAACCGGCTTCAAGACGGACGAATTCAGAGAGGTGATAAGCGAGCGCCAATCCTGCTTCAAGTGTTTGGTCCGTCCGCGACACGCCTTCGAAAGTCGAATGCGTATAGCCGAGAGATGAGGAGAGAGAGATGTCGTCGTAAAGCGCATAATCCGCCCTCAGTTTGAACCCAAGATCATTTTGAACAGAGACATCGTCGATAGTGGACTCGGCGAAGGTCTGAAAACCGTTGAGAGAAACGCGCAGTGTCTCAAGCGGCGACCAATCCAGCGTAACGTCGAGAGCGATTGTATCGACGTCATCGAAACTCGCTTCATCAAACATACGGCGCGAATAGCCGAAGCCGGCGGAGCCTTCGATCAGATTTGTGACGCGGAAATTTACGCCGAGAAGTCCTGTCGCAGTTGTGCTGCCGCGTTCTAAGCCGTTTGTATCGATTTCTTCGTCGTAGTTGATCGTTGAGCCGACGCCGCGCAAGAACAGCTGATAGCCGGCGGAGTATTCATAAGTCGTCTCAAGCCCGAAGGTCAGCTCGCTGCGGTCACGCTCGTCGTTCGAAGCCTCGCCGCCGCCTTCAAGATCAGTGGCCTCGTGAAGGATCCGATCGTATTCGAGGAACGGATGCAGGCCGATGAGACCGGGATTGTGACGCACGGCCACTGAGGCGCTCAGCGTGTTGACGCCGGTGGGGCCGTCGGCGCCCGCCGGCGCGCTGTCGTCGGCGCTGGTCTCGACCTCGCGCTCATAGCCCGCGCCAAGGATCACATCGCCGCCGCGCCAAGCGCTCAGCAGCAGCCGCGCGCCGATCTCGGCCGCATAGACGTCGTCTTCGCCGCCCTCGAAATAGCTGGTCGCCTCCGCGCCGAGGAACAGCGCGGCTTGATGCGGGCCCCAGAATGTGGTGGCGAGCAAGCTGGGCTTGACGCTGGCGTAGGCCGACCCATCGCCATCGGCTTCGCGTAGATAATTGTCGCTGTAGCCGGTCTCGACTTCAAGGCTCGGCGACAGAACCACCGGGCCGGCGAGGACGCCGGAGCCTTCCAAAGGCGTCGGCACGCTCGCAGGGCCGTTTTTCGCGAGCGCGCTGGCGCCGCCGGCCAGCGCCGCGGCGAGGATCAGAGCCGGTCCTCTCAGCCGTGTTGGGCCGGGCGCTCTGCGCGGCGGCGCCGATGGTTGCGACGACATCGTTGGCTGCCTCACGGCTCGCTCTCCTCATCAAGCGATGCGCGCCGCAGTGGCGCGTCGCCGACCTCTGTTCAAACACCCTCGACCGTCGCCGCGCGTCAGCGCAGCGGCGCGGTGAGCGGCGTGTATACCCACAGCGCGCGGCCGCTCAGCGGGCCTTCGACCGCTTTGAACTCCGTCCAGCCGCCCTCGGCGCGAATGAAGGCGAGTGGAAAGCCGCGCTCGGCCAGCCGCAGGCTGGGAAAACGCGTGCTCGGCCCTTCGCGCAGATTGGCGCGGCGCGCCGTGATGCGGTGCGTCGCTGTGAGCGCCGGCTCTATCGGCGCCGCCGCGACGCCCTCGGTCTCCATCGGCGCCGCCGCCTCTTGCGCCGCGGCGGCGTCATCGCTGCGAGACGTCTCTTCGGCGTTGGCGGCGTTCGACGTTCGCGCCTCCTGCTCTAGCGGTCGCTCGCCCGCCGGCGCTGGGCCGGTCCGCGCGGCCGCTGGCGCGATGGCGCCGGTGCTGATCGCGCCGGAAGCCTCCGCCTCCGCCATGCGCAGTTCAGGCTGAGACTGCTGCTGAGGCTGCGGCGCCGGCGCGTCGCCTGTCACGATCTCCGGCGCGGCGCTTGAGGCGGCGGCGCGGCGAGACGGCGCGGAGGGCGGCTGATTGAGCATGCGCGGCAGCGCGCGCTCATCCGTAACCGGATCGCCATCGACCAAAACGCCTTTCAGCATCCAGCATTCCGCCTGCCGCAGCGCGGCGGCGTCCGCGGCGGGCTCGCAATCCCAGCCGGCGCGCCCGACCACAGATCGCGTCCGCGGTCCGCGTTCGATCGCGCCGCGGAACTCCGCCTCGTTGGACACGGCGACAGCCTCGCCAGCCGCGCCGGTCGTGAGGATGGGTCGCACCACGATCGTGCTGATCCGGCCTTCAAACACCGCGGACAGCTTATCGCCGACGCCGGCTGAGGCCGCGGCGCTCCAGGCGGATCGCGCGTCGCGCTGCCGCTCGACATCGACCGAGACGTAGAGCCCGCCGATCACGGTCAGAACGCCGCCGAAGCCCGCGCCGATCGCCGCATAGCGCCATATGCCGATCATCATCTCGCGCCCTCGCTTATTGCCCGCGGGATCCGTCCGGACCTACGGTTCGCATCGATTGTCTTCTCCTCTATGAGAAGAAGAGCGTAAAACATGGTTAACGACAGCCTTTGCAGAACATGATCACGGGAACCGTCTTCACGATCAGCTTGAGATCCATGAAAAGGGATGCGTTCTCAATGTACTCCACATCGAGCTCAAGCTTTTTCGAGCAGGCGTCGACGCCCGCCGCGTAGCCTTGTTCGACCTGTGCGAGGCCTGTCAGGCCCGGGCGGACCTGATGACGGCGATGGTAATTCGGGATCGCCCGCTCATAATCGCGCACCAGCGGTTCGGCCTCGGGCCGCGGCCCGCACACCGACATCTCGCCGCGCAGGATGTTCACGATCTGCGGCAGCTCATCGACGCGGTAGCGGCGCAGAAACGCGCCGACGCGGGTGATGCGGTCATCGTCTTCGGCGGTGAATTCGGGCGGCGCCTCGCCTGGCGCACGCACCCGCATGGTGCGCAGCTTCAGGATCGTGAAAGGCCGCCCGTCAAGGCCGATCCGCTGCTGGCGGAAGAGCACCGGACCGAAATCGTCGAGCAGGATCGCCAGCGACGATAGCGCGATGATCGGCGCGGTGAGCGGCAGGCTGAGACACACAAGGGCGACATCGAGCGCGGCTTTCGCGCTTGGCCCGCGCTGGGTCGCGTAGGCCCGCGCGCCGCGCCAGCCTTCCGGCGTCTCCGGCGTCTCCGGCGTCTCCGGCGTCTCCGGCGCCTTCGGCTCGGGCGCAGGCTCGACCGCCGCAGGGGAGAGCGTGGCGGCGCCGGCGCGCAACATCGGCGCCGCGACGCGGCCGCGCGCCTTGCGGCGCAGACCGCGGCGGCGCGGCCCAGGCATCAACTCGCGCAGCGGCGTCGGCGCGGCGGGTTCGGCCGCCAAAGCGGCCGCGCTCATCGCTCCGTCGCGGGGCGACGTCGGCTCTTCGCCGCCGAGGGGCTGCGCGATGGTCGCTCCGGCCCCGGCGCTCCAAGGCTCCGCCCAGACATCGCCCGGCGCGCCATCCGCGGATGGTTCGCGCCATGCGTCTCCGCCTTCAACCGGGTCCAGCGCTAGCGAGAAGTCCCCGGATTCTTGAACGGCGAAGGCCTGCCGTTTAGCTCCGCGCAACATTTATATCCTCTTTATAAGCGCCATGCGGAACGATTATGAGCCGATAAACCTTAACAAAGACGAAGCGCGTCCCAGGACGGCGCAGACGGAGCCGCGCGCGCCGGAGCCGGACGAGACCCGTCCCATCCTGCGCCAGATCGCGGCGCGGGCGCGCGCGGCCCGGCGCGCGGCCCGAGGCGGCGCGCGGGGGGCGTCGATCCCGCTGCGGCGCAAGGCTGAGACGCCGCCGCGCGCGAAAGCCGCGCCGCCGCGCGACGCATGGCTGCGCGGCGGCGCGGCGCCGGAGTTGGAGACACGCGACGCCCCGGCTCCTAAGCGCTTGGCGCAGCAGCCAGAGCTCAGACTTGGAGCGCCGCTGACGCCAACCGCGCCGCCGCGAAAGCCGCGCGCCGCGCCTCGCGCCGGAGGCGCGCGGACCGCCGAGCAGACCGCCGCGCCGGCGCCGCAGGCGCGCTGGGAGAGGGCGCTGCCGCGCGTTCTAAAGCAGCTCTTATCGGCGCTTCTCGCGCCGCAGCGCGGCGCGCCGTCGGCTGCCCAAGAACGCGGCGCATCGCTTCCTCGCCTCGCCGCCGCCCCGCCGCGGCGGGGCGGCGAGGGCGGGCCCGATTTCTCGATTTTGCCGCCGGCGCGCGTCGCGGAGAGGCTCTACATCGTCGGCGACATCCATGGCCGCGCCGATCTTTTGGATGAGATGCTCGCCGTTATCGAGGCCGAGATCGGCGATGAGACCGCGCGCCGCGGCGCATGGCTTGTCTTCCTCGGCGACTACATCGATCGCGGCGATCAGAGCCGCGCGGTGATCGAGCGGCTGCGCGAGATCCAGCGTGGACGCCGGCTTTACGGCGTCTCGCCGGTCTTTCTGCGCGGCAATCACGAGCAGTTACTGTTGCAGGCGCTCGACAGCCCGGCGGCGCTGCCGACATGGCTCGCGCATGGCGGGCTTCAGACGTTGTGGAGCTACGGCGTGCGCCCGCCTGCGGCGGCGGATCCCGAGGCGCTCGCCGCCGCGCATGAGGCGATCCGCGCGGCCTTCGCGCCGCATCTCGAATTCTTCAAAGGCCTGCGACGCAGCTTCCGCCGCGGCGCGCTCTTTTGCGCCCATGCGGGCATTGATCCCGACGTTTCTTTGGCCATGCAGAGCGAGGAGGCGCTGCTTTGGGGCGCGCCGGACTTCTACGAGCGCGGCGGGCCAGAGGACGTGGTTGTGGCGCATGGCCACCGGATCGCCGAAGCGGTGGATGTCGCGCCGGGGCGCGTGGGTCTCGACACCGGCGCCTTCGCCACGGGCCGGCTCAGCGCTCTGCGCGTCGATCCGCAGGATGGTTATTCAATCCTGCAAACAGGGCGCTGAGTTTTACGCGCCCTTTACCCTAACCCTGCTCTGGTGGCGCTGATCGAGAGGGTCTGCGCGACGGCGTCAGATCCTCTCGCGGCGCCCGCAGCGCGCCCGGCCGCTCGCCGCCGGCGCCGCGCCTCCAGGAGTTGGGGATCATGGAAGACTTCGCCGATACGCCAGCGCCGAGCGCAGGGCCGAATTCACCACCGAATTCCGGGCCGAACGCGGGGGCGGCCCCGGCGCCGGGGTCCGCCATCGGACGTTCGAGCCATCGCGAAGGCGCGCCGGCGCGGGCTTTGCCGGAGGAGGAAGGCGGCGTCGATCTCGCGCGCACGCTCAACATTATGTGGCGCGGCAAATGGGCGATCGCCGCCTGCGCCGTTCTGGCGGCTTCGATCGCCTTCGTCTCCGTCAAGCAGACGACGCCGATCTACGCGGCCCACGCGCTCGTGCTTGTCGAAGGCAACAAACAGCAATTCGTCGAAGGCGCGACTGTGGTCAGCGGCGTCGACACCTCGCTCGACGGCCTCAGCAGCGAGGCGGAGGTGGTCCGCTCGGATCAGCTGGCCGATCGGGTGATCCGCAATCTGCGCCTCGACGCCGATCCTGAGTTCAACGGCGCCATCCGCGCCGTCGCGCCGTCGCTCAGCGAGCGGATCGTCTCGCTCGGCTCGCCAGCGCTCGCCGCCGCGCTTTTCGGCGAGCGGAGCCCGGTCGCGACGCCGCCGCTGCGCGCGCTTGACGAAGACGGGCTGGCGCCGGTGCGCGCCGCGTTCAAGAGCCGGCTTTCGGTGCGGCCGCGCGGGCGCACCAAGGCGCTGCGCATCACCTTTGAATCGACCGATCCCGCCAAAGCGCAGCTGATCGCCAACACCATCGCCGATCAGTACATCATCGATCAGCTCGAGACGCGGTTCGAGCGGACGCAGCGCGCCACGCTGTGGTTGAGCGAGCGCATCGGCGATCTGCGCAGCCGGGTGAGCGGCGCCGAGAAAAAGGTTGAGGATTACAAGGCTGAGATCGCCGCGACCTCCGGCGCGAGCGTCGATGTGACCCGCGCGCAGCTCTCCGAGCTGACCTCGAGCTTGGTGGAGGCGAGGGCGCGCCGCGCCGAGGCGGAGGCGCGCTACACGCAAGTGCGCCTGCTCGCCCAGCGCGGCGGCGATCTCACCGGCGCTTCGGATGTGCAATCCTCAACCGCGATCCAGGAGCTGCGCGGGCAGCTCGCCGCGTTCCGGCGCGATGCGAACGCGCTCTCTAAGCGTTACGGCCCGAAGCATCCGGATATGGTGAACTTGCGCTCGAAGATCGCGCAGATCGCTGCGGTGCTGCGCGCGGAGACGCGCAAAGTCGTGGCCGCGCTCGGCAGCGAGGCTGAGGTGGCGCGGGCGCGCGAGCAAAGCCTGCAAGAGAGCGTAGACGCGCTGCAGGGGCGCTCGCTCAACCAGAACCAGGCCGGCTTGCGGCTGCGCGAGCTTGAGCGTGAAGCGCAGGCTAGCCGCTTGATTTATGAGAACTTCCTTAGCCGCTTCAAAGAAGCCTCGCAGCAGCAGACGCTGCAGGAGGCCGAAGCGCGGATCATCGAGCGCGCCGCCGCTCCAGGCGCGCCGATCAAGCCGAATGTCAGCCGCAGCGTCTCCATCGGCGGCGTGCTAGGCGCCGGCCTCGGCCTGGCGCTCGTGTTCCTGCTCGAGCGGTTGAACAACACGTTCCGCCACCGCGCCGAGCTTGAGGCGCGCACCGGCCTTCCCGTGCTGGCCTCGACGCCAAGCGTCGGGCGCAAGCGGCGCCGCGACATCTTCGCCTATTTCGAGGAGCGGCCGAACTCCTCGCTGGCCGAGGCGGTGCGAAACCTTCGAACATCGCTGTTGCTGTCGAACGTCGACAGTCCGCCGAAAGTGGCGCTCGTCACCTCGTCCGCGCCGTCGGAAGGAAAATCGATCCTCTCGCTGCTGCTCGCCAGCACCGCGGCGCGCTCGGGCAAATCCGCGATCCTGGTCGATTGCGACATGCGCCGCCCGACCGTGCATGAGCTCTTTCCCTCCGAGAACGGCTTCGATCTCGTCAGCGTACTGAGCGGCGAGTGCGAGCTGAGCGCGGCGGTGGTGGGCAAGATGCGCGCAGGTTCGCTTTGCGCGCTGCCCTGCCGTGTGGCGAAGGGCAATCCGGCGGACCTCCTCTCCTCCAAGCGCTTTGAAGCGCTGGTCGCGACGCTCCGCTCTAAATTCGACATGGTGGTGCTCGACAGCCCGCCGCTCAGCCTGGTCACCGATGCGCGGATCATCTCGACGGTGGCGGACACGACGCTGGTGGCGGTGCGCTGGGATGAGACGCCGAAGGATCTGGTCGTCGACGCGATCCGCGAGCTGCAGATGGTCGGCGCCGACATCGCCGGCGCGGTGCTCACCATCGTCGACGAGCGGCAGAACGCGCGCTACAACTATGGGTATCGTGGCCGTTATGGACGCTATTACGATGTTGGCGTCGAATATTACGAGAACTGATCCTTTGAGGTTTGTCGTCCTGTGCGCCGCTGCCGCGTGGTCTGCGCAGGACCAGCTCGGATGACGGCGATCCTATGATTGCGAAACCATGACCGCGATTCTCGGCCTTAACGCGTTTCACGCGGATTCCGCGGCGTGCCTGCTGATCGATGGACGTCTTGTCGGCGCGATCGCCGAGGAGAGGCTCGGCGCGCGCGTGAAGCACAGCTCCGCCTTTCCCGCGACCGCGATCCGGCGGCTCTTGAGCGACAACGGCTTGAGGTTGCGCGATGTCAGCCATGTGGCGCTGCCGCGCGATCCCTCCGCCAACCGGCTGGCCAAAGCGGCCTATGTGGCGCGCCGTCCGCTGAAAGGCGCGGCCGCCGCGCTGGAGCATTTCTCGCGCACCCGCAAAACCGCCGGCATGGTCGAACAGCTCGCGGCGCTCTGCGATGAAGATCCGGGCGCGGTGTCGTTCGAGACCGTGCCGGTCGAGCATCATCTCGCGCATATCGCCAGCGCGTATTACGCCTCGCCCTTCGAGGAGCTGACGGCGGCGTTCTCATTCGATGCGTCCGGCGATTTCACCTCCGCCATGGCGGCGCGGTGCGAAGGGACGCGGATCGAGGTGCTCGACCGCGTGAGCTTGCCGGACAGTCTTGGTTTTTTCTACACGGCGCTTTGCCAATACATCGGCTTCGACCGGTTCGGCGAAGAATACAAAGTCATGGGCCTCGCGCCTTATGGCGAAGACGTCTACGCTGAAGAGATGGCGCAGCTCGTGAGCGCGCCGGAGAACGGGTGGTTCAAACTCGCCGCCGGCGCTTTCGGCATGCATGAGGGCGGCCAGAGCGGCGCGGTGGACGAGGCGGGCCAGTTCGAGACGTTGCGGCTCTACAAGCGCGAGGCGTTCGAGCCGCTGTTCGGCCCACCAGCGCGGCGCGACGCGGTGGGCGCGCGGGAGAAGAACATCGCCCGCTCCGCTCAAGCGCGGTTCGAAGAGATGACGACGCATTGCCTTGAGCGTCTTCACGCGCTCGTTCCGACCCCGCGGCTGACGATGGCGGGCGGCTGCGCGCTCAACGGCGTCGCCAATGCGCGGATCCTGCGCGATACGCCCTTCGATACGCCCTATTTGCAAGCGGCCGCCTCCGATGACGGCACTTGTCTCGGCGCGGCGCTCTGGACTTGGCACAATGTGCTTGGCCGCGGCGAGCGCTTCCACATGGCGCATGCGTTTTGGGGCCCGGGGTATGACGAAGCGCGCCAGCGCGCCGCGATTGAGGAGACGGGCCTTCCCGTGGAAGAGCTGCCGAGCGACGCCGCGCTGGTCGACGCCGCCGCGGCGCTGATCGCCGACGGCGCGGTGCTCGGCTGGCATCAAGGGCGGAGCGAATGGGGCCCGCGCGCGCTTGGCGCGCGCTCGATTTTGGCGAACCCGGCCTCGCCCACGATCAAGGACGCGATCAACGCCAAGATCAAACGGCGCGAGAGCTTCCGGCCTTTCGCGCCAAGCGTGCTGCGCGAGGATGTCCCGCTTTACTTTGAGCAAGACGTCTATTCACCCTTCATGATGCATGTGGTGAAGCTGCGCCCCGAATGGCGCGGGCGTCTGCCGGCGATTACGCATGTGGACGGCACAGGCCGGCTGCAAAGCGTCGATCGCGAGACCAATGGGCTCTATCACCAGCTCATCACCGCGCTGAAGCGGCGCACCGGCGTCGGCATGGTGCTGAACACGAGCTTCAATGAGAACGAGCCCATCGTCGACACGCCTGAGCAAGCCGTGGCCTGCTTCCTGCGCACGGATATGGACGCGCTCTGCATCGGCCGCTTCATGGCGGTGAAGCCGGGCTGGCGCGCCGACGCGGTCAGCGACGCGCCGAGCGCCTGAGCCGGTTCCAGCGCGAGGACGCTGTTTCACCAGGATCGCTTCCGGTGCGATGCAGAGCCGCGTCGCGAGAAGCCCGCTCCGCCTCCAATGTTTGGTCGCAATCTCAAGCGCTCTTCCGAACGCGCTGGAGCCGAGTTCCCGCGGCTTCGAGCGCGCCGACGTCATCGCCTGTTTAGGAGTTCGCCCATGACCCGCCGTTTCACCCGCATCGCCATCGCCGCGGCGTCCCTGATCGCCGCAACCGCCGCGCCCTTATCCGCCTACGCCGATCAGCGCTGCCGCGATGTGAAACTCATATTGCGCAATGATTATTTCGTGAATAGCACGGTCTATCGGATCAAGTACTTTGATGTTGAGGATAAGAAATGGCGTACGAACAAGTTGAAGAGGACCACTATTCCTGGCGGCGGCAAGACCAGAACGATCACGGAAACGCTTGAGTTCGTCGGCAATGAGCGCATCGGCGACATCATGATCGAACATGACAGCCGCCTCGGAAGAGTGTGGAGCAAAGCCAAACCCTCCGGCGTGAACCGTTGCGAGCGAGGCGTGCGCATCCGTCATGTGTTCGGAAGCCGCCCGCGCTTGCCGAAGAGCTGACGCCGCAGCCGGCGGCTTAGGCGATCCGCTCGTCTCCCGCCGCCAGTCTCCGCCGGCAGTCTTCGCCGGCTGTCTCAGCCGGCCGCCTTGGTCTCCGTGGCCGGTTTCGCGCCTGAGCGCGCCTCCGGCGCCGTCCTCTCCGGCGCTGTCGCCTCACGCGTGAAGCGCGCCTCATAGGCGAAGACGGCGATCATCCCTTCATAGACCGCCATCATCACCGCATAGGCGAGGCCGGCGGCGCCGTCGCGAAAGCCCTGGTTCACGATCAGGACATGAAAGAAGCGGAGCGGCGGCCTCAACCACAGAGGCAGCGCGCCAAACAGACGCTTCAGCCGGCGCCGCAGGCCCAGGCGGCTGAAAGCAGATACGGCGTCTTCCGACTCGTTCGTCGTCGCCTGGCCTAGGAGCGCCGCCTCGTCGGCGGCGTAGCGGATGTGTTTCTCGAGCCAACGGCGCATGCCATGCGAGAAATTGTAATGCAGATATGGCTCTGAGAAGACGCCCATCCGCGCAGTCGGATGTTCGCGCTGGCCATGGCCGACTTGAACGAAGGAGAAGCGGGCGCGATGGCCGAGCCGCGCCTGATAGGTCGGATAGCCGCCCGCATGCTTCAACCAACGCTCGCCGATCATCAGCTTCGACGGCAGATGATAACCGTCAAGCGGCGGATCATCAGGCAGGGCCTCCAGCGCCGCGATGAAGGCGGGCGTCGCCACCTCGTCGGCGTCGAGATGCAGCACCCAGTCATGTTTGAAGTCGCCCACGGCGACGCCGTAATTGCGCTGTCCGGCGAAGTCGTCGAACGCTCGCGTCAGCACTCGCGCGCCGAACTGGGCGGCGATTTCTTGGCCGCCATCGCTGCTGCCGCTGTCGATCACGACGATGTCGTCGCACCAGGAAAGCGCCGAGAGACAGCGCGGCAGATTGGCGGCCTCGTTATGGGCGAGGATCAGGACGGAGACTTTCACGTGCGGCGCTCCTGCTGAGTGAGGGGGAACCCGCGCGGGGTCCGCGCGGCGCGGTGGACAGCGTTTCCTGCGGAACGCCTTCTTTCAGGATGGCGTTGGGCGCTGGCGCGCAAGCGCCTCCGCGGAGCCAGGCGGCGACCTCCAGCAGGCGCGCTGCGATCGGTTCCCAAGCGCAGGCGCTGGCCACATGCGCGCGGCCCTTCGCGCCCATGCGCTCCAGTCTCGCGCGCGGCGTCGCCATCGCGTGGCTGAGCGCCTCCGCGATCGCCGCCTCGCGCGGCGCCGTCCACCAGCCGCAGCCCTCCGTCGCCAGCGCGACCCAGGGCGCGCCATGCGTCGCGATCGCAGGCGTTTCAGCGGCGAGCGCTTCGGCGATGGCGACGCCGAAATTCTCGTTCGGGCTCGGGCTGATGAAGAGATCGGCGCGGCGCAGCGCCTCGAACTTCTCGGCGCCGTAAAGCGGCGGTTCGATCCTTACATGCCGGGCGATGTCGAGCGCCTCGGCGAGCGCCTGAAGCTCCGCCGCGCAGCCTTGCTCGCTCGGCCCGATCACGCGAAGGCGCCAAGGCGCGGCGCCAGTCTCGCCCAGCGCGCGCCGCGCCGCCTCGAAAGCGCGCAGCAAAAGATCGAGCCGTTTGCGCGCATGCAGTCGCCCGAGATAGAGCGCCTCGCGCACGCCGTCTTTCGGGCGCGGTCGCGGCGCGGCGAGCGCCGGAAGATCGACGCCGTTCGGCGCGACGGCGATCGGCGCGGTCAGCCCAAAGGCGCGCGCCTCCGCGCCTTCCGCGGCGCAGGTCGCATGGATGCAAGCCAGATCGCGCAGCGCGCCCTTTTGCGCAGCATGGTGGAAGGCGGCTTTCAGCCGCGGCGAGATCGCCAGCGCCTCGCGCGCCAGCATGCCCCGCGGCGAGAGCATGAGCGGGACGCCGGAGCGCCGCGCCGTCTGCGCCGCCGCCAGCGTGTGCCACTGCCAAAGCCCATGCGCGTGAATGAGATCGGCTTGCGCTGCTTTGCGCCGCAGCGCCGCGCAGAGCCCCAGCGAGACGCGAAGCTTCGACAGCGCCGGCGTCGCAGCCGCGGTCTGCGGGAAGGCCGTGACGCGCAGCGCGCCGCGCGTCGAAGTCTCGGGCCGGCTGGTCCCTGGCGCGATGGTCAGCAGCTCGACGTCCGCGCCAAGGGCGGCCTGCGCTTCGGCGAGCCGCGGCGCTGTGTAGGAAGGCCCACCGAGCGCCGCCTCCATGCCGCCGAGCACATGGATGATCCTGAGCGGCCGGTTCATGCGCCGCCCTCCTGGCTTCCGAGGCGCGCGTCTTCGGGCCGCTTGCGCATCCAAAAGCTCTGCGCCGGCCCGTCCGCGAGGAACGGCAGCGCCTCCGCAAGCTCCGGGCGCGTCCGCTGCACGTAGTAGCCCGGCCAAAGGACCTCGTAGCCTCCGCCGGAGAGCAGCGCGTGCAGCGCGTATTGCTCGCCCCAGAGCGGGTTTTCGTAGAAGAGCGCCGCCGGATATTCAAAGGGTAGGAACACGTCATGCACATGGATCACAACGCCTGGCGCAAGCCGCGGCAGGATCCGGCAAAAGAGCTGCGCGACATCGCCGCCGGCGCGCAGCTCGTGGCTGGAGTCGATGAAGAGCACGTCGTCGGCCTCCAGCGTCTCGAAGAGAGAGAGAGGCGCATCCTCGAGGCGCATGCGCTCGAACCGATCCACCAGGCCGTCGATCTCGGCGCGCGGCTGTGGATCGATCGCGATGAGACGGGCCGGCTCGCGCTCCGGCGTCTCGGCGGCGGTCTCGCGCAGCGCCATCGCGGCGATGCGCGTGCTATGGCCGGAGCCGATCTCGATCATGCGGCGCGGCTCGAGGCGGCGTAGCATGAGATAGGAGATCTCGGCGTCGGGCGGATTGAAAAAGCCGTTCTGCGGCGTATAGCCGACCGCGTTGCGCGCGGGATCGCGCAGTCGCGCGAGCGCATCCTCATGCCGGCGCGCGGCCTCGATCATCGGTTGCGCGTTGAACTCCGCCATGCCGGGCGACAGCGCGTAGAGCGGCTCCTCAAAGCCGTGGCGCGCGGCATGGGCGTCGAGCCGGGCGCGCTCCGCCCGCTCCGCGGTAATGCTGTCGAGCTTGGCGCCGAGCGGGCGAAGCGCGGCGTTGGCGAGTGATTTGGCTTTCGTGCTCAGCGCCATGGCGTCCTCGCAATGGGGAAAAGGGGAAGGGGCGTCATGCGCCGGCGGTCGCGGCTTGGCGCGGTGTGGCGCAGGCTTCGTCGATCACCATGGGCCGTTTGCCGGCGGGGCTGACGCTGAGACTGTCGACTCTCTCCAGCGGCGTTTCACCTAACGCGGGGTCGAGCCGGCCGAGCCGCGCGCGCAGCGCGTCGCGCGCCGCGTCAGGCAAAGGCGCCGGCGCCTCGTAGCGCAGGCGCCGCGCGCGGCCGTCCGGCCCGCGGAGAATTTGAAACGCGGCCAGATCCGGCAGATCGCGCAGCGCATGGGTGAGCGCCTCGGAATGGAGCGGCGCGCCCGCCGCCGTCAGCACCGCGTCGTTCGAGCGCCCGATCAGCCCGTCGAGCCGGGCGAGCCCGCCCTGCGCCGCGGCGTCCATTCCTTCAGCGGTGGGCCGGACCGCGTCGCCGATCGCGTAGCGGATCAACGGCGCCGCGCGCGGGTAGAGGCTGGTGACGAGGAGCTCTCGGGCGCCGCCCGGCGCAAGCTCGGGCCCGAGCTCCAAGCGATGATGGCGCGCGAACACTTCAAAGCCGCCCGCAGGCGCGCCATCCGCCTCACGCCGCGGCGGCTCATGGGCGAGGGGCCCGGTCTCCATCGCGCCGTACTCCATCGCCACGGGACAGCCGAACAGCGCTTCGATCCGCGCGCGGCTTTCCGGGCGCGGGAACGCCTCCGCGGTGGCGATCACCGCTTTCAGCTCCAGCGCGCGGATCGCCTCCGCCGCCGCGGCGTTGGCGCGGGCGAAGCGGTCGAGCGCGCCGGAATAGCCGATCACATAAGCCGCGCCGCTCCGCAGCAGCGCCGCGCCGCCGGCGCGGAGCGCCTCGTCGCTGAGATCATAGGCGCTCCAGCGCGTGTAGCCGAGCGCCTGGTCCGCCGCGATCCGCCGCCACCGCGCCGCCGCGCCGCGCCAGCCGGTCCCGAAGAGATGCGCGTGGCCCCAGAGCAGGAAGAGACGATCGCCCGGATCGACGCCGAGCCGTCGGCGCGCCGTCCAATGATCCCGCGCGGCGATGCGCGGCTCCTCGCCAAACATCGGAAAGCGCAAGGGCTCCGCCGTCGCGCCGCCGGTCGCGCGCCACGTCGCCCGTTCCGTGGCGCCGGGCTCGTCGCTCTGCGGCGCCGAGAACAAGGCGCGGAGATCGGCTTTGCGCTGGATCGGCGCGCTTGCGGCGATCTCGTCCCAACTCCCAAAGCGCGTCGGCAGCCCCGTTTGATCGCGCCAGCGCCGCGCCCAGGGCGAGCGGCGGAGGCTCTGCGCCCAAGCGGCGTTGAAGCGCGCGAGCTGCGCGGCGTCGAGATCGTCGTCGGCCGCGTGACGCTCCGCGGCGAAACGCGCCTCCGCCGCGTCCGCCTCGCGCCGAAGGCGCGCGGCGCGCCAGCGCGCCAGCGGCGCGCCGCGCCGATGCGCCGCTCGCGCGCTCATCCGCGGCTCTCCTGAGCGGCGGCGAACGCTGGCGCACGCGGCGCCGCGGCGGGCGCCGGCGCGCCGTCCAACAACGGTCCGAGATGCTCCATCAGCCGCGCGCGATGCGCCGCGGCGCTGAAGCGCTCCTGCAGCCGTCGCCAGCCCGCGGCGCCGAGCCGCGCGGCGCGGGCGGGATCAGCGAGGAGCTGCGACAGAGCAGCGACGAGCGCCTCGCGCCGCACCGGCTGGTCGATCAGAACGCCGGTCTCGCCGTCGACGACCACCTCCGCCCCGCCATCTCCGCGGCAGGCGAGGCACGGCTTGGCGCGGTTCATCGCCTCGAGGAACACCAAACCGAAGCCTTCCTGACGGCTCGGCATCGCGAACGCATGCGCCGCTTGATAAAGCCGCTCGAGCATCGGGCGCGGCGCGCGTCCAGTGAGGAAGAGGGCGCCGGCCGCATCGCTCGCCGCGGCGTCGGCGCGCAGCCGCGCCTCGTCCGAACCGCCGCCCGCCAGCACGAGTTGCGCGCCCGGATGCGCCGCCAGGAGGCTCGGCATCGCATCGATCATCTCGGCCTGGCCTTTTTCGCCCTCGCCGGCGTCCATGCGCCCGACCAAGAGCAGCATTCGCGCGCCGATCGGCCGATCCGCGCCATCCGCCGCGCGCAAGCTCAGCCCCGACCGCGCCGCGGCGCTTTCCGCCTCGGATGGCGGATAGGCGGTCGCCGCGCTGTGCGGCGGCAAGCCGAGCGGACAGGCGCGCCCGATCCGCGCCGCGCGCTCGGGCGACAACGCCGCGCCAAGCGCGGCGCGCATCGCGCGCAGCGTGTGGTCGGAGTTGGTGAGCACGATATCGGCCGCGGCGAGGCTCGCGGCGCTCCGTCGGCGCAAGGCGCGTCCGACTTCAGAGCCATGACCGATCACGGCGATGCGCGGCCGACGGCTCGGCGCCAGCGCCAAAAGCGGCGCGGCGAGATGCGCATGGTCGAACGCCATCATGCGCGCGCGCGGCGCGGCCCTGAGCGCGGCGAGGGCGAAGCGGAGCGTGGCGCCGCGAAAGGCGCGCACCGCCGCGCCGGGCGCGAGCCGCGCCGCATCCTCCGGCGCGTCATGCAAGCTCAGGATCTCAAGCGCCGCGCCGCGCCGCCGCGCCAACGCCGCCATGGCCGCGCGCAGGCAGGCGTTGGACGCCGCGACGCCGCCCCGCGCGCCATCGAGGCTGGTGACGCAGAGCGTCAGCGGCCTGGGGTCTCCGCCCGCTTCGCTCACGGCGTTGCTCCGCCGGCCAGCGCGTGCGGCGCCCCAGGCGCGTCGCCGCCCCGGCCGCGATGGGTCACAAGGGTGATCAGCGGGCGGCGCACGATGAAAATCACCGCCGCTGCGATTATGGTGCGCTGCAGCATGCCCGGCAGCAATTTGATGAAGCTGCCTTCGATCGCCATCATCGACTCGGTCAAAAGCCCGGCCATCAGCGCGAACATGATCTCTCGGTTTCGCGCGACCCAAGCGAACACGGCGATGCAGAACGCGCCGACGAAGCCGTAAACGATCGACATCACAACAATGCCTGGCGCGCCGAAATCGATATAGAACTCCGCCGGATAGCCGAGGCCGATCGACGTGCCGCTCTCCGCGCCGGCCACTTGAACGCCCGCATATTCGCGGACGAGCCAGCTGTCGCTGCCGATATTCTTCTTTTCTGGAAACAGGATCCGCGGCGTCATCGCATTGTAAAGCGTCAGGTTCAAAAGCGCGCCGTCTTCATGATCGACGACGCCCGGCACGCGCTCGATCACATAGGCGAAATAGAGCGTGCCGCTGGAGAAGCGGGCGGCCATCGCTTCGACCGTCGGCTCGATCTCGAGATCGTCGAGGCTTTCGGTCGCCACGTCGAAGAAGTGGCCCATCCGCTCGATCGGCGCAAATTCGGCCGCTTGTTCGGTCCAGACGATCCCGCGCCAAGCCTCTTTCAGCCCGCCCGTCCAGATCAAGCCGCTGAGCAGCACCAGCACCGTCATCAGCGCGCCGATGAAAATGGTCAGGCGGTTGATCGCCCGCTGACGCCTCGTTCGGATCCACGGCTTCCAATACATCGCCGCCGAAACGAGCACGATGAGCATGATCTCTTTGAAGCCGCTAAAGCCGGTCAGCAGCTCGGGCAGCATCACGATCGCGGTGCCCGCCGCGGCGTAGCCATAACCTTCGCGGCGACGCAGACAGACCAGCAGAAGAATGAAATACGCCACGAAACGCAGCGCCAGCGCGTTGGTGATGATATGCGCGGCGCCGAACCAGATTTGCTTCGGCAGGATGTCGAAGACGAAATTCACCGAAAAAAGTACTGCCGTCAGAAAGAACAGGCGTTCGATGCTGTAATTGACGTCGCGCGCGCGCATCGAGGCGTCGACGGCGCCTTTCAGCACCGTCAAGCCGATGCGAAATCCAATCAAAATTCCAAAAAGCGCGACGAAGGAATTACTGACCGACCAATCGATGAAGGTCGAGTGGCCGCCGCCTTGAAAATAGCCGTAGAGAGTGTAGAAATAAGCGCCTGCGCTGATGGCGATCGCTTGGTAGGTTAGGATCGCGGGCAGCACCGGCATCATGTCTTCGCGCCACGAAAAGCCGATTAGGGCGAAGATGGCCATCACGATCGCGCCCGCCAGCGCGTCGAGCAGCACCAGACCGGTCGCAGCGCCTAGGATCGCGCCATAGACGAGCAAGGTCGGCGCGAGGCGGTAACGTCCGCTGGAGGACGCCGCCGACGCGGCGCCGAACGTCGGCCCGCCGCGCCAGCCATGGCGCGCGCGGGCGGCGGCTTGGGTCGCGGCGAGGCTCATGACGCGCCTTTCTTCGGTTTCGAGGCGATGGCGAGCATTTGGCCGAACCCATCCGGCGCGGCGCTCTCGCGCAGGAAGGGATTGAAGCCGCGCCGCCCGGCCCATTTCAGCGCCCGCCAGCCGAGCTTGGTGCGGTAGAGCCGGCTCCAGAGAAGCGGCCAGGCGAAGCGGAGCGTCACCTCGCCGAAGGCGGCGCCGATCTCCTCGATCAGTTCGTCCGGCGCGTATTCGCGCTCATGGCGCGGATCCCAGACTCGGTGCGCCACGCGGCGCGGCGTCGTGATCAGCGCCGCGCCGCCTGGCCGCAGCACGCGCGCGATCTCCCGCAGCGCCGGCGCCGGCGCCGGCAGATGCTCGATCACATCGGCCATCATCGCGATGTCGAAGCTCTCATTCGCGAACGGCAGGGCGCAGGCGTCGGCCTCCAGGATCGTCACATTGCGCCGCTCAGCGAGCATGCGGCGGGCGAGGGCGACGCCCGCTTTGTCCGCCTCGATCGCCGCGACGCTGCGGCAGCGCGCGGCGGCGAGGCCGGTCAGATAGCCGTCGCCCGCGCCGATATCGACGACGTCGCCGCCGGTTAGGCGCCGTGCGATCATCTGATAGCGCGCGGCGAGCGGCGGGTTGAACGCGGCGTCCAAAGGATCGCATTCGCGCCAATGATAGGCGCCCATCGCCGCGTATTTGTCGAAGGCCACCGGCGCGGGCGCG
>JBCBCG010000027.1:0-27201 GCA_038530925.1 Pseudomonadota bacterium
TCCCGGCTTACAATGCAGAACATTTCCTCGAAGCGACGCTGGAAAGCGTCCGCGCCCAAAGCCTGCGCAACTTTATCTGCGTCATCGTCAATGACGGCTCCACCGACGGCACGCAGGCCCTCGCCGCCCGTTTGGCGCGCCGCGATCCGCGCTTCCGCGTGATCCGTCATCACGCCAATAGCGGTCTCTCCGCGGCGCGGAACACGGGTCTGCGCGCCGCCGCGACCCCCTATGTCGCCTTTCTCGACGCGGATGATCTCTTGATGCGCAACGCGCTCGAGATCCGCATCGCGGCGCTCGAGGCCGACCCCGAAGAGCCCGAAGTGATCGGCGCCTACTGCGCCAGCGCCGCGATCCCTGAAGGGCGCACCCAGCCGCCGCTTCCCACCGCCCGCACGCTGCCCGAGCTCTCCTTCCTCTCCGTCGCGGGCGATTGCCCGTTCAACGCCAACCAGCCGCTGTTCATCGCCGAAAAGCTGAGGCGTCTCGGCGGCTTCAACGAGCGCTTCGCCCAAGCCGAGGATTACGAGTTTTGGGCCCGCCTGTTCCGCGCCGGCTACAAGATGCGGCCGGCGCATCACGTCGCGGTCACTTACCGGCGCCGGCCGAGCAGCATGATCCGCACGGCGCCGCTCGCGCATCTCGACATCGCCTTGGCGCTCAACGAAAGCGCGCATGCGCCGCTGCCCGACTGGGTCGATTTCGACAGCGACGCGGCGCCCTATCGCCAGCCGCACGGCGCCTACCGCGCGGCGATGGATACGGCGCGGCGCAGCCTAAGTTTCGCCGCGATGGAGGCGACGCGCGAGGTGGAGAGCGAGCCTGAGATCAAGGCGCCGAGCCTCGGATTGCGCAGGCGGCTCCGCGAGACGGCGCCTTTAGCGCGGCGTCTGCTGGGCGAGGCGCAGGCCCGGGACGGCGCGCTCTCCGGCGTCGCGCGCTTTTACGCGGAGCCGCGCACCGGCGTTGAGGAGCGGCGTCCCGCGGCGAGCGCCGCCGCGCTCGCTCTGCTCGACGAACTCGATCCGCGCCAAGAACCGCCCATGGCCGCCGAGGCGTCGGCGTTCCCTCTGACCGATCGCGCGCAATTTTACGGCTGGGCGCGCGATGATCAGCGCGCGGCCGAGATCCTGTTCCTGCCGCAGAAGGACTATCACCTGCGCGCCATCGCCGAAATCGCGCCGTTCCTTCGCGCGCAGGGCGTTCGCTTTGAGATCATCGACCTCTCCAGCCATTGCGGCGATCGGGGTTTGAGAGGCGCGGCGGCGGAGGCCGGTTTCACGCTCATCGGGCTCAGCGCCTTCCTGCTTGGCGATTATCGGCCGTCGCTGCTGGTCGCGTTCAATGAATGGGATCCGTCGGTGCGCGGGATCTTCGGCGCGGCGCAGGCGGCGGGATTGCGCACCGCGGCGATCGTCGAGGGCATCCAGGATTATCGCGACGCGGACATCCCGCGGCGCCGCGACGCCTACCGCATGGCTGATTGCGTCGTGCTGCCCGGCGCCTTCGATCGACGCTATTTCTCTGACAGCGCGCAAACCGTAGTGGTCGGCGGCGTGCCGCGGATCGATCTCTTGCGCGCGGAGCCGCGCCGCGCGCCGCCCGATCGGCCTCTGGCGCTGATCAACGCCAATTTCACCTATGGCGTGCTCACAGAACATCGCGACGCCTGGCTCGAACAAGCGGCGGCGGCTTGCGACGCGGCGGGCGTCGATTGGGCGATCTCACGGCATCCCGCGGATCTCGGCGCGCTCTTTCCGGAACGCGTGGTGAGCGAGAGCTTTTACGAGGCGACCGCGCGCGCCAGCGTGGTGATCCAGCGCTTCGCCTCGGGCGTGCTCGAGGCCTTGGCGATGGGCAAGCCGGTGATCTACTTCAATCCCCATGGCGAGCGGGTCGACAAATTCAAAGAGCCGATGGGCGCCTATCCGATCGTCGAGACTACGGCCGCGCTTGAGGCGGAGCTGACTGAGATAGAGACGCTCACCGCGCGAGGCGAGCCGGCCTGGCCCGCCTTCTTGGACGCCCATTGCGCGGCGGAGGGCGGCCGCGGCGCGGCGGAGACGACGGCGGCGCATCTTATCCGGTGGCGAGACGAGGCTGACGCCGCCGGGAGAGCGGATTGGGCGCTCTGGCGGCGCAATTTGCGCGCTGTCGATCAATTCTCTTCGGCGCTGTTCGAAACGCACAAAGTCCTGAACGCGGTCCCGGCGCGCTATCGCTTCGGCGCCGCGCCGCCCCAGCCAGGCGCGCTCGACGAGACCTTCGCGCCGCGTCTGATGGCCAAGCGCGATGCGGCCAACGTGTTGTCCGCCGATTTGCGGCGCGCAACAGGGCGATTCGAACACGCGCTTCATCTGGTCGACGAGCGCATCGCGACATTCTACCAGAAATCAAAGCACTGGCCTTTGATCGGCCCGGCGCTCATCGCCGTCGCGCCGCTCTACGACCGGGCGATGGGCAAGAAGAAGCGCTGAGGGCCGCGCGCTAGGCGACGCGGTTCATACGCTCCAGACGGTTTGGCCGCTCCGCGCCGGCGACGCCGAGCAGCCGCAGCGCCATCTCCACTGTTAGCGCGTTGATCCGTGCGACCGCTTCGCGCGTGTTCGATCCGCAATGGCTGCCGAGCACGACAGTGTCGAGCGCGCGCAGCGCGGAGGTCTCCGGCAGCGGTTCGATCTCGAACACATCGAGCCCCGCGCCGCCGAGCCTGCCTTGCTTGAGCGCTTCGACCAGCGCCGCCTCATCCACCAGCGGCCCACGCGCGACATTAATCAAGAACGCGTCCGGCTTCATCAGCGCCAGCCGATCGGCGTTCACCAGATGGCGGTTCTCCGGCGTCAGCGCGCAGGCGAGAAACAGGATGTCGGCGCGCTCGAACACGGCCGACAGCGGCGCGAACTCCGTCGCAAGCGCGGCGAGGTCTTCGGCGGCGGGCTCAGAGACGTCATAGCCGAGCGTCGTCATCCCAAAGCCGCGCGCGCGGCGCAGGATCGCCTGGCCGATCGAGCCTAGCCCGATCACGCCGGCGGTGAGGCCTGAGAGCGAGCGGCCTTGGATCTGGAGCCACGCGCCTTCGCGCACGCCCGCGTCCATCTTGTGAAGCGGCCGCGCCAGCATCAGGAGATAGGCCATGGCGAGATCCGCGACTTCTTCGCCGAAGGCGCCGGGCGTGTTGTAGACGGGCACGCCGAGCGCGCGTGCGGCGGCTTTGTCGATCGCGTCGGTGCCGATGCCCCATTTGACGATGGCTTTGAGGCCCGCGGCTTTTCCCGCCACAAGCGCCTCGCGATCCACCGCATCATCGCCCAAGATCGCGACATCGACGCCCGCGGCGAAGAGCGCGCGCATCTCGCCCGCGCTGAGCTGCTGGCCGGTGATTTCAGGAAGGATGAGCGCGACGCCGCAATTCTCGAAGGCGCTTCGATACTCTTCGATCCGGCGTTGAAGATGGAGGCACGTGACGAGCGCCTTCATGCGCCGCCCCCCTGCCCACGCAAGAGTTTGAAGCTCATCTCGGCGAGCGAGAAATCGAACTCCACATCGATGTCCGCCGCCTCGATCGGATCGATTGGGAACATCCAGGGCCGGCGGCCGATTCGCATGCCTGTCTCGCGCATCGCCTTCGCCTCGAATATATAGAGGCAGGAATTCTCTTCATAGATCGATGGCAGATCCTGCGTTCGGAGCAAAATATTGGCGTTATGATTAATCGGACGCGCCAGCTGATCATAAAGCCGCGTCTGCAGCTGGGTTACTGAAAAAAGCGAGTCGTAGATCGGATACTGCTCAAAAAAGCAATCGACCGCGCGTTGCACCGTTTCTTTCTTCACCAACGGATTCGTGGAATGCGTCTGCAAGAAGAATGCGCCGCCCGCGCGCTCCACATCATAGGCGAGGATGTCGTTCATAGGCACATCGCCGCCCAGCAGCGCATCGGGCCGCCGCGTCACGCGCACATCTGGAAAATCGCGCGCGCATAGCTCTTCGATGGTCGGGCTGTCGGTGTTGATCACCACGGTCTCGATCCGATCGCAGCTCAGCAGCGTGTCGAGCATGTGATAAAACAGCGGCCGCCCATCGCCGAACGGCCGGTAATTCTTGCCCGGCACACGCTCCGACGAATGCCGCATCGGCATCAGCGCTGTGATCTTTTCCATAGGCTTATCTCATTCTTGAAACCGCCTGCGCCGCGCTGTCAGCCGCCCGCGTATTCGCGCGCTTCCTTGTAGTCGATCGAGTTTTCTTCCGGTCGGCTCGGCTGCTCGGCGATGGCGGCGGAGGGGAAGTAGAACCGAGCTCGCAGCTCCGCCGAAACGTCGTCCGGATCGCGATAGCCTTTGTAGGTTCCGACGAACTGATTGTAGCGGAAGAAGAGGATCGGCCAGAACTCCTTGCGCAGCACGCCCAGCCGCCGCGCCACCTTCAGATCCGCGACGATGTTCACCGTCAGCAGCTTGAAGAAATCGGCGCGGCTGAGCGTCACCGTCTCATTGATCTGCTTCATAGCGATCGCCTCGCGGCGATAGCGGTTGCGCACCTGCGCCCAGCTCTCATCGTGGACATGCACGATCTCGGCGTCGGCGCGATAGGCGATCCAACCGCCCTCCTGCTGCGCGTGCTTGGCCCAAGCCAAATCCTCAAGCCCTGTGAGCTGCTCGTCATAGGGCCGCCGGCGCCAATCTTTCCGCCGAACCGCGCAATTGGCGTTGTTGCAGAAATAGCTTTTCTGCGGCGTGACCGACTGATCCGGAAACCAGGTCTGGAAAATCCGATGTTCCGAGAACTTGTTCACATCGTCGCCAAGTTGGCGTCCGTAAGACACCGCGACGCGCTGATCCTCGAACGGTTCGACGAGGTTCCGCAACCAGCTCTTATGGCGCGGAAAGACATGGGCGCTGGCGAAGACGACGATGTCGCCCGTCGCCGCTTCGCAGCCGATGTTGAGCGCGCGCCCGAATGAAAACTCGCTTTTTGAGATCCGAATGATCTTCGCGCCGCCCCGCTCCGCGATCTCCCGCGTCTCATCGGTCGATCCTGAATCGACCAGGATCACCTCGTGAGGCTCCAAATCCTGTTGCTGGATCCCGTAGATCAGCTTTCCGATATGCGCCGCCTCGTTGTAACTTCTTATAACAATGGAACACTTCACCTGCGCCTCATTGTAATTATTGCTCCTCAACGCAACCTGAGCGCGAATTTTTGAGCGGGTCAATAGCGCTTCAGGCGAGCGGGACGCGACATCGCGGATCTGCGACGGGAAAGGACCACGGGCGGACTTACAGCGCGAAGCCTGAGGCGGCGACGGCGGCGCGGAGCGGCGCGATCTCCCACACCGTCTCCGCCTCGCGCCGCGCCCAGGGCTCGATCGCCGCCTCCGGCGCCGGGCGCCCCATCCGGTCCCAAGCGACGCCCCATTGCGCCGCGACCGACAGCGCCTCCCCCTCTCGGCCCAGCGCCCAGAGCCCGCGCATGGCGGACCAAGCGAACATCTGGAAGAGATCTTGGCTCCGCCCCGCGCTCTCCTCGAAACAAGAGACCATCTGCTCCGCGTAGAAGGGGCGCGCGTCGCTCAAACTGCGCCGCCGCAGCGCTTGGAGCAGGATGGCGCCGGCGGTGAAGCCGCTCGGATCGAGCGACGTCGCCCGCAGGCCAGAGCGGATCGCCGCGTTGAAATCGGAGCGCCTCAGAGCGCTGTCGGCGAGCATCGTTTGCGCGATCGCCTCGACGGCGCGGCGCAGCGCCGGACGCCCCTCGGCCGCGCCGCCGCGCGCCAGCGCCAGCCCGTCGCGCATGCCGCCATCGACCAGCCCGGCGACGGCGATGACGCCGAAGCGCCATTCCGGCCGGGCGTCCGCCGCCTCGAACCGCCAGGCCGTGATGCGCCCGAGCAGCGCCCTCAGCTCACCGTCGCTATGGCGGAAATCACCGCTGAGCCGCCGCCCCGCCGCGCGCAAAAGAAGAGGCGCTCCATGTTCCGGAAAGAGCTCGATCATCGCTCCCGCGCGCTCGATCAGCTCGCTTGGCGCGGCGCGCTTCATGCTGTGGCGCAGATGCGCGAGGGCGAGATCGTCGAGCGCGTCGGCGTAGCGCGCCGCATCGAGCGGTCGCGTCCGCCGCCTCTCCAGCCATGGCGCGAGCGGCGCCGCCAGCAGGGACGATTGCACCATCGGCGCGGCGACGCTGGCGCCGGCGCCCGAAGCGCCGCTTTGGCGCTGCGCCTCGCGGAAGCGCTCAAGATCGGGGTCGCGCCGCCACTCATCCATCGCCGCGTTGGGAAAGCCGTAGCGGCCGAGCGCCGCGCCGAGCAGCAATAGGCGGATCTCCTTGGCCACGCCTGTCGCGGCGGGCGGACACACGCTCTCCAGCTCGGCGAAAAACGATGCGGCTTGCGGCGCGAAGCGTTCGGCGCAGGCCTCGTACCGCTCGAGATGGCGCGCCATGTCCTGGGCCATCGCCGCGCCGCTCACCTCATGGATGCACGCATAGGCCTCCGAGAAGCGCGACGCCGCGCCGCTCGCCTCGTCGAGCAGCGCCATCGCGCCCGCGCCAAGCGCCTCGAACGCCCGCCAGGACTGCCCGAGCGCGTAGCGGTGGCTGCTCGCCACAAAGCGCGCGCGCGCCATCAACGCGCGATACTCCGCCTCCGGGATCATCTGCGACAGCATCAGCACGCGATGCCGCGGCGCGAGCGCCATCATCGCGCGATTGAACGCCGGCTTGTCGGCGTAAAGCCCGGCCACATGGCGCTGGCGCCCCGTGGAGAGGAGATCGAGATCCCGCGGCGCGGCGCGCCAAGCCTCCGCCGCGGTGGTCGGATCAAGAAAGGCGGGATCGGGCGAGGCGAGGCCGAAATGCACCGCCAACGGGCCGACGAAGCTCGGCGCGCAGAATCGCGCGCGCGCCTCGAGATTGCCTTGAGAGCCGAGCGAGACCAGCGCGTCGCACAGCGCGTAGCGCGCCGGATCATGGGCGAAATGCCATTCCAGATCGCCGATGAAACAGACCTTAGGCCCTTCGATCGCGTCAAGCACCGCCGGCATCCAGTGCGTCGGATCGACGAACACCAGATCGAACCGCTCCATCGAGCCGAGCGGCGGCGGGCGCGCGCAAACCGCTTTCGGGCGCACGCCGCCGGTCTCCGGATCCGCCTCGCCGATCGCCGCCCAGACGCCTTCATAACCTTCCGCGAGATCGCTGACGCGGCTGGTCGGCCCGCCGACGAAGAGGACCTGCAGCTCTCGCGGCGGCGACAGCGCCAAGAGCCGCTCCCGCGCCGGCGATGCTGGGCAGCGTCGCAGCGCCGCCTCGCACGCGGCCGCCGCCGCGGGCGATCCCTCCTCAGCCCAGAGCGCAATCTTTGAAAACACCTCGCCGCGCAGAGACAGAGCCGGCGCGCGAGCGAACACGCGCGCCGCGCCGCGCGTATTGCCCATCATCGCTAAGGCGATCGCGGTCAGCTCCAGAGCCTCCGGCGCGAACCGCGTGATCCAGGCGAAATCGCCGCGCGCCGCCGCGCCCTCGGCGTCTTCATACAAGCCGGCGAGCGCATCGGGCGGCAGACGAAACTGATGACGCCCATCAGGCTCGCGCCGCGCGGCCCGCTCCGCGCCCGGCCACGGCGCCCATTGTCGCGCGCCAGGCGGCGCGGCGAGCGCTGGCTCCACGCCGACCCTCTCAAGCGCGCGCAGGGCCGGCGCGCCGGACGATGACGAACGCGCGATCATCCAGGTCAGGCCCGCGCGACGGTGTTCCACACATCGACGCTCTCGACCGAGGGCGGAATGGCGAGGCCGCGATACTCTTTATGCGGCGTGCCGACGATCACGCCTTCGGCCCATGACAGCGCCTCCTCCATCGGGATCAGCGTCGGATCCATCTCGACGTAATCATCGCTGCAACGGACCACCGCGCCGCGGCCGACCAGCAATTTGCGGATTTTGTAGGAAAGCGAATCGCGAATGTCGTCCGACCCCGCCTTGAACGCCATGCCCAGAATCGCGATTCGGCGCCCGACCAGCGAGCCGCCCAAACGCTCTGACAGCCGATCCACGGCGAAGCTCGCGAGCCCCTCATTGATGAACATCGCCGCCTGGCCGAGTTCGAAGGAGCGCCGCGCATAGGCCGCCAGCTGCATCGTGTCTTTCATCAAGCACGGTCCAGCGGCGAACCCTGGCGAGGGAAAATCCTGCATCCGCGCGTAATCATGAGTCATCGCATGTTGGATGCGGTCGAAATCGAGACCATCCGTCTCCGCCAGCATGTAAAACTGGTTCGCCGCGGCGAAGGTGATGTAGCGCCAGGCGTTGCAGAACAGCTTGGCGAACTCCGCCTCCTTCGGCTTCGTTTCAATCTGCTGCACCTGGAGGCGTTCGAACAGCCGCCGCGCGCCGGATAGAGCCTGCTCGTCGCAACCCGAGATGATCTGCGGCAGGCTCTCCATCTCCTCGATCATCTTGCCCTGAACCACGCGCTCCGGACAAAAGGCCACGTGCACATCCGCGGCCTCGCGAAAGACCTCGTTGAGAAGATCCGTCGTGCCCGGCGTCACCGTGCTGCGCAGGATCACCAATTGGCCGTCCCGCATATGCGGCTTCATCTCTTCCGCGAGGCGCAGCAACGGCTCGATGCGAGGGTTCAGATAGCCATCCAGCGGCGTGCCGATGGTGATGAAGATCGTCTTGGCGTCGGCGATCGAGGAGATGTCCGGCGCGACGTGGAGCGTATCGTTGAGATGCGCCTCCAAAAGCTCGTCAGCGCCATCCTCTTCGAAGGGCATCCGGCCTTGAGCGACGATGCGCCGATACTCTTCATTGATGTCGTAAAGCGCCACTTGAAGACCGGTATCGGCGAAGACCAATCCGAGCGGCAGCCCGATATGGCCCAATCCACCGACGACGAGGACGTCGAACTTCGCCATACGGTTTTCCTTTCAGCTCGATCGCGGACGTCGCGACTGAAGAGATTTCCTTGATATCGTGCTTGGCGGACCGCATTCGGCGCGGACCGCGGCGCTTGCGCTAAGGTCGCAAGACCGGCGAGGGCAGCGGCGCCAAGAAGCGCCCGCCTCTCTTAACGAACTCAGAGTTCTTCACGAAGAAATCGGCGTAATTCCATGACAACAGCAGCGCGGTGTCGTAATCTCGCTTCAAGAACTCTTCATCAGAGATCACAGGCAAATGACTGCCCGGCGTCAACTTGCCGATCTTAAGCGGATTATTCTCTGAGACCGCTTCGAGTTCATCGGTCGTGAGGCGCGCCGAGTTGAGGAGCGTGTTCCCCTTCGCCGGCGCGGAGAACGCCGCCAAACGCTCGCCCGAGGCCTTGAGCGCGCCGATCGTCTCGCGCAATTCCTCGATCACCGCGGCGACTCGGCGTGCGAAGGCCTGGTACGGCGCTTCGTCCTTCACGCCCCAGGCTTCCTCCTCCGCCAGGAAAGCCGCAATCGTGTGATCGGGCCGCAGCACGCCGTCGGCGCGTGCGACCGTCACCCGGATCGCAGGACCCGAAGCGCCGAAATCGATCCGCTCAGCCCGAATCGCCTGCAGCCCAACGCGCTCAAACAAGTGCGTCAACGGCGTTAACGCATGATAATTCAAGTGTTCATGATAGACTGTGTCGAAATATACGCCCTCGACCATGTCGAGCAGATAAGAGCATTCGAAGACCGCCACGCCATCCGGCGCCAACATCTCAGCGAACCCAGCCATGAAATCGCCGATATCATCGACATGCGCGCACACATTCGTCGCCGTCGCCAGCGCCACCGGCCCATGCTCGTCGCGAATCGCCCGTCCCGTCTCGCGCCCGAAGAACGCTTTGAGGACATGGTGCCCTTTCTCCGCCGCGTAGCGCCCCGCCGATGACGGCTCGACGCCGATAAGCCTAAAGCGATCAGCCGGATACCGATCGAGCGTCACGCCGTCATTGGCGCCGACGTCGACGATCACGGCGCCAGGCTCCGGATCATGGCGCGCCACAAGCTCCTCAACCATCCCTTGAAAATGCTGGCGGAGCGCTTTCGACGTCGATGAAAGATAAGCATAATCGTCAAACACGTCGGCGCCGTGGACCACGTCGAGCAATTGCGCGGACCCGCATGACCGGCACAGATACACGTCCAAAGGAAAGCGTTGTTCAGACGTGATTTCTTCAGATGAAATGAATGCATTAGAGGGCGGCTGCGCGCCAAGCTCCAACACAGAAACCAAATCAGAACCGCCGCATATTCGGCATGCCCCGTTCTTATGGTGGCGAAATAACGCCATGCGCGAACCCTTCATCCTGCGCCGACGACCCAGCATCGGTCTTGCTCGCCTCTCGTTTTGCGTCGAGCTGTATCGCTCCCTCTACGATTCAGCAACCATAACGAGCGGCCTTGCAATCAGCGGCGCCCTGTGAGACGAGCGGCGCGGGTTCGTCGAAAGATGCGCGGCGTTGAGTCGCGACGCGGCGGGAAAGAGGCTGGATGACGGCGCTTGTGACCGGGGCGAGTGGAGGGCTGGGCCGCCGCATGCGGGAACGGATCGGCGCTCAAGGCTTGTGTCGCGAGAACGCCAATGATTTCTTCGCTGGTCGAGAGCGTTTCGACTTGGTCGTGCATTGCGCCCATAGCCGCAAGAAAGACGTGACGCAGTTTGGCCTCGCCGAATATTTAGAAGACTCCGTTGAGCTGACGAAAAAGACCTTGGCGCTTTGCGAAGGCACCTACGTTTTGGCGTCGTCGATCTCCGTCTACCCGCTCGATGGGCATAGTTTGAACGAAGATGATCCGATCCTGCTCGACGTGGTTCCAACCTTTTATGGCGTCGCTAAGCTGATGTCCGAAGCGGCGGCGCGTGAGTGGGCGCGCAAAACCTCGGGACGCTTGATCATTTTGAGGCTATCGTCGCTTCTGGGCGCGTACTCGCCGCCGAATGTCACGATGCGGATCCTGAGCGGCGCCGCTGATGAAGTGCCTCTTACGGCGACATCGCTCTTTAATTATCTGACGCATGATGAAGTGTGTGACTTTACTGTGCAGGCAATTGAAGACAGGGCGGAAGGCGTCTTCAATTTAGCGGCGGGCGACTCTGTCGCGCTTGAACGCGTCGCCGCTCTAGCGAATAGAACGATTAGATTCGGCGCCATTCATTACGCCGCGCCAACGCCGCCGATTGATCGCGCCGCCGCGCGCTTCCCGTCGCTGCGGCGCCCGTCCGAGGCGCGCATTCAGCACGCCATCAAGCGCATCGCAGCCGAACCTCCGCAACCGCCGCCGCCCCTGTAGCGAGACATCGCCCGACAGCGCCGAACGCAGCCATCGCCGAAGTCATTATTGGAAATCGCAACAATGTTGGATCGTGCTGAGAAGGACTCATCGATGGCCGAGCGCCTCACCTTGGAGAGCGTCGCCTCGCGACTGGATCTGCCGCTGGTGGATCGCGCTAAGACACTATGGTTTGATGCTGAAGAACATTTGCTCTTCGAGCGGCTGAACGCTGCAGAGCGCGACGCTGTTCTGCTCGATGTAATGCGCATCCTCAACGATGAGAGTTTGGCCGCCTCCGGCGCCCACCGGCTCGACGCATGGCGCACTGGTTGGGGCGAGATCCTGCAGCGCGTCGACCATCATTCGCTAAGCTATCAAGCATTGGCGCCGCAGTACTTTAAGTTCCCGCATGTGCGCCTTGATGATGATTACGCGCGTATTGTCGAACCTCTCTTCGAGTTTGCGCTTTGCCATGCGGTGAAGGCGGTCCTCTACACCGCTTTCATTGAGGATGGCGACGACATTGTAGATCTGGGCACGGGCACTGGCGCCAACATTTATCTGTTGCTCAATATGTTCGCAAAGAGCCGCGTGATCGGCGCGGATTGGGCCGAGCCATCTGTCGCGCTGGTCGACCGGATCGGCGCCGCTTTTGGCGAACGAGCCCGCGGCGCACGTCTTGATATGTTGGGCCTTGAGGGACGCGCATCGATTGGCTCGCTTAGAGACCGGGTCGTGCTCTCGGTGCATGCTTTCGAACAGTTGGGAGGCGATTGGGGCGGCGTCCTCGCGATGCTTCTAGAGGACCGCCCGAAACTCTGCATCCAAATCGAACCCGTTCTTGAGCATTACGACCACAAAACACTTCTTGGGTATTTAGGCGCTCGCTATCACCAGAAACGAAATTATTTGAATGGGTACCAGTCAGAGTTGCGACGGCTAGCCGACGCTGGCGACATCGAAATTATCTTTGAAAAGCGACTACCTCTTGGAACCATGGTCCATGAACCGTATGGCGTTCTTGTATGGCGGCCGCGCTAAAGCTTTGAAAGGGGATCAATTGTGACAAAGGTCCTGGTGACGGGCGGTCTCGGCTTCATTGGTCGTGGCATATCTGAAGAATTGCGCGCGCGAGGGTTTGATGTGCGCATCCTCGATAATCAGTTGCGCGGCGCACAAGAGCATTTGCGCGGTGCGGCGAGTGATTTCGATATTATCCTCGGTGACATCCGGGACCCTGATCTGGTGCGCCGCGCCGTCGAAGGATGTGAGGAAGTCTATCACCTTGCGGCGATTAACGGGACAAAGAACTTCTACGAGATTCCTCGACAGGTCTTAGAAGTCGGCATCATTGGGACGCATGTTCTTTTGGATGCGGCGATCCGGTCAAACGTCCCGCGGTTTTTGTTTATGTCGAGTTCGGAAGTTTATCAAACCCCCGCCTCGGTTCCAACCGACGAAAGCGCGTCTCTACTTCTTCCAGATTCTCTAAATGCACGTTATTCATATGGCGGATCTAAAATCGCTGGCGAGCTAATGACGATTAATTACGGGCGAGACGCGTTTGAACGCGCAGTGATTGTTCGCCCTCATAACGTCTACGGGCCGAATATGGGTTTCGATCACGTGATCCCCGAGCTTGCGATGAAGATCATGCGCGCGCGGCGCGCGCAAACCTCCGGAATCGTTGAAGCGCCGCTGCAGGGTGACGGATCGGCGACACGTGCTTTTGTTTATATCGATGATTTCGTAGACGGCGCACTCCGCGCGATGACTGCCGGAGATCATTTGAGTATTTATCACGTCGGAGCCGAGGAAGAAATCGCAATCATCCGCTTGGCGGAATTGATCGCTGAAACGCTGGGCGTCGAGGCGCGCTTTACGCCGAGCGCCGCGCCAAGCGGTCAAACGCAGCGGCGATGCCCGGATATCAGCAGAATACGAGCGCTCGGCTACGCGCCGCAGACGTCGCTGCGCGACGGATTGCGCTTGGCGCTCGGGTCCGTTCGCGCCCATTTCGAGCGGAGCACCGCAGCCTAACAACAACCTGGCGAATGCGCGACACGAGGCGTTGGCGCAGAATCGAGAGGGAGAGAGGCATAATGTCGACAAAGCCGACCATTCTGGAGGACGGCGCAACCTGCGATCCGATCGCTCCCTTTATCGACGAGCGGGGCGTGATCCAGCCTATTATTGATACGGATATCGGCGGATGCGCAATCATCACCTCGAAACCTGGCGCCGTGCGCGCGAACCACTTTCACAAGACTGATTGGCACTATTGTTACGTGATCTCTGGATCAATTAAATATTTTCACCGCCCCGTTGGCGCAGATACGTCGCCCGAGACGATGATCTACGGTCCTGGCAGCGTGTTCTATTCTCCACCAATGGTTGAGCATGCTATGGAGTTCTTAGAAGAGACCACTTTTATCGTGGTCTCAAAACTCTCGCGTGATCACGATGATTATGAAAACGACGTCATGCGCGTCGATGATCTCACTCGAGCATAATGCAAGATAGAGCCGGCGCAACGCCGGCTTACCCCTCCATATTGCGCGTTATCGAGGCGGAGATCTCGTGAAATAGTCGGTTAGTTACGCGTCTAAAGCTCGGTTGAGTAAATCTGGGTCGACAACCCAATGATCCATATCAGACCGCATTCCGAAGGCATCGCCTAGAACGCCAACGAGATCGAGATCGCGATTCGCAGTGATCGTGTAATGGTGACGGATCACACGCAGCAGTGACCTTGCGAAAAAGCAGCAGACTTTCGCGCCAGGCGGCATGAACATGATCCCGCCAAGTGCGCTGCCATGGGGAGCGGCGATCATCTCCGCGTTTCTAAATAATGCGATCTCTTCCGCCAAAGAAAGATCGGAAAATTCCACGGGCTTAAAGCCCTGACGCTCCAAGGTTTCGATGATGAGATCTTCGTTCACAAGTCTGCGCCGGCTCGCGTGTTGGGTTTTTTGACGTTCTGTGTAGATCCGCCGCGGCAAATTTGCTGGATTTACCGGCGTCTCCGCCAACACCTGATCGCACATCGCATCATAAAACGAGAACACCTCCGGAGCGATGAAATCATACATCCTCGCAGGCCGACTTGGGACCAGTAAAGTCTCAGCCGCGATCCAATCATGCCGGTCAAGCTCAATGACTTTAGCGAGATCGACGCCCGCAAAACGAAGCATCTCGCGCATTTTTTCATTCAGCGGACCTGAGACGACGATGGTGAGATCCTCAACGCCGGCGGCGCGCAGATGCGGCAATAGAGCCAGTTTGCTCATCACATCGATGAGCCAGTGCGAAAACACCGCGTGATAGAGCGCGCCCGCGATGAGCACGGGCCCATCGATCTCGCGAACGATTTTCGGCATATGCCGGATCCGAAACTTGCCGGGCTGCCCTTCATCGATGATGCGCTTATCAATAAATCCGATATGCCCGGCGTCTGGTTGCTGGCCAAGAGAATACTTCCGGCCCCAAGTGGTGTATTCGCCGTGATCAATCACCGGTGGCAGCGATTCTTCGTGGAGGCCGTTATCTTGCGTGATCACAAAGCCGCCGCCTGAACATGTGGCCTTAGGCAATACGGAAAGCGTGAGTCGCTTGATGTGGAAATTCGGCGACAAGAGCGGCTTTAATTCCGGCGGATACGGCGCGGCGAACACGCTCGCCTGGCGCCGCGAGCGGTGCTCAAACGCCTCTCGCAACACAACGTAGCTGTCATCTTTCGTCGCCCGCAGCGTGGCGGGCGTGATTGCGTCGAGAGGGCGCAACGCCCGGGTCCGCCGCATCTCAAGGAATTCTGTCCCTTTTGGTCGCGGTTGGGGTTGGAGCGCCGGCAGAACGCGCGGATCGCGGTAGCGCTTCGGCTTGTCCTTGAAGAGCCCTTCGATTGCGAGAACGCGGCCAGCCTGCGACCCGGTGGCGGCGCTGATCGTGACGGATTTATTTGTTTCATAACGTGAGACGAATTCAGAGGCGATCATCGGCGATAAAGAAAACAACGCAAGGGTCGTCGGATCAGCGGCGCATGATATTGTCTCGAATTGGGCATCTAGATCTTCGATCGACTTTGGATCGATGATTGCGAAGATGCGAAGCGCGTGATCAGCGGACAGTTCGTCCACCAGGTCTTTTGTCAATCGCGGCTCTCGCCGAAGCCTCTTCGTCTTCTCAGGCGTTCGATGTGCCGGTTCTGTTGCGATCGCGCAAAGGCGCAATTGCTGAAACTCCGAGGCCAGCGGCGCCGCGAGCCCGCGATCAGGTCCGATCAGAACCGCCAGTGGCGTGAGCGGCCCTTCAACGTCGTGATCGCGCTGGCTTGCTGCGAAATGAAGCGCTGCAGCGAGCACAAGATCGACCTTTGGATGGGTTCGGCTCAGTCGCTGCAGGTAGCTGCGATAGTGCTTTCCGATCGAATCATAGCCGAGCGACGCCGCCTCATAATGCAGCGCGGGCCGCTTCAGCGCGAGAGCTGTCAAACCCCAGTTCTTCACGCCGGAACTCGCCTCCGCCACAGCGGCTGCCGGCGCTGCGACTTGGTGATCCAGCCGCATCATGAATGTCGTCAAATCCAATGACGCCTCCCTTGCGCGCGACTGCACTTTGCGCGAGACGGCGCCTTGTGTAATCAACCACGATGGCGAATGGAGATTTGAAGCCTAGAAGTCTCTCTTTCCGCCATGCAATTCATGGAACGCCTCAGAAGAAACGATCGCGAGTTCTAGCGCGCGGTAGTTCTTTTCTGAGCTATCCATCACGCTCGTCGAAAACTTGCGGGCGTCGTCCGTCGCCTTTTCAAGCTGACGCAACTTTTTTGTCAGCTCACGCAATGTGATCCCGATCTGCATGAGGCCGATGAAAACCAAGAATCCTGCGAGCGCGCCGAAGAGAAACGGCGCCCAGCCTGGTTCAACGCCGCTGATGGAGCCGACAGAGGCGTGAAATCCTGCGCCGATCACGAGCCCCGCCGCGGCCGCGATCGGAACATGCGCCCAGGAGCGCAGCGCAAATCGATAATAAAGCACAGTCAAAGAATCGACGTCATTGGCGACATTCATCCGTTCACCCTCCTCAATGGCGCTCATCCGAGCCGTCTCAACACCGCTCTCTTAGGATCCGACCTCCGCCTGGCTCTCCTTCTTGGCGAAGGGATTTGGCGCAGGTTGCAGTCGCGCGCCTGATCACCCGAACCGGCTTGAAGCGGGCGTTTCGAATAATGACGCGTATTCGACGCGCGGCAGCACCTCTAACTTCCCGCCGACTGTGGCGTTATACATGTTGCGGCCATATTGATTGAACGTCTTCTGCGCGCGGCAATAGCCAAGTTCCATACGTTCCGTCATCGGCGCATGCCAACGATAGCCCTTACCGAAATAGGTGGGATCGAAGTGGTTAGGATCCGCGCCTTGAGACGTGTAGGCGAGACCATCAATGTCGGTCGTCTCTGGCACGACATAATGGTGATCAAAGCCAATCAAATACAAATCTCTGACGCCGAAATAGAAGGCCAACTGCATGCAGACATAAGTGACGGAGCCGCCAGTCCAAACTTGGCGCGCCGCATCACGTGAGAAATACGGAAAGCCTTTGTAACTGTCATAACGCATGCGAACGTTTAGCCAGTTGACGTCATCGCCCTCCAGGCAGTAGCGGAGGTAGTTTCCAAACCACTTGTTCGTGCCTTCGAGCGCGTTTATCTCCTCCGCGCGATCTTCGGCGACGAAATTATCTTCGACGACATAATGCGTCGGCAACCCGCCTAGTTCATCGCGTTTGAAGAAGATCGAGTTCACGCCGATGGTGATCTCATCGCGCAACAAGGACAAGTCGCACTCATTGAGGCTCGGTCCATTGCCAATCAAGAAGGCGCGGCGCCCGCGATACGCGTTGTACCATCGAGAAATTCGTTTCGTGTTTTCGTTCATCGCATGGCCGTCACCGGCCAGGCGATACTCAAAGCTCATGGTTTCGAGTTCCGAGCGATCCGGATTCCAAAGCTTGCGATAAGGCGTCATATGCGAGTCCGGCTTCGCGGGCCGGCGCCGCACGATCGAAGCGAGCAGCGGCGTCGGTTTTCGGACGTCGTAGAACGGCGCGTCATGAACGATGTAGAGAGGATCGCCCCGGTCGATCCGCGCGAAGTTCTGGTTCGCGAGCGAGGTTCTCCAGTTGCGCCGGCGCAGTCCAGCCACGCGCTCGATCGCCTCGACATATTGCCGCGTCGAGCCCTCCTCGCTGAAATGCTCGTCGGCGTAGGCCAGCGCCTGCGCGCCCATGCGCTCCACGATTTGGGGGTTGTCCGCAAGGCTCGTCGCGAGATGAGCGAGGCGCGCGCCATCCTCCGGCGGCATGAGCCAGCCCGTCTCCTGCGGGATCACCATCTCAGGGATCCCACCGGTTTTCGCGCCAATGACCGGCCGCCCGCAATTGAACGCCTCAAGCACAGTGTTCGGTAAGTTGTCGACGAGCGACGGGATCACGAACACATCGGCGGCGGAGTAGAGCTGCGCGGCGCGAAGCGGTTGACATTGCTGCAAAAAACTCGGGAGCAGGATCATATTCTCGGGGAGCCCGCCCATATCCGCCGGCAGGCCTCCGATCGCGACGAACGAGATGTCTTTCGACGAAACCGCGCGGCAGGCCTCGACCACCGTTTGCAGGTTTTTGCGCGCGACCGCGCCGGCGCCCGCGAAAAACAGCAGCAAGAAACGATTGGGCGGCAAGCCCAACGCCGCGCGGCTCGCCGCTTTGTCCAGCGGATGAAAGTACCGTTTCGGCACTGAATTCCGAATCGTGAAGATTGGAATGTCATCGCCGATGAAATAGCGCGCGACTTTGGTGAGCCATTCGCTTGGTGTCGCGAAGGCGAAGGCGCGGCGCGACAATTCCTCGAAATCACCGCTATTGGGAAGCGCCGAGCGCAAGGGATATGACACGATCTTCTTCTGTTTTAAAGAAATCGCGCTATAATTGACGCCTGTCGCGGGTGATGCGTCGTGCATCATCCAGAGAGTCGGGTGCTGCTCCGCAAGTCTGACCATTATCGGTTTTGGATGAACGAAGTTATGGAAGATCGCGGCCTGAAATTGTCGCCGCTCCAGAGCTTCGAGATAGCTGTCGACGACACCGGCTTTGACTGTGTGGTAATGCATGTTCGGATAAATCGCCCGAACTTCGCCAAGGTTTTTTGATTCTTCGTAGAAGTAATCGACGCGAGAGAAGTGATTTCGGAGGAGCGAAGAAGATCGAAGCGCGGCGATCGAAGCTCCACAATGATGGAGCTTTTGGCTGAACACAGCAATCTCGGCCACGAATCCCTCCAAATATCAACCAAAGGTTGTGGGAGCCTGACTGCGCCGCCTCCGCGCCGCGGTCAAGGTCGGATCGCAAACGGGCTGGATTCATGAAGCGCGTTGTGACCAGGAGACGGATCGCCACAGCCGCGCGCATGGCCCCCCACAGCCGCGGCGCCGCCCGTAGGCGCGCCGTCAATCGCGGCCAAGGATGCGCATAAATCGCGCCCCCCTCCCTCCGGGCGCCGATCACGCGCTGGCGCGCAGGGTCTCCAGATCAGTCAGCGTGAAGGCGCCGTCGGCGCTTTGCAGCTTCGCCGACATTGGCCGCCCCTTGGCGACGCGCTCCGCCAAGGAGGCTAGCATCGCTTCGCGCATCGGCGCGGGACAGACGAGATCGACAAGCCACAGGCGATCGCCGCCGCTCCACTCTTCGAGCGCCAGCTCAACTGGGCGATCCGCCGCGGCGCGCAACCGCTCGTCCGTTGGGTCGGACACCGAGGCCCAGAGCGCCACCCCCACGGGCAGAGCGGCGTCCGGCCGTCCCTTCTGCGCGATCTTGCTGAGCAGATACTGCCGGGTCGCGATCGCGGGGCTGACGAAGCGCGCGAGGTCCTTCAACCGCGCCTCCGCGTGGATCGGCGAGTTCATCAGGATCGAGACGATCTCGCCAAAGGCGGCCGCGTGGACCATGTTTCCGAGCTGCCGCGTGACCGTTTCATGCTGAGCGGCGTCAAGCTCGTGGATCTCCCGGCGGTCCTCACGGTTCTCCCGGCCATCCTCATGGATCTCTTGGCGGTCGTCGGTCATAGCGGCTGCTCCTCAGCGAGGCCGGCGGCGCGAAACCGCCGCGGGACGAAGGGCGGCGCGCGCTCAGGGCTCTCGCCAAGCGCGCTGCAAGCTGTCGGTGATCGGGCGCATCATGTATTGGGCCGCGGTCCGCGCAGGCGTAAGGATCAGCACCTCCGCCGGCATGCCGGGCAAAAGCTCGAGATCGCCGAGACGGGCGCGCTCTTCATCGGGCAGCGCGATCGTCACGCGGTAGTAGAGCGCGCCGCTCGCCGGGTCGCTCAGCGCATCCGCCGAAATGTGGCGCACAGCGCCGTTCAACTCCGGCGTCGTCCGCTGATTGAAAGCGCTGAGGCGCACCCGCGCGACCTGGCCCGGCGCCAGAGCGTCAATGTCTTGCGGGCGCACCCGGCTTTCCAGAAAGAGGTCCTCATCCTCCGGCACGATCTCCAGCAGCGTCTCGCCCGGGCGGGCGACGGCGCCGAGCGTATTGACGGCGCGGCCGACCACGACGCCGCCCACAGGCGCGCGGATCTCCAAACGCGCGCGCTGATCGCGCGCAGCGGCGGCGCGCTCCTCCAGATCGCGGCTGCGCGCCTGCGCCGCGTCCAGCTGCTGCGCGACCTCGCTCTGGAAATCCAAATCGCGCTGAAGGATTTCAAGCCGCGTCTCGCCCATCGCTTTTTCGATCCGCGCGATCGCCGCGATCAACTCCCCGCGTTCGCCTTCCAGCTCAAGCCGCGCGCGCTTCAACGCCAGCAGCCGCTGTTTCGTGGACTTCCCACTGTCGAACAGCTGCTGCACGCCGGCGATCTCGTCATCAAGCAGCGCCTGCTGACCGGCCTTCGCCGCCGCCTGAGCGCCCAGGCCTTCGCTTTCCCGCTCCAGCTGAGCGATCCGCTGCGTCAGGATCTCGCGCGCGCCGCGCCTGGTTTTCGAGCGCGCCTCGAACACGGCGCGCGTCGTCTTCAACAGCGCCGCGGTCTCGGCGGATGGATCGGCGACAAGGCTTTCTGGAAAGGCGATCGCCTCCACGCCCGCGCGCTCCGCCGACAAACGCGCCTCGAGCGCGCGCTCTTTCTGCAGCGCCACTTCGACGATCGCTAAGGTCGCCATCGCCCGCGCGTCGCTGAGCTTCAGGAGAAGATCGCCGCTGGCGACGCGGTCGCCGTCGCGCACCGCGATCTCGGCCACGACGCCGCCTTCGAGATGCTGAACCGCGCGCCGCTTCTCTTGCACCGTGACGACGCCGGCCGCGACAACCGCGCCATGGAGCGGCGCGAGCATCGCCCAGGCCGCGCCGGCGCCGATCACCGCGACCATCGCCGCGGCGCCGAAAGTGGTCCAACCGAAGGCCCGAACCGGCAAACGCCGCAAGAGCCTCTGCTCGGGCGTTTCGACGCGGGCTCCATTTTTCGTCATCGCTCGCCCCCTCCGTCCGTTCGGCGCCCCTGCGGACCAAGCTCGACGATCCGCGGCTCGGAGGCGGCCACCGCCTCCGGGCGCGCCTGCGGCGCCATCATGCGCACCCGTCCACGCTCCACGAGCAAAACGCGGTCGGCCTTCCCAAGCCCTTGAACCCGATGAGAGATCAGGAACACCGTGCGCCCCGCCTCCCGCAACCGAGAGAGCGCGGCCGTCAACGCCGCGCGCCCGACATCGTCGAGATTGGCGTCCGGCTCATCCAGCACGATCAGGCGCGGATCGCCATAAAGAGCCCGAGCGAGCGCGACGCGCTGGCGCTGTCCACCCGACAAAACGGCGCCGCCTTCTCCAAGCTTGGTGTCATAGGCCTCAGGCAGCGCCAGGATCGCTTCATGCGCGCCCGCCAAGCTCGCCGCGCGCACCACAGCGCCCGCATCGACCCGATCGAACCGCGCGATGTTCTCAGCGACTGTGCCTTCGAAAAGCTCAATGTCCTGGGGCAAATAGCCGATATGGCGGCCGAGCTGCGCCGCGTCCCAATCCGAGAGATCCGCACCGTCGAGCCGCACATGGCCGACACTCGGGCGCCACACGCCGACGAGAAGCCGCGCGAGAGAGGATTTGCCGGACGCGCTCGGCCCGAGCACGGCGAGAAGCTCGCCTGGCTCTGCGGAGAAGGACGCGTTCACGATGACCGGCTGACCGCCGCCCGGCGGCGCCGCGGTCGCCGCCTCGATGGCGATCCGCCCCGCCGGCGCGGGCAAGGCGGTGCGCGGCTCCGGCGCCTCATAGCGCTCGAACAGATCCTCAAGCCGGCTGCGCGCCGCCCGCGCCGCGACGAAGTTGCGCCAATGCGCGATGGCCGCCTCCACCGGCGCCAAAGCGCGCCCCATCACGATCGAAGCGGCGATCATGACGCCGGGGCTAACGATCTGCCGCACCGCGAGGTAAGCGCCGGCGCCGAGGATCGCGACCTGCAGGCTCGGACGGATAGCCTTGGCCATCGCGTTCAAAACGCCGGACCGGTCAGCGCCCTGGGAGCTCTGGATCGCTCCGCCGAGGCTCTGCTCGCGCCAGCGCTCGCGCAGCGCGGTCTGCATGCCCATCGCTTGCGCGGCCTCCGCGTTGCGCAGCGCCTGCTCCACGAAACGATAGGCGGCGCGGCTCTCATCCGCGGCGCGGCGCACCGGCCCCCGCGTCAGCAGCTCGCCCGCGACCGCCACCAAAAAGAGCGTCATGGCGCCGGCCAGCGCGATCGCCCCGAGGAGCGGGTGGAACAGGAAGATCAGCGCGAGATAGGCCGGGATCCATGGCGCGTCGAAAAAGGCGAGATAGCCTGGGCCGGTCATGAAGCCTTTGATCTGATCGAGATCGCGAAGCGCGTGGCCGCCGCCCGCCTCGGGGCGCTCCACCCGCCGGCGAAACGCGGCGCTGAAGACATCCGGCCCAAGATCGGCTTCCAGGCGGTTGCCCAGCCGGGTCATCAGCCGGGTTCGGGCCAGCTCCAACAAACCGTTGATCGCCAAAAGCGCGAACGCGAGCGCCGTCAAAGCATAGAGCGTATCAAGACTGCCGGAGGTCAGAACGCGATCATAGACTTGCAGCATATAGAAGGGCGAAACCAGCGCTAGTAAGTTCACCACTAAGCTAAAAATAAAGACGATGATGAACACGAGGCGGAAGCGGCGCATCATGCGCGCGATCGGATCGAGTTGATCCGACCCAAGCCGCCGCTTCGAAGAGGGGGCGCTGGCGCGCGCGGAGGCGGGCATCTCGGTTTCTTTCTTTTGGCTGTCGGCTGCGGCGGCGCCCGCTGTTGAAGCGGCGCGGCGGCTGATCAGCGGTCGAACCACGGCGGACGGCCAGGACGGCCTGACGCCGCCCTGGCACGATGAGTCTCATCCGGCCGCCGCCCTCGCGCCGGCCGTTAAGCGCTGCGTCAGGCGAACTGGTTCGTGAAGAACTCCGTCTGATCGACGAGCGAGGTGTCTTGGATGCGGCGATCATCCTCCGGCGCCGTCTCGGCGATGTCGAACCCGGAGGAGGCGGCCGGGTCGTCATCGGTCGCGAAATTGTCGACCAAGAACTCGGCGAGCGCGTCTTGCTCCGAGCCGAACGCCGCGAAATCCGCCGCGTCGTTCAATGGGTTCGACGCATCCGGCGTCAGCGCTTCGAGATTGACCACGTTCACGCGCCCCGGGTTCGCCGCAGCGAAGGCGTCATACGGATAGCCGTCGCCGCCACCGGCCAGGAAGTCGAGCGTGACGATGCGCACTTCAGACGCCGGATCCTGGACCACGCCGTTCTCGATCAACGTCGTGACGACGTCGCCCGCCTCATCGACGATCGCCGCGTTCACGATGCGCGAGCCCGCGGTCAGGACAGCGCCGTCATCACCGAGCTGCTGAGCCACGCCCGACGGATCGTAGCTGAACTTGACCCCTGCGACCTGGGCGAATTGGCCGGGCGTGACGCCAGGCGCGGTCGCGGCGACCGCATGCTCGAGCACGATCGCGAGCTCCTCATGGGTCAATGTCAGCAGAGTGAGGCCGTTGTTGAACCGCAGCGCGTTGGCGATATCGAGCTGAGAGATCTCGCCCGGATCCTTGCCGGCGGCCTCATTGCCTTGCGTCGGCAGAAGCGTGCTGTTGGCGTCCACTTCGCCGATCGCAGCGCGGATGCCGCCACCGTTCTTGAGCGCGATTTGAACCGTCGGGTCGACCACTTGGGCGTAAGCGAGGTTCGCATCCGCCGTCAGGTTGCCAAGCGTGGTCTCTTCTGTGCGGACCTGCTCGCGGCGGCCTTCGATGAAGACTTGCGTCTCACCGAAAACATTACCGTCCTGCCCGGTGACGATGCCTTCGACCGCCTCGACCAGGTCGCCGACTTCGCTCGCCTTTTGGCTCGCCGACCGCGCGGCGATCGCCGAGTTGAAGCCAGTGACGTCCGTCACGACGTCATCCGTGGTCGCGAAAGCGCCGCTCACGGTCTCGTCCAGATTATCAACGATGATCTTGCCGTCAGCGTCGAAGTCGACGACCAGGCGGCCGAGATAGGAATACTCGCCATCGGTCGAGACGATCAGAGTCGGATCGCCATCCGCGTCGTTGGTGACGATCGGATAGCCGCGCTCGGCCACATCGCCGGAGCGCAGCACGTCAGTGCTGTCCGCGAGCAGCGTGTCCGAGCCGCCCGCGATGATGATGTCGACGCCGCTCAGCAGCTGCGCAAGCTCTTCTTCAAGAGCGATCTGCTGAAGATGCGAGGTCAGGATGATTTTGTTCACGCCCTGATCGCGCAGCGCGTCGATCGTCGGCTGCAGCACCGCCGCCAGATCGGCCATGTCGTTGCCGATGCTGTTCTCGTCGTCGCGGATCACCGTGACGCCGCCCACCGAAGTGATGGATTCAAGAACCTGCGTCGTGGCGCCGACCACGCCGATTTTCTCGCCGCCTTCGTCGATGATCGTCGCCGGCGCCAGGCGCGGCTGAAAGGCGTCGGTGCGCGCTTCAGTCGGCTCATAGCGGAACTCTTCGCGATCGAGGATCTCGCTCGTGAAAAGATTGCCGAGGTCTGGCGAGCCGCTGAAATCAAGGTTGGCCGCCACATACGGGAATTGCGTGCCGAGCCACCGAAGATCAGCGCCGCCGTCGCGCACATCGTCTTCAATGACGGTTTCGAACGCGTCCGGACCCGCGTCGAACTCATGGTTGCCCACGGCGGAAGCGTCGAAGCCGAGGATGTTCATGATGGCGATGTCGTACCGGCCGCTCGCCGTGCGGATGTTCGTCAGCGCCGCATCGTCGAACAGCACCTGCAGAGACTGCTCGAGCGGATCCGCAAGACTGAAATCGGATGCAGCGTTGAAGAACGGCCCTGGAATATAGTTATCGCCAGCGGAGATTAAGACTGTGTTCTCAAACTCATCCTCGAGCGTATCAACCAGCGCGGCGAAGTTCGGCGCTCTCGAGATCGCGTCGACACCGCCCTCAAGATCCGAAGCATGCAGCAACTGGAGCGTGAAAGCGACTTCGACATCGTCCTCTTCAAACGCGCTCACAGCGACGTCGACACCGCCATTATCACGTACGAATTCGATGTTTTTGGCCGTTGTTTCTTGACCGCGCCCCGTCACCACGAACGAACCGTCTTCATTGAAGTCGAACTCGTAACTCTTGAATTTGCCTTTCAAGATCAGGACATCGCGATCGCCAGCGCCGCCATCGACGAAATTCACACCTTTGCCGGCGTCGATCACGTCAGCCCCGCGCCCGCCATACACCATGTCGTCGCCACGGCCGGCGTTGATGTAATCGTCGCCCCGACCGCCGAACACCGTATCGTCGCCGCGGCCTGCATTAATGATATCGTCGCCGCGGCCGCCGGACACCGTGTCATCGCCCCGCCCAGCGTCGATCTCGTCAGCGCCGCCGAGGCCGAACACGGTGTCGTCCCCAGCTTTGGAAGTGATCTTGTCGCCGAAAATCGACCCAAAGATCACATCGCTCTTTCGCGAGCCGCTAATCTCCGCGCCACCGAAGTTAAAAAATCCAGAAAATATATTTCCGAAGAGCGATTGCCCAACTTCAGAGTCATGATTCGCGTGTTGCTTCGCAGGCGCTTTGAAGTTGTAAAGCCAGGGAGAGTGGCCAAACGGCTTGTGGAATCCCATAGATCGTCCTTTCGCGCAATCGAAAAGATCCAAGCGCCGCTTTTTTCATCAGCGCTTGACTTGGATGAACTCTATTTTTGGTGTGACGCCAAAAGATTCGCGCCCCAACCGCCCTTGCCAGACGGCAATTACTCAATGTCTGCAAAATTAATATGACACGCCGCCACAGCCGCCACGCACGAGCGAACGCCATCGGCGGCTTAAGGGACGAAGCGCCGACCGAAGCCGCCCCAGCAACCGCCGCAAGATCAATCGATCGACCTCGCGGATCGAATGCTTTCCGCTCAGAGACGAACACCGCGCACGCCACCCGCCGCGCAGCGCCAGACAGGCGCCGAAACGATCGCGACTTCGAGCGGTCTACAAAAAACCTGACCCGCTAAACGCCGTGCGCTGTTCTACGAATTATTGATGGTGCCCAGGAGAGGAAAATCATCCGTGTTCCGCGGTGCTCCTCAGCGACGAAAATCTCTGTTTACCCTTTTTTAACTCAGGTAAATGACGCTCTTGGAGATATAACGGGTCACCGCGGAAGCGCTGGCTCAAAAGGTGGATAGAAGGGGGGATTGAGATTCCGCGCACGGCGTTCCGTATCAAAGCAGCGGCGCTCAAGGGCCTGCCGCCTGGCAAACACCCCGATGGCGCAGGGCTCTGGTTCCACCGCCGCTCCGACGGTGGTGCGCAGTGGTTTCTCCGTTACACGATCCACGGCCGACGCCGCGAAATGGGGCTCGGGAGCTTCAGAAGCGTTTCTCTTAAGGAAGCTCGGGCGAGAGCGGAAGAGTGGCGCGGCGTCTTGCGCACGGGGATAGACCCGATCAAGGAGCGCGAACGCCGTCTGCGAGAAGAAGCGCGCAATCTGCATCGTCTCGCTGACATCGCCGCGGATGCGTTCGAAGCGAGGAAAGCCGAACTCAAGGGCGACGGCGTGAATGGCCGATGGTTCTCGCCGCTAAAGCTGCATGTTCTTCCGGAACTTTGAAGAATGCCGATCACCGACATCACGCAAACTGACATCCGCGACGCCCTTGCGCCGATCTGGCATGCGAAGGCGGAGACTGCGCGAAAAGCGATCAATCGGCTGTCGATCTGCTTCAAGCACGCGGCGGCTCTCGGCCTCGACGTTGATCTACAAGCTATCGAGAAAGCTCAGGCTTTGCTGGGCAAGCGCCGCCACAAAACGAAGAACATCCCGGCGATGGCCTGGGCGGATGCGCCTGGATTCTGTCAGAGCCTCGTCGAGGGAAGCGTTGCGGCTCTGGCGCTGAGGCTGCTCATTCTGACTGGCGCCCGCTCCCTTCCAGTCCGTCGGCTTCATCTCGATCAACCGTCCGACGACGTTTGGACAATCCCTGCGGAGAATATGAAGGGCCGCAAGGGCGCGACGTCCGACTTTCGCATTCCGCTCTCCGCCGAAGCTCTGAACGTGATCGAGCAAGCGCGCCCTTTCGAGCGCAACGGTTTTCTCTTCGCGAACCCGCGGCGCGGCGTGATCTCAGACATGGCGATGAGCCGGCTCATGGAGCGAGGCGGGCTCTGCAAACGTCCTCACGGCTTTCGGTCGTCACTCCGCGATTGGATCGCCGAGGCGCAATCCGTGCCACATGACGTCGCTGAAGCTTGCCTTGAACGTGCCCCGGTCTGGTGGACACCCATGCTACGGCTTTCGAGCCAAGAGAGGAGTGTCCGATGGAGCGACGCAAGCGCCGGTATTTTCCGGAGACCTTCAAGCGACAGGCGGTTGATCGGGTGTCGAGCAG
>JBCBCG010000028.1:0-27164 GCA_038530925.1 Pseudomonadota bacterium
GCGCGATCGCCTCGGCGGCGCCGCTCGGCGCCGCCGGCTCTGTCCCCGCCTGCGCCGAGATCGCCGCGCTCGCGACGAGCGAAGCGAGGAGCGCGAGCCTCGCCGCCGGCGGCTTTCCTGTCGCGTCACACCAAGACAGCATGCGGCGCCATCCTTCGCTGGCGACCCTTCGGGTCGGAAAACGCAGTTTCTCAGCATATTTCGCGCTTAAGGTCGACCGCGCTGCGCCTTTGCGCCCTCTTCGCCTCACATTAGAGGCGTTTTTACGCCGAAAGACGCCTCAGGGACGCATCCTGGGTCAGCTCGCGTCTTGGGCGCCGCTGCGCGTCTTGGCGCGAGCGCCGGCGCCCAGCTCTAGCGCGACCTCGCGCGAGACGGCGGCGCGCGCTCGGTGATAGACGCCGGAGCGGTGGTCGACCGTCTCCGGCAACAGGGCGCGGATCAGCGCCTTGCGCAGGACCGCCACATCCCGTCTCCGGACCGCGCCGCCGCGTTCGGCCGCGGCGAGCGCCGGATGGCGCAGCAAGCGCTCCCGCGGCAGCGGCCCGAACTCCGCCGCGAGCGCGCCGATGATCCGCGTCGCCGCGTAAGGCGAAAGACGCTCTACCGCGCGCACGCGTCGCCTGGCGCGCATCCGAGAGACGCTCAGCGCCGCCTCACCACCATCGCTCCGGCTTCGCTGACACGCCGGCGGCGCGCTCGATCGCCTCCGCGAGGCCCAAAAGCTCCGCCTCGCCCCAAGGTTTTCCAATGAGTTGCAAGCCCAGCGGCAGCCCACCTCCGCTCAGCCCGGCCGGCACACTGATCCCGGGCAGTCCGGCGAGGTTCACGGTCACGGTGAAGACGTCGTTGAGATACATCTTCACCGGATCCTCCGTCATCGCCGGATCGCCGACGCCGAAGGCGGCGGAGGGCGTCGAGGGCGTGAGGATCGCGTCGACGCCCGCCTCGAACGCTTGCTCGAAATCGCGCTTGATCAGCGTGCGGACCTTCTGGGCGCGCAGATAATACGCGTCGTAATAGCCCGCCGAGAGCACATAGGTGCCGATCAGCACGCGGCGCTGAACCTCCGCCCCGAAGCCTTCCGCGCGGGTCTTCTCATACATTTCCGTCACGCCGTCGCCCGGCTCGAGCGCGGCGCGCCGGCCGTATTTGACGCCGTCATAACGCGCCAGGTTCGAGGAGGCCTCCGCCGGCGCGATGATGTAATAGACCGGCAGCGCGTATTTCGTATGCGGCAGCGAGATCTCGACGACGTCCGCCCCGGCGTCGCGCAGCCAGGCGGCGCCTTGATCCTGAAGCGCGGCGATATCCGGCGGCATGCCGTCGATCTGATACTCTTTCGGCAACCCGATTTTCTTGCCTCTGAGCGAGCCGCCGAGCGCCGCTTCAAAATCAGGCGCGGGCTGCGGCGCGCTGGTGCTGTCTTTGGGATCCTCGCCCGCCATCGCCTGCAGCATGATCGCCGCGTCGCGCACCGTCTTCGTCATCGGGCCGGCTTGGTCGAGCGAGGAGGCGAAGGCGATGATGCCCCAGCGCGAGCAGCGCCCATAGGTCGGCTTCAGTCCGACGATGCCGGTGAAGGCGGCGGGCTGGCGGATCGAGCCGCCCGTATCCGTGCCGGTGGCGCCAAGGCAGAGATCCGCCGCCACCGCCGCCGCCGAGCCGCCGGACGAGCCGCCTGGCGTGAGATCCGCATTCCCGCCCGCCTCGCGCCAGGGGTTCACCGCTGGGCCGTAGATCGAGGTTTCATTGGAGGAGCCCATGGCGAACTCGTCCATGTTGAGTTTGCCGATCATCACCGCGCCCTGCTCCCAAAGCTTCGCGGTGACGGTGGACTCGTAGGGCGGTGTGAAGCTCTCGAGAATCCGGCTCGCAGCCTGCGCGGGCGCGCCTTCGGTGCAGAAGAGATCTTTGATCCCCAGCGGCACGCCGCAGAGCGAGGGCGCGGCGTCTCCCTCCGAGCCAAGCCGCGCATCCGCCGCCGCCGCCTGTTCGAGCGCGCGTTCCGGGGTCGGATGGACCACTGCGTTGAGGCGCCGCGCCTGATCCGAGGCGGCGAGGCACGCTTCGGCGAGCTCCTTCGCGGAGATCTCCTTGGCGCGCAGCTTGGCGCGGGCGTCGCTGATGGTCAGGCGATTGAGCTCGGACATAAGGGCGTCCCAAACGGCGGAGAGGCGAAGAGGCGGCGCAGGGCGCGCCAGCGCGTTGGGATGTGGCCGACAGCTCCCGCGACGCGTTCGCTCTCTTCGGGATCGCGCGGCCTCGGATCAAGCGAAAAACGCCTCTGGCGCGAGATTACGCGCCGCCGCTCCGCCGCCGCGCGGGTCTCGCAACCGAAACTCTGGGCGCCGCGGCCGAGACCCGGTCGAAACCGCGCCGCGCCGGCTGGTCTCGAAACCGAGACCAGCGCCCCAAAAGTCGGCGCTGTCGCAATGATCAAAAAGCCGCGCGTGACGACAATAAAAAAAGCAGCGTTCCCCTTGAGGCGACGCTGCTTCCGGTTTTCAGCCCGCGGCTCCGAGCGGAACGCCGCCGGCGCGCCTTGCGTCAGCGCCCGTCGAACACGCCGAAGACGCCATTATCATAGCGCTGGCGCTGACCGGCGAAGACGTTGATCGGGTTGGTGAGCGATTGCGGCTCGGTGCTGAGCGGCGGCTCCTCGAACACCGTGATCACCTCGCGCTCATTCGGCGTGGTGTCGAAATCGGGCCGATCGTAGCCCGGCGCGACTTCGAAGCCCGGCGCTGCAGCGCCTTCAACAGCCTGATCTTGCGAGGAGAACTCGGAATACGGATCGAAGGCCGGCGCGTCTTGCGCCGCGGCGGCGGTCGCCGACAGCATCAGGGCCGCCGCGAGAGCGAGGGGGGATGCGACGAAGCTCATGGGTCTTCCTCCTCTTGCCATCGAGCGCGCGCGGGCGGCGCTGCGCGCTTTTCCGCTCCGCTCTGGCGGCGTATCCTTCGAACCGGTCATTAACGCTCTCCTCAATGCCTGCAGCGTGGAAGGTAAGAAGAGGGGACGGATTGTCCAACCGGTTTATCGCGGCGGCGCGCCACGCCGGACGCGGGCCGGCGCATTCGCGCATCATTTACACGGCCGCGCGCAACCGAAAGGTGACAACTCCGGCGGCTCTCCCGCGCGGCCCGCGATGACGCGCGGCGGGGCTGGCTTGCGCAGCGGTCATTCGACGACCTTCGGCACCACGAAAAAGCCTTCCGCGCTGGCTGGCGCGTTGGCCAAAGCGCGGTCCGCATCGTCGCCGGCGCGAACCTCGTCGCTGCGCAGCTTCAGCGCCATCGGCGTCACCGCGGTCATCGGCTCGACTGTCTCGACGTCGACTTCCTGGAGTTGCTCGACCCAATCCAATATGCCGTTGAGCTTCTCGGTGAGCGGCGCGACATCCGCCTCGTCGATCGCGATGCGGGCGAGTTTGGCGGTTTTGCGGACGGTGTCGGCGTCGACGGACATAAGGCGGTCTCCATGGCTGGCGGCGCGGCGCGGCGGCCACTCAGCGCGGCGAAATTGCGCGCCCGCGATCGCTAGGGCGCATGCGCCGGCTTGGCAAGCGCCGCGCCGCCGGATCCGCGGGGCGGGCCTTGCGGGCGCGGGCGCGGCTGCATAAACCATTGCGGCGCGCCGAACAGGGGACGGCGACGCCTTCCTTCACCGACCCGACGGAGCGCGCTTTGGCGAAAACTGAAAAATCCAAACGCGGCGACGCTGGAAAAGAGCCCGCGTCCGCGCCACAGTTCTCAGAGCCGGAGGCGCAGACCCTCCAGGGCGAGACGGGCGCTTGGGAGATGGTGATCGGCATGGAGGTGCACGCTCAGGTGACCTCCGAAGCCAAACTTTTCTCCAGCGCCTCAACGCGCTTCGGCGCGGCGCCGAACGCCAATGTCAGCCTGGTCGACGCGGCGATGCCCGGCATGTTGCCGGTTCTCAACAAGTATTGCGTTGAGCAAGCTGTGCGCGCCGGGCTCGGGATTAAGGCGCAAATCAACCTCTATTCGGTGTTCGACAGGAAAAATTATTTCTATCCGGATTTGCCGCAAGGCTATCAGATCAGCCAATACAAGCATCCGGTGGTGGGCGAGGGCGAGGTGATCGTCGATCTCGCGCCAGGCGTGGCGCGCCGCGTCGGCATCGAGCGCATCCATCTTGAGCAGGACGCGGGAAAATCGATCCATGATATGGATCCGGCCAAGAGCTTCGTTGATCTCAACCGCACGGGCGTCGCGCTGATGGAGATCGTCTCCAAACCGGATTTGCGCAGCGCCGAGGAGGCGGCCGCGTTTTTGCGGAAACTGCGCACCATCCTGCGCTATCTCGGGGTGTGCGACGGCAACATGCAAGAAGGCTCGATGCGGGCGGATGTGAACGTGTCCGTCCGCCGGCCGGGCGAAGGCCTCGGCACGCGCTGCGAGATCAAGAACATGAACTCGATGAAGTTCATCCAAGCGGCGATCGAATATGAGGCGCGCCGGCAGATCGAGCTGATCGAGGAGGGCGGCGTCGTGGATCAGGAGACGCGGCTCTACGATCCGAAAAAGAACGAGACCCGCACCATGCGCTCGAAGGAAGAGGCGCATGATTATCGCTACTTCCCCGATCCCGATCTCTTGCCGCTCGAGATCGACGCCGCGTGGGTGAAGGAGATCGAGGCGAGCCTGCCGGAGCTGCCGGACGCCAAAAAAGCGCGCTTCATGGCCGATTACGGCGTCACCGATTACGACGCCGCGGTTCTGACCGCCGAGCGCGAGCACGCCGATTTCTTTGAGGCGGTGGCGAAAGGCCGGGACGGCAAGCTCGCGGCGAATTGGGTGATCAACGAGCTCTTCGGCCGCTTGAACAAAGAAGAGAAGACGATCGAGGAGAGCCCGGTCTCGGCTGATCAGCTCGGCGCGATCGTCGCGCTGATCGGCTCAGATGCGATCTCCGGCAAGATCGCCAAGGAGCTTTTTGAGATCGTTTGGACCGAAGGCGGCGATCCGGCGGAGATCGTCGAGCGGCGCGGCATGCGGCAAGTCACCGATCTCGGCGCGATCGAGGCGGCGGTGGACCAAGTGATCGCCGACAATCCCGATCAGGTCGAGAAAGCGAAAGCCAAGCCGAACCTGGCGGGGTGGTTCGTCGGCCAGGTGATGAAGGCGACGGGCGGGAAAGCCAATCCGCAGGCCGTTCAAGAGCTTGTGCGCCGTAAGCTGGGATTGGAATAAAGGCGCTTGAGCGCGCCGGCGCGCTCCCGATCCAAACGGCGCGCGCCCCTGGGGGGAGAGAGATGACATCCGACAGATCAGACGCGGCGCGCGACGGCGCCGCGCCGCCGGAAGGTCAGCAGCGGTCCGCTCGCTCCGCCTCTCCCGCGAAGATGTCCGACGCGGACAAGGCCCGGGCCCTTGCGGCGCGCGCGGCGAAGCGCCGCGAGGCGGAGCGGCTCGAAGCGGAGCGAGCGGCCGATGAAACGCGCCGCGTCGCTTGGGCGCGCGCCGCGCGCGCCTATGGCGCGGCCGAAGCGATCACCGCCGCCGCGGTGGCGCCGCTGCTCGGCGCCGCGCGCATTACGCAGGACGCCAAACCGCTCGCGGGCGCGCCGGCTTCGGGCGCGGCTCCGGCCCTTCGCGCGCGCGCGCCCTTCGAAGCGCTTGATCTGGGTTGCGGCGCCGGCGCGGCGGCTCAGGCGGCGGCGGCGCGGGGCGCTTTGGCGCGCGGCGTCGACGCGGCGCCGCTGATGATCGCCGCGGCCGAGGCGCGGGCGACGGCGGCGGGCGCGACCTTTCGCCTCGGCGAGATTCGCGCGCTCGATGTCCGCGCCAACGCATACGACGCGGTGGTCGCGAATTTTTCGATTCTGGAATGCGGCGATCCCGCCGCCGCGCTGCGCGAGGCGCATCGCGCGCTGAAGCCTGAGGGGTGGCTGGCCTGGACCTGTTGGCTCGCGCCGCATGGCGGGTCGCTCTTCGAACTGGCGGCGCCCGAGCTGGCGAGCGGCGCGGAGACGCTCCGGACGCGCGGCGTCACGGAGGCTGAGGCGCACGCGCTCTGCGAAGCGGCCGGGTTCGAGAGCGTGACGGTGGGCCGCATCGTGTCGCCCGCGCCGGCGAACGCCGCGGATCTGCTGGACGCCGCCGCCGCGCTGGATCCTTTGAGCGGCGAGGCGGGCGGGCTGGCGGCGGGCCGCGCCGCGGCGATCGAGCGGATCGCGGCGGCGCTCGGCGGCCGTGAGGTCGTAGAGATCGACGCGCTGTTGATCTCGGCGCGCAAGCCGATCCCGCCGAAACCGGCGCCGAAACCCGTGGCCAAGCCCGCGGTCGATAAGTCTCGGGTCGGCGAGCCCGATCCCGTCACGCCGGCCGCCGCGTCGCCCGCTGCCGGCGTCGAGCTTGAACCAAATGCCGTCGATCCTGAGGGCTCGGCGCCGGCAGGCGCGGAACCGGGCGCTGCGGCGGAGGCGAGGAGCGGCGAGGCCGCGCCTTCGAACGCCGCGCCGACCGCTGTGACGCCGACGGCGGGCTCGCGCGGCGACGCCGCAGGCGCGGCGCCGCAATCCGCCGACGCCGATGCCGCGTCCGCTGAGGCGAAGGAGCCAGCCGTCGGCGCCCTCGCTTCCGCGCCGCTTGATCCGAACGCCGCGCCTCCAAGCGATGAGGCTACGTCGGCGCTCGAGGTCGAAGCCGGGCCGAACGAGGCTGCAAAGGGCGAGATCCCCGAGGCGGAGACAGTAGAAGCCCAGATGCTTCCTGAGGCCGAGCTTCCTGAGGCCGAGCTTCCTGAGGCGGAGCTTCCTGAGGCCGAGCCTCCAGAGGCCGAATCAGCGGCGCAGGTGATTGCGGAGGCCGGGACTGCTGAGGCGACGCCCGCCCACATGTCGGTGGACGCCGACAGGTCTGACGGCGGTTCTGACGGCGTTCCGAAAGCCGAAGACGCGCGCCATGATGATGCGCTGGATGCGCCGCCGGGCGGCGCGATCACGGCGGAGACTGAGACGGTCGGCGCTGAGATCATCGAGACGCCGCCCATGGTTGCGGAAACAGGCGCTGCTGCGGAGACGGCGCGAGACGCTGAGCGCGCGGCGGAGATCGCAGTTCCGGAAGCGACGCCGATCCGCGTTCTCGCCGCGCCGCCGCCGCGCGCGCCTGGGGCGGCTCAGACCGAAAGCGCCGCGCCGAGACCCGCGTCCTCGCCGCCTGTGCGGGAAAACGAAGCGGAGGCTCAAACGCCCGCTTCGCGCCCGGCGCCGGCGCCGAGGCCAGCCCCGACGGCGCAAGATGCGCCCGCGCCTCACGCCGGGGCTCGGCGCGACCCGGCGACGCCGCCGGTCGCCGCGGCGCCAGACACGGCGCCTGCGCAAGTCGAAACTCGATCGCTTTCCGAAGGGCTGGCGGCGCCGCAAACCCCGCCTCAGCCGCCCTTACGCCGCCCGTCTCCGCCGCCCGCCGATGCGGCGGCGAAGCGCGCGCCCGGCGAGCCCTCATCAAGCGAGCCCTCATCAAGCGAGCCCTCATTCAGCCAGCCCGCGGCTCCCGCGCCTTCGGCGACCGCGACAAGCCGCCCGATCCCGCCGCGAGATCCAAAGCCCGAGTTGGCGCCGCCAGCGCCGAAGCGCGGCTTTTTCGGCCGCATCTTTCGGCGGCGCGATTGACGACGAGACAGAGCGATCGCCCATCACAACCTGACGATACAAACGACGACCGACAAAAACGTCGCGGAGAAGGAGCGCGCATCATGAGCGATGAGACCAGCGTTTGGGCCGTAACGTGGCTCGGACATTCGAGTTTTCGGATCGAGACAGGCGGGCGGACGCTGCTTGTCGATCCTTGGCTGAAAGGCAATCCGAGTTTTCCCGAAGAGCGCTTCGACGAGGCGATCGCCGGTGTGAGCCACATCCTGCTCAGCCATGGTCATTTCGACCATATCGACGGTGTGAAGGAGATCGCCGCGGCGACGGGCGCCACGGTCGTCGGCATCTACGAGCTGATCAGCTGGCTCGGCGTCGAGGCGTCGGTCGGTCTCAATAAGGGCGGGACGGTCACGCTCGGCGATCCTGCGCAAGGCGCGGTGGTCGAGGCGACGATGGTGAACGCGGTGCACAGCTCCTCGACCATCGCCGACGGGCGCCCGGTGTATCTCGGCGGCGAGGCGGGGTGGATGCTGCGCTCGCACGGCCAGTCGCTCTATTACATGGGGGATACGGATGTGATGGCGGACATGCAGGTGTTTCAGCAGCTGCATCAGCCTCGGATCGGCATTGTGCCGATCGGCGGGCATTTCACCATGGACAGCAAGCGCGCGGCCTTCGCCTGCAAGACCTTCTTCGATTTCGAGACGGTCATTCCCTGCCATTACGCCACCTTCGAACTGCTCGAGCAGTCCGCCGACGCCTTCGCCGAGGCCGTCGCGCCCATGCAGGTGAACGCGCCACAAGTGTTCGAGACCGTGCGCCTTTAATGATCTAAGACTGCTGTCGGTGTGTTGTAATGTAAATTGGGTATTAACATGTATTTTTCGAATCGGGGCGAGTTTTTTGTGTTTTTTTATAGGTAATTTGTGGGAAATTTTTGCTTTCATTGATATGGCGAGTGGTTTTGTCCGAAGCGCAATAAAGGTCGGGGGCAGGAATGGTTAAAGATATAGAGCCTCGTGTATATAACCACTCAGATTTAAACCATTTTTTCCCCGGGCAAGCTTTTCCAGCAGTTAACGAGGGGTCCCTCGCAGTGATCGCCCTGGCATATAATGAAGAGTTGAGGGCCCCCATATTTTTTAGAGTACTATAAGTCAATCGACGCGGAAAATATATTTGTGATCGATAATGCCTCTGCTGATGGTACGGCGAGTATTTGTCAGAAAGATTCAACAGTCACCTATTTGTATTCCGATCAGCCCTACAGGGAGTTCAAGTCGGTTTGGCGGCATGTCATCGCGGATGCGCTTCTTGAAAATTGCTGGGTCTTGTTTGTAGATTTTGACGAGTTGATCGTTTACCCAGGGTGGCCTCATGTTGCCTTGCCTGATTATTGTGCAGAATTGTCAGGTGCGGGGTTTGATGCGCTGTTTGCGACGATGATTGATATGTATCCTCACTCGCCGATTGATAAGTGTAGGTACATGCCCGGCTCGCCTTTCTTGGAGTATGCACCTTTCTTTGATGGTGGAAATTATAGGTTATTGCATAGACGACAAAAGAGTGAGTATCCGGTTCCCGCCTTTGTTGTACATGGAGGAGCCCGTGAAAGACTATTTTTTTCTGGTCGGAAAAGAAATGCAAATCTACTAGACCGTTGGTTTCTTAGGCGCTTCCTGTCGTTGCAGCAATCTCCAATGGGCGAAAACGCCGATAGAATTTTAAGGCGTATCGCCTTTTCATTTGTGCGGGGGGCGCTGCCTTCACGCCCACCTTGGATGAGCAAAATCCCTCTTCTTTTCTGGAGAAAGGGCACACGCTTTTCTGGTGGGGTGCATGCTCTAAAACCAAGCTACGACCTTGCAAGAGAGTGGGGTGCACTATTGCACTTTAAGTACTTTGACGATTTTTTTGACAAGGCTGACGAAGCCGCACTTAGAGAGCAGCATACAAATTATGGTGCGCAGTATAAGCGATATCGAGCGCTCCGGGCCGAATTAGCCTGTGCAGGATTGAGTTTTGACGGCTCAGTTCGTTTTGATGGCTTTGATAGTTTGGTTTCACGTCAAATGGTTAGGGTGCGTTAGTGTAATTTTCGTGAAAGGTTAGGTCTAAAAGTATGTCGGTTTATGGTCCAATTTACTTGCATTTAGGGGCGCATAGGACTGGGACAACTCAGCTTCAAGCGATTCTAGATCTAAACGCTGATAAGTTAATACAAACTGGGGTGGATGTTCTTACGCCTCCACGGATCGGGAAAAGAGGTGGACTCACTATTCGGAGTCTTTCGCATGCAGTGCACCGCTCTGTTGACAAACCTTCGTACTTAAAACGATGGAGAGCGGCGCGACAATTTTCATCTGATCTGAACAATCTTTTTTCACGTAATCGTAGTTTAATAATCTCTGATGAAGTTTTAATTGGCAATGCGTTTGACGATTCTGGCTTTGGCCTTTATCGCAATTGTTTGAAATACCTTCGAGCGTGGCGAGAGTTCGTTCCGGCGAATGTTGAAAGAGTTTGTTTTAAAGTGAGGTGTTACAGCACATTCATTCCCTCATTCTATGCGATGTCGGTTGTTTTTGGTAGCAATCGAAACTCCTATGAACAGTTCAATGCTCAGGCGATATGTCTTCATCGTCGATGGTTTGATGTTGTTTCCGATATTCGCGCAGTTTTTAAAGATTCTGAAATCTTGGTAGCGCAGCATGAGGTGAGCACCCAGAAAGAGTTTCTAACAAAATTGGTTGCACCAATCGAAATAGATGAATTGTCTGTGCCGGAAGACGCGATCAACGCCGCGCCAACTTTGCAAGCAATTGAGTACGCGCGTTCTGTGCGTGCGTCGAGCGCGCAGAGGGGCGATCAAATCTCCGCGCTATTCGCTGATGGGGACAAATTTGATCCCCTCTCATCAAGCGAAAAGTCGGCGCTCAGTGACGCATATTATCAAGATCTCGACAGGATTGCGCGCCTGTCAGGCGTTTCAGTCGCTTGGACTTAACTTGAAAATATCTCGGCCGCCTGTCTGCCTTCGTCTTAGTCAGCGCCGCGCACCGTGATCGCCGCCTCGCCGCTGGGCTTGGCCACCCGCTGCACCGCGAAGACGCCGGCGGCGATGGCGACGCCGATCAGATCGGTGACGAGCCCGCCCGCGATCATGAAGAGCGCCGCGGCCAGCAGCCCGAGCCTCATGTACCATACCGCGCGCGCGCCCATGAACCAGCCTTGGGCGGCGGAGGCGAGGAGATAGACGCCGAGCACCGCGGTGACCGCGACGCGCAGGATCTCGATCCAGCTGCCGTCTCCCAAAAGCGCGGGGCTGTAGAAGAACATGAACGGCACGACAAAGGCGGCGATGCCGATCTTGAAGGAGGCGACGGAGGTCTCCATCGGGTTCGCGCCGGAGATGCCCGCCGCGGCGTAGGAGGCGAGCGCGACGGGCGGCGTGATCGCGGAGACCACGGCGAAATAGAACACGAAGAAATGCGCGGTGAGGAGCGGAATGCCGAGCTCCACGAGGCCCGGCGCCACCACCGAGGCGGCGACCGCGTAGGCCGCCGTGGTGGGCATGCCCATGCCGAGCAGGATCGCGACGCACATGGCGAAGAACAGCGCCAGAAGCTGGCTGACGCCCGCGAGCTCCAGGAGCAGGTTCGAGAAGCGCGCGCCGACGCCGGTCATCGAGATGACGCCGACGATGATCCCGGCGCAGGCGCAGACGGCGATGATCTGGATCGACATCACGCCGGCGATCTCGAAGGCTTTGGCGGTGGCGCGCAGACCCATGGCGTGGGGCGTCAGCCAACTCACCATCGCGGCGGCGGCGGTGGCCAGCGTGCCGGCGCGGATCACCGAATAGCCCATGAAGAGCGCGCCGATCAGGATGATGATCGGGATGAAGAGATAGGCTTGGCGCGCCATCTTGGCGAAGACCGGCAGCTCATCGTCGCGCATGCCGCGCATGCCGAGCTTGGCCGCCTCGAAATCGACCATGAAGTAGATCGAGACGAAATAGAGGATCGCCGGGATGATCGCGGCGACCGCGATCTCCAGATACGGCACGCCGGTGATCTCGGCCATGATGAAGGCGCCAGCGCCCATGATCGGCGGCATGATCTGCCCGCCGGTGCTGGCCGCCGCCTCGACCGCGCCAGCGGTGCGCTTGTGATAGCCCACCTTCTTCATCAGCGGGATCGTCAGCGAGCCCGTGGCCACCACATTGCCGGCGGAGGTGCCGTTGATCATGCCCATCAGACCCGAGGCGAAAATCGCGACTTTGGCTGGCCCGCCGCGGGCGCGGCCGGCGGCGGCGAAGGCGAAATTCACGAAATAATCGCCGACTTTGGAGGCCTGAAGGAAGGCGGCGAAAATGATGAAGAGAATGATGTAGGTCGAGGAGACGGCGGTCGTCGGCCCGAGGATGCCGGCGTCGGTGTAGACTTGGCTGAAGAAACGCTGCCAGGAGAGCGCAGGCGCCTGCAGGAAGCCGGGCAGAGACGGCGCGACGAAGACATAGGCTAGAAAGATCAGAGCGATCACCACCAGCGCATAGCCGGCGACACGCCGGGTCAGCTCTAGGATCAGCATCACGCCGGCCACCGCCGCGATGGACATGCCGATCGGCGCGAAGGGCGTGCCCGTCGATTGGCGCATATTGGTGCCGAAGATCGTGATCAAATAGATCGCGACCGCTGCGCCGCAGACCAGCAAGACGCAATCGGGCGCGGCGATCCCGCCGCGGGCGCGGCGATGCACCCAGGAGAGCATGATGGCGCCGGCGGTGGCGCCGATCAGCGGCGCGCCGAACACCCAGGTCTCGTTGTATTTGATGCGCGGATCGATGCCGTTCCACATCGCGCCGCCGGCGATCTCATTGGCGAACCACAGCGCCGCGCCCACAGCGAACAGCGCCGGCAGCATCAGGGCGTATGCGGCGTAGGCGAAAAGTTTGGTCTCGCCGCCCTTCTCCTTTGGAAAGGAGGCGCCGGCGAACATCAAAAACCCGAGGCCGAGCGCGCCGGCGATGTGGACGATGCGGAAATTCCACGTCTCAAGCGGAAAGGAGGGCAGGAAGGGCAGGTCGACCACGCCGCCGGTCAGCGCTGCGATCGAGACGCCGTTGAGCGCGGCCATGTGGAACGCGGCGTAAAGCGTGGCGAAGAGGGTGATCGCCGCGAGCGCGCCGCCTTGGAAGACGCGGCGATTGCCTTCGACCGGCTCCTCATCCACGCCTTCGGCGATGACGACGTCGTCTGCGGGCTTGTCAGCTCTTCCGCCGGCCGCCGCCGCGCCGTCCGTCTCACCACTCTGCGCCAAAACCCGGTCCTCCGTAGTCCGCCCGCGCGATCCACTTCGATTGGATCGCCTAACGCGTCTGATCTGCGCCAGCGGCGCGCTTGTCTCTTTTGACTAAACGCCAGAAGCGTCAAGCTGACCAGGGCGCAGACGCCGCGGCGGCGATGCGAAAGGGGCGCCTATGGCGCGGCTTCCGCAACAGCGCCAAAAAAAACGGGCGCTCGCGCGCCCGTTTCTTACTCGGTTGAAAAACGGGACCTTAGCCGCCGTGGATCATCTCCGCCGGGATCTCGGCGCCGTTCTCGTTGAACCACTTCGCCGCGCCCGGATGCCATTTCATGAAACCGTTCTTGTCCCAGTTCTCAGGAACCGTCGAACGCGCGGCTTTGTGGATGGTCACCATCCGCTCATTGTCGGACATCACCACCTCGGTCGCCGCGTAGACGAAGCTTTCCGGCAGGTCGCAATTGGCGATGGCGAAGTTCCACATGGACACCGAGCGCGCATCTTCGGTCAGCGTGCTGTAGGTGTCGGCCGTGATCATGAAGGGCGAGACCGGGAACGCCTCGAGGATCTTGGCTTTCTCCTCGTCAGTGAACTCGATGATGTTCACTTCGGTCTGAACTTCGAGCTGGCTGACCGCCGGCACCGGCACGCCGGCCGCGAATGCGATCACGTCGAGCAGGCCGTCCTGAAGCTGGCCGCCGAGATCGTTCCAGCTGCCGTTCCGGCGCTCGAATTCGACGCCAAGCGTCTCCATCATGCGCGGGAAGTACGTGTCGGAGGTCGAGCCGGCCGGGCCGAAGCCGATTTTCGCGCCGGCCGGGATCTCCGCGATCGACGTGATGCCCGAAGAGCTGAGCGTCGTGACGCTGAAGGGCGTCTGATACATCGGGAACATGGCGCAGGCGTTGTCCATCACCACGCCCGGCGCCAGCGGGTTGTTGCCGTCGAGCGCTTCGCGCGCCGGGCCCATCGTGGTCATGCCGAAGGCGGTCTGGCCGGTGTGCACCAGCGCCATGTTCTGGCCCGGGCCGCCGGAAACCTCGCCGCCGCCGGAGAGGCCGAGCTCATCGGCGACAAGGTTCGCCCAGCCGTTTCCATAGGCGAAATACGTGCCGCCTTGGGACGCGGTGGCGACCGTGAAGCTCTCCGGCCAGCCGGCGCGATCATCCGCCGTGGCGACCGTCGCGAAGCTGAGCGCCGCGCCCGCGGCGCAAAGGGCGTAAACTGCCTTCATTCTTTCCTCCGAGCGGGATCGAGCGATCCCTTCCCCATGGTTGTTCTTCGATCTCCGGACGCTGCGACCGGACACCGCAGAGTGGGATATTCCGTCGCACGCCTTCCGCCAAGGCATTTCCAGGCGCAAGGCGCTGATTCGCGGTGAATCCGCTGCGATGCGCGCGCCTTGAACCGGCGCGCGCGCCGCAGCCGTCGCCGCCGAGAGAGGCGACGCGGCGCCCGTCTTTCGGCGAAATTGCGTCCGGCGCGCCGCGGGGCCGCGCCCGCGACGGGCGCGAACCGATGCGTTACGACAGGCTGGCGGCGAAGCGCGCGATCCTGGCGCAGGCTTCGGTCAACAGCTCGTCCGATGTCGCGTAGGAGACGCGGAAATGCGGCGCGAGCCCAAAGGCCGCGCCGAACACCGCGGCGACGCCTTCCGCCTCGAGCAGCGCGGCGCAGAAATCTTCGTCCGTCTCAATCTTTGCGCCGCTTGGCGTGCTCTTGCCGATCAGCCCGGCCACCGATGGATAGACGTAAAAGGCGCCGTCCGGCGTTGGGCACTCGATCCCGTCGATGGCGTTCAGCGCGCTCACCACGAGGTCGCGGCGCCGGCGGAAGGCGGCGTTGAAGTCTTTCAGGTGCTCCTGCGGGCCGACCACCGCTTCAAGCGCCGCCCATTGGCAGATCGAGCTTGGGTTCGAGGTGGACTGGCTCTGCACCTTCGCCATGGCTTTGATCAGCGGCGCCGGGCCGCCGGCGAAGCCGATACGCCAGCCGGTCATCGAATAGGCTTTGGAGACGCCGTTCACCGTGAGCGTGCGCTCATAGAGGTTCGGCGCGACGGCGGCGATCGTGGCGAATTCAAACGGCTCATAGACGATATGCTCATACATATCGTCGGTCATGATCCAGACATGGGGGTGGCGCTCGAGCACCGCGGCGAGCGCCTCAAGCTCCGCCGCCGTATATCCCGCGCCGGTCGGGTTCGAGGGCGAGTTCAGGATCAGCCATTTGGTCTTCGGCGTGATCGCCTTCTCAAGCCCTTCCGGCGTCAGCTTGAAGCCGTCGGCGAGCGTGCTGGGCGCGATCACGGGCTCGCCGCCGGCCAGAAGCACCATATCCGGGTAGCTCACCCAATAAGGCGCCGGGATCACCACCTCGTCCCCTGGGTTCAGCGTCGCCACCAGCGCGTTGTAGATCACTTGTTTGCCGCCTGTGCCGACGGTCACTTGGTCGAGCGCGTAGTCAAGCTTGTTGTCGCGCATGAATTTGCGCGCGATCACATCCTTGAGCTCGCGCATCCCGTCGACCGCGGTGTATTTCGTCTGTCCCGTTTGGATCGCCGCCCAGGCCGCGGATTTGATATGCTCGGGCGTGTCGAAATCGGGCTCGCCCGCGCCGAGGCCGATGATGTCCCGGCCAGCCTCTTTCAACTCGCGCGCTTTGGTGGTGACGGCGATGGTCGGCGAGGGCTTCACGCGGGCCAGAGCGGCGGACAAAAACCCGTCGGGCAAAATGGTGGACATCAGGCTCTCCTTTTCAGCGCCGCCTGTGGTTAAGGGAGCGATCCGGTTCGGGCAAGGGAGCGCCGCCGCTCAGCGCGCGGCGAGCGCCGCGCCGATGCGGTCGAGCGCCGCGTCGATCCGCTGCGCGCGCGCCGCGTCGCTCAGCTCCAGGGTCGCGAAGGCGTCGGCGTTCATCACGCTGACGAGACCATGGATCGTCGACCAAACGAACAGAGCGTCTTGTTCAATTGCATCGGCGCTCTGCGCGCCGCGGGGCAGCGCCGCGATGCGCGCCCGCAGCAAGGAAAAGGCGTGCTGAGCCTGGCGCATCATCTCAGGATAGGCCGCCGCGGGCGGCAACACGCTGGAGAACATCAACCGGTAATGGAGCGGTCTTTCTTCGGCGTAGGCGAAATAGCGCAAGCCGAGCGCGCGCAGATCAGCCCAGGGATCGCCGAGGTCTGGCCGATCGTTTAAATATGCGGCGAACTGGGCGAACACGGCGCCAACCGCCTCGGCCAGGATGTGATCGCGGTTCTCGAAGTGCTTGTAGGGCGCTTGATGCGAGACGCCGAGCCGGCGCGCCACGTCTCGCAGGCTCAGCTTCTCAAGCCCCACCTCCTCGATGAGGACGATCGCCTCGGCGACGCAGGCGGCTTTGAGATCGCGCGGCGGCTCCATCGCGGCAGGATAGAAACGCCCGTCGCCGCGGGCAACGCCGCCCGCTATCGCATTCTATGAGCCGCCTAGGAGCCATTTAGTAGCCGCGCCCTTCGGCCTCGAGCCTCTCCAGCGCGGCGTCCCAATCTGGCGGCACGGCGCCGCGCTCGACTTCGAACCGCACGAACCGCGCGCCCTCAAGGCCGGCGTAAGCCTCGGCGATCGCGGCTTGATGGACCTCGCCGCCCACGAAGGCGTCGAGGCTGTCTTCGTCGGTCCAGGCCGTCATGGTCCAAACCACATCGCCCAGGAGCTTCGTGCGCTTGGAGTGGCCCAGAAACCCAGGCTGGCCTTCAAGCGAGGCTTCGACGCGCTCGACATTGGTCCAGAAGGCGCTGCGGAGCGCGGCGTCGTCGCCGAGGCGGGCCTCTGTGATGGCGATGATCGCGGTCGCTCGCCCCGTTTGATGCGCGGGCGCGGCGCCCTCCGCGGTTTCAAACGGCGTCGCGAGGGCGCAGCCGGCCAAGCTGAGCGCCGCGCCGAGCGCGGCCAGGCGCGCGGCCAGGCGCGCGCGCAGGCGCTGCGACTGTCTCCTCGTCGCCGCGTTCGCATCGCGGCTCGGCGTTTGGGTCTGGCGTCGCATGATGGGCCTCGCGCTGTCTGACATGGTGTTCCGCCATGAGCGAGGTAGACGGCGTCTACCCGGGGTCAAGCGCAGGGTCAAGCGCAGGGTCAAGCGCGCGCGGTGCGGGCCATGTCGGCCGATGTCGGTCACGCCGCAACCGATGGCGAAGGGACGCGGTTCGCGCGAACGCCATGGACGCTGCGCCGCCTTTCGCGCGATGTTGCGCCGCGGTGCGCGAAGGGGCGGCGTCGGAGGAGAGAGATGGACGGCTTGGTGCTGAAGATCGCCGCGATCGGCTTTTTCGGCGTGCTCGCGCAGTGGTTTTCGTGGCGGATGCGCTTGCCGGCGATCGTGTTGTTGCTGCTCGCCGGCGTCGCGCTCGGGCCTGGAACAGGCTTCATCGATCCGCAGCAGGATTTTGGCGAGCTTTTCAAGCCGATCGTGGCCATGGCGGTGGCGATCATCCTCTTTGAAGGCGGCATAACGCTGAATTTTCAGGAGATCCGCCACACTAGCAAAGCGGTGCGGCGCCTGGTGATCATCGGCGCGCCGGTGGGCTGGGTGCTGGGCGCGCTGACCGCGCATTACGCCGCCGGCCTCTCCTGGCCCTCGGCGATCATTCTCGGCGGACTCTTCATCGTGACCGGCCCGACGGTGATCATGCCGCTTCTGCGCCAGGCGAAGCTTGCGCCGCGGCCGGCGGCGCTGTTGCGCTGGGAGGCGATCGTCAACGACCCGATCGGCGCGCTCTTCGCTGTGATCGCCTTTGAGATCGCCGTGGTGAGCCAGGCGATCCCGCTGCATGATCACGAGGGCTCGCCGCTCGGGCTCGCGGCGCGCGCCGTGGGCGCGCTCATTTTCGCGGTGGTGGTCGGCGTGCTCCTGGCGCGGGCGATCGTATGGCTCTTTAATCGCGGGCTCGCGCCGGAATACTTGAAATCACCGATCCTGCTGATCGCGGTCCTCGTCGGCTATGAGCTCTCTCAGCTCGTGTTGGAGGAGAGCGGTCTGCTCACCGTCACGGTGATGGGCGTCGCGCTGGCCAACGCCAAGCTCGCCGATCTGACCGAGCTGAAGCGCTTCAAAGAGACCATAACGGTGCTTCTGGTGTCCGGCGTTTTCATCATGCTGACGGCGACGCTGAAGGCGGAGACGCTGGCGGTGTTCGATTGGTCGGTGCTGCTCTACGTGCTGGCGATGCTGTTCGTCGTGCGGCCCGCGACGATCTTCATCTCCACCATCGGCGCGGGGCTCAGCTTCAACGAGCGGCTCCTGGTCGCCTGGATCGCGCCGCGCGGCGTTGTCGCTGTGGCGGTCGCCGGCTTCTTCGGCGCGGCGCTGACCGACGCCGGCTCGCCCGATGGCGAACGCATGACCGCCATCGCCTTCGCCATGGTGTTCGCCACGGTGGTGCTCCACGGCTTCACCCTCGGCCCGCTGGCCCGCGCGCTCGATCTCGCCTCAGCCAAACAAAGCGGCGTCTTGTTCGTCGGCGCCGGCCCCTTCGTCACGGCGCTCGGCGAAAAGCTGAAAGAGGCCGGGATGCCGGTTTTGGTGGCGGACAGCAATTTCACCGCGCTCCGAGAGGCGCGCCAGGCCAATCTGCCGGTGTTTTATGGGCAGATCCTGTCCGAGGCCGCGGAGCATACGCTCGACTTCAACCCGTATGGCAAGCTGATCGCGGCGACGTCGAACGATGCTTACAACACGCTGGTCTGCACCAATTTCGCGCCGGAGCTTGGCCGGAAGAACGTGCGCCAACTGGCGCCTGTGGCGGATGCTGGCATTGAACGGTTGGCGGTGAGCCATTCGCTCGGCGGCGCGCCGCTGTTTGAGGCGAGTTTGACGTCGCTCGAGATCCGCCGCCGCATGAATGCGGGCTGGCGGGTGAAGCTGACTAAGCTCTCGGATCAATTCAGCTTGGCCGACGCTCTCGCGCAAGCGGATGCGGTGTCGGAGAACAAAGCGGCGCTGCTCGCCGTGATCCGCGCCAATGGCGACCTCCTTTTCGCCGATCCGGCTAAGAAGATCACCGCCGGGCCGGACGACCGCGTGATCTTATTCACGCCGCCGGAGCGGACGCCGGGCGGGGCGGCGAAATCCAGCGCGGACGCGCCGGCGCGCGCCTGAGCATGCGCCGGTCTTAAACCTCGACCTGCGGCAAGAGCGCTGCGGCGTTGTCGATGATGAAACGGCGGAGCGCGCGGGCGGCGCCGTCAAGCTCGCGATCCTGCCGGTGCAGCAAGCGCCACTGACGCACGAGCGGCAGGCCCTGCGCCCGGATCGGCGCGAGCCGGCCCTCCTTCAGCTCGGCGACGCAGGTGTGCGCCGAGAGCATCGCGATCCCGAGCCCGGCCATCGCCGCCTGCTTGATCGTCTCGTTGCTCTCCATTTCGATCACGCGCGCGCCGCCGCGCAGGCCGATCCTGTCGAGAAACCCGCTCATCAGGATGCGCGTGCCCGAGCCGTCCTCTCTCGCGAGAAAGATCTCTCCGCGCAGCGCCTCCCGCGGCGCCTCCTCCACCGCCGTCAGCGGATGATCGGGCCGCGCGATCAGAATATGCGGATTGTCGCCGAGCACCGCCTCCACCGTGCGCGGCTCCGCCGGCGGGCGGCCCATGATCATCAGATCATAGGCGCCGCGCTCCAGGCCTTGGATCATCGCGCCGCGATTGCCCACTTGGAGCGCGACGCAGAGCCCAGGATGCGCGCTTTGGAACGCGGCGACGATATGCGGCGCGAAGTACTTCGCCGTGCTCACGACGCCGAGCACCGCCGCGCCTTCCGCGCCGCTTTTGAGCGCGTCGATCTTCTGCGCCGCGCGCTCGACGCTGACCTCAAACTCCGCGGCGATCTCAAGCAGACGCTCGCCGATCTGCGTCGGCCTGAGCGCGTCGCCGGAGCGGAGCAGGATCGGCGCGTCGACCAGCTGTTCGAGCGTGCGCAAATGCGTCGAGACCGCCGGCGGCGTGACGGAGAGCTCTTGCGCCGCGGCGGTGGGCGATCCGGTGCGCGCGACCGCGGCGAAGGCGCGCAATTGCTTAATCGAGAGGGCGCGCAGATCAGGCATGGGCGCGCGCCATTCGCGCGAGCGGCGTCATCGAATGCGTTGGAGGATGTGTCATGGGACAGGCGTCCTTGCAAAATTGTCACGTCACGGCCGCAGCGCAGCGGTTAGGATGGCGCCGCGTCGGCGCGGCGGCGCGCCGATGCGGTACGCTGATGCGTCACTCTGGCGCGCGCGCCTAACCGACGTCAAACTTGCGCCTCGCTTGCGCGTCACAACCACCCTCGACGCCTTCGAGCGGTGTAAGGAGACCAAGATGAAGATCGTGAAACACGCGGCGATCGGCCTGGCCGGCGCGACCCTCGCCGCGATGCTGGGGTCGAGCGCGTTTGCGGATCGGCCAAGCGCCATTTCAAGCGTTTGTCTCGATGGCGGACGGAGCGCCGCGGTGTGCGCCTGCGCTGAAGAAAAGCTGCAGGGCCTGCTGCCGGCCGAAGACTTCGCCGATTACGAGGCGGTGGCGGAGACGCGGCTGGCGGATCCAAGCGGCAACCCGACGCTGACGGCCGCGGCCGAGACTGTGGCGGCGCAGAAAGGCGTCTCGCTGGACGAGCTGCGGACCGAGATCGCCAATGCGGTGCAGATGCATCGCCAGTTCATGCGCGACTGCAACTAACGCGCGAGGAAGTGCGGCGCAGGCGCCGCAGAGATGAGGAGCAAGCCGATGTGCGGGCGAGACAGGCGTGTTGAGGAGCGGTCGGAAAGCGGCGACGTCGCCGCGCCGGTCCTGTTCATCCTGGCCGTGATCGTCGGCATCGGCGTGCATCACGAGCTGACGAAGCCGCCGGCCGAGGAGGCTTTGGCCGGCGACCCGTTCGCCGCTCATGCGTTCGAGATCGACGGAGCGGAGGTCGACGCGCGGCGCTGGGGCGATCGCGATTAAGCCGGCGGCGCGCCGGCGTCGCCCGAGAGGCTCTGAAAGAACGCGTCCGTCTCATCGTCGAGCGGAAAGAACAGCTCGATTTGAAGCTCCGAGAGCGCCACATCGCGCGGCGCTCCGAAATGCGCGATGGTCGAGAAGAACGAGAGTCGGGCTTCGCCCACGCGCATGATCGGCGAGATGAAGAGCGCCTCGGTCTCGGACGGCGGCGGCGCCTCGGCGTCGCATGTCTCCCGCACAAGCGCCTCGAACCGCGCGACCTCGTGGTCGAATGCAGGATCCGGCGTATTGCGTCGCCGCTCGAGCTTCAGCCGGCTGAGCATGGTCGGACCGATCGCGCGCCAGTTTTCGATCGTGTCGAGATAGCTCGGCGTATCGTTCACATAGGCCAAAAAGCTTTTATCCGCCCGCGTCATGACCGGCTGGAACAAGAGGCTCGCGGCGCGGTTCGCCTCCAGAATGCGCCAGGCGCGGTCCATCACCAGCGCAGGATAGGGCTCTTGACTGCGCAAAAGCCGGCTCATCGCCTCGCGCACCGGCGCAAGGGTTTCGTCGCTGAGCGCGCGCAGGGCGTATTCCGGCGCGAACCCGGCGGCGAGCAACAGATCATTGCGTTCCGAAAGCGGCGTTTGCAGCGCTTCGGCGAGACGCAGCACCATGCTGCGGCTGGGGCGCGAGCGGCCGGTTTCCAGAAAAGCGATGTGCCGGCCTGAAACGTCCGCCTCCAGGCTGAGATCGAGCTGGCTCATCCGCCGCTCTCGCCGGTGTCGTTTCAACTCTTCGGGAAAGCTGGGCATCGCCCTGATCCTTTGCTCGTCTGCTCGTCATCCGCGGCCGGGCGCATGCCGTCGCCTCGAGCTTAGCGCATGCGCAGCCGGCGCGCGCTTACCTTGAAGGTCAGCGCGCGCCGAACAGCCTTATCCTCGCCGCCATCCTTAACCCGCTCTGGCTCTTGCGCCGCCCGAGCGCTCGCCGCGCAGCCGCTTGACCGGCGCGGCGGCGCTCTGTCTAACTCAGTGTGTTGTTTGGAGGCCGTCGGCGCGCGCTGCGTCGGCGGCCTTTTCATGCGTCTGCGGGCGATCCGCCTTCGGCGCGGCGGAGCGGGAGAGGCGGGATGGCCAATGTGGTTGTGGTCGGCGCCCAATGGGGCGACGAGGGCAAAGGCAAGATCGTCGATTGGCTGTCGGAACGCGCAGATATCATCGTGCGCTTTCAAGGCGGGCATAACGCCGGACATACGTTGGTGATCGACGGCGCGGTCTACAAACTCTCGCTGCTGCCGTCGGGCGTGGTGCGGCCAGGCAAGCTCTCGGTGATCGGCAATGGCGTCGTGCTCGATCCTTGGGCGCTGCTGGAGGAGATCGACCGCATTCGCGAGCAAGGGGTCGCGGTGACGCCGGAGACGCTGCAAGTGGCGGAGACCGCGCCGCTGATCCTGCCGCCGCATCGCGATCTCGACCAGCTGCGCGAGGCCGCCGCCGGCTCCGGCAAAATCGGCACCACTGGGCGCGGCATCGGGCCGGCTTACGAGGATAAGGTCGGCCGCCGCGCGCTGCGGGTCGCGGATCTGGCCGATCCTGAAACCATCGAGCAGCGGCTCGACCGGCTCTTGCCCCATCATAACGCGCTGCGCCGCGGCTTTGGCGCGGAGGAGATCGACCGCGCGGCGCTAAAGGCCTCGCTTTCGGATATCGCGCCGCGCCTTCTGCCCTTCGCAGGGCCGGTGTGGAAGACGCTTGATAGTCGCCGCAAAGTGGGACAGCGGATCCTGTTCGAAGGCGCCCAAGGCTCTCTTTTGGACGTCGATTACGGAACCTATCCGTTCGTGACCTCGTCGAACACGCTGGCGGGCGCGGCGGCGGCGGGCGCGGGCGTCGGACCGGGGCGGCTGACCTATGTGCTCGGCATCGTCAAAGCCTACACGACGCGCGTCGGCGCCGGGCCGTTCCCGACCGAGCTGCATGACGCGATCGGCGATCGGTTGCGCGAAGCGGGCGGCGAGATCGGCACCGTTACGGGCCGCGACCGGCGTTGCGGCTGGTTCGATGCGGCGCTGGTTCGCCAGACCTGCGTGCTCTCGGGCGTGCATGGCGTGGCGCTGACGAAGCTCGACGTGCTCGATGGGTTCGACGAGCTGCGCATCTGCACCGGCTATCGTCTTGAGGGAGAGACGCTCGACCATCTGCCCGCGGCGGCGGCGCGCCAAGCGAAGGTCGAGCCGATCTACGAGACGCTCCCGGGCTGGAAAATCAGCACTAAAGGCGCGCGCCGCTTCGCTGATCTGCCCGCCGCGGCGATCAAATACGTTGTGCGCGTCGAGGAGTTGATCGGGCGGCCCGTCGCGCTCCTCTCCACCAGCCCGGAGCGTGAGGACACCATTTTGATGCGCGACCCTTACGCAGAGTAAAGCACGGCCTCTCTGGCCGCGCCGTCAGTCGCGCCATGAAAAAGAGCGTGTCGGCGGGCTGCGGGCGCGCTATCTGCTGCGTTATGACACAGCCTTCGCATTATGATGATCGCACGCCCGCCGAGCGCGCTCGGCGCCGCAAGGTTCTTTATTTGACGCTTTTGCTGCTGATCGGCTTGCCGCTCTACTTGATCGCGGCGAGCTGGATCGCGACGGTGATCAATCCAGTGGTCGAAGGCCCGCCGGGCGAGCCGCCGCAGCGCCTGCTGCATTGGAGCGTCGAAGTGGTCGTCTACATCGTGCTCGGCGTTCTCTGGGCCTTGCCGCTGAAAAGCCTTGTGCAAGGCGTCGGCAAGCCGGCGGCGGATGAGAGCCGCTGATCGCTTCCGGCGCGGCATCCGCGTTCTGGATGATGAAAGACTGATAAAAATCAATGGCCGCTTTGGAAGCGGGCGGCGCAGGGAAGGGAGGATCGGATGAGCCGAACCATGGTCTTGTCCGTAAACGGGGAGCGCCGAGAGGTGACGGCCGATCCCGACACGCCGCTGCTCTGGGTGCTGCGGGATGTCATGTCCCTCACAGGCACGAAATTCGGTTGCGGCGCCGGGCTCTGCGGCGCCTGCACCGTGCATGTGGATGGCGAGGCGGTGCGCTCCTGTCAGCTGCCGCTCGCCGATGTCGAAGGCGCGATCACCACGATCGAGGGCCTCGGCGGCTGGGACGGCGCGCCGCTTCATGCAGTGCAAGCGGCCTGGATCGAGGAGCAGGTGGCGCAATGCGGCTATTGCCAGTCGGGGCAGATCATGGCCGCCGCGGCGCTTCTGGCGGAGACGCCGAACCCCACCGATGACGACATCGCCGCGGCGATGGACGGGATCATCTGTCGCTGCGGCTCCTATCCGCGCATCAAAGCCGCGATCAAACGCGCCGCAGGCGGCGTTCAGCTCGGCGTGACGGAGGATCGGCGCGATGGCTGAGAGAGCACGGAAAAAGCGCTCCACTTTAGGATTGATCGCGCGGCGCACCTTCATGTTCGGCGGTCTGGCGATCGCTGGCGGCGCGGCCTTCGGCGTCTGGCGCTACAACACGCCCTATGAGAACCCGCTGCTGGACGCGGCCGCCGCCGAGGGAAAAGCGGTGTTCAACCCTTACGTCATGATCGACGAGGCGGGCGTGACCGTGATCGCGCCGCGCGCCGAGATGGGGCAGGGGATCTACACGGCGCTGGCCGCTTTGGTCGCTGAGGAGATGGATCTCGCGTTGGAGGATCTCACCGTCATCCACGGTCCTGCGGCGAGCGCCTATTTCAACGAGGCGATCTTCGAGGACGGTCTGCCGTTCGACGCGGCGGATGAGACCACTGCGGCCTGGGCCGCGCGCGGCGTCGCCGGCTTCATGGCGAAATCCATGGCGATCCAAGTGACGGGGGGCTCGACCTCCGTCGCGGACGCTTTCGATAAAATGCGCGAAGCGGGCGCCGCGGCGCGCGCCGGCCTCATCGCCGCCGCCGCGCAGGAATGGGGCGCCGCGCCGGAGAGCCTGCGCGCCGCAGGCGGCTTCGTTATTGATCCGGCGACGGATCGCCGTCTCGCTTACACCGAGATCGCCGCGGACGCCGCGCGGCTCACGCCCTCCGCGGCGACGCCGAAGGCGAAAGGCGACTGGACGCTGCTCGGCAAGCCTTTGGCGCGTGTCGATATGGCGGAGAAAAGCACGGGCGCCGGGACCTTCGGCGTCGATGTCCGGCCGGAAGGTCTCCTCTTCGCCTCCGCCGCTTTCACCCCGGCGATTGGCGTTCCAATGACCGGCTATGACGCCTCGGCCATTGAAGGCGATCCGACGGTCAAAGCGATCATTCCGCTCAGCGAAGGCGTCGCCGTGGTGGCCGAGACCACTTGGGCGGCGATGCGCGCGGCCGAGCAAGTGAGCGTCCGCCACGATCCGGTTAGCTACACGAAGGATGAGGCGGAGATCGACGCCGCTCTCGCCGCCGCCTTCACGCCGGACAAGATCGGATCCAATTTCCGCGATGACGGCGATGTGGACGCCGCGCTCGCCGAGGCCGGACCGCGCGCGGTGCGCGCCCAATACCGCACGCCGCATCTGGCGCATGCCTGCATGGAGCCGATGAACGCCACAGCGCGGTTCCAAAATGGAAAACTCGAGATCTGGGCGGGCATGCAGGCGCCCAAATTGGTGCCGGACATCGTCGCCGGCCGCATCGGCGCGGACGAGGTCGAGGCGCATGTGACCTATCTCGGCGGCGGATTCGGCCGGCGCGGCGAGGTGGATTACGTCCAAGCCGCGGCGGAGGCGGCGAAGGGCCTTTCAGGCGCGCTGGCGGGCCGCCCGGTTCAGCTCGTTTACTCCCGAGATGTGGACACCAAACGCGACGCCTATCGCCCGCCCGCGCTGGCGCGCATGGCGGCGGTGCTGGACGAGGAGGGCCTGCCCCAAGCGCTCAGCGTCGACATCGCCACCTCTTCGGTCATCAAATCGGCGATTAGCCGCTACGGCGTCGCCGGCGGCGGGCCCGACCGGATCCTGACCGACGGCGCCCATGATCAGCCTTACGCGCCGGCGCATTTCCGCGTGCTCGGCTACGACGCCGGGCTCGGGATCCCGCATGGCTTCTGGCGCTCGGTCGGCTACTCGAACAGCCCGTTTTTCCTCGAGAGTTTCTTGGACGAACTCTCGGTCGATGGCGGCATGGATCCGGTGATGATGCGGCTGAAGCTGCTCGAAGGCGATCCTTCCGCGCAGGCGACGGTCCAGGCCGCGGCGGATCTCGCCGGCTGGTCCGGCCGAACCTATCGCGGCGCCAATGGCCGCAAGGGCGGGCGCGGTCTGGCTTATTGCCGCTCGTTCCGCAGCCATGTGGCCATGGTGCTCGATGTGGCGGAAGGCGAGTTCGGCCTCGCGGTCGAAAAAGCGTGGATCGCGGCGGATGTGGGCCTGGCGCTCGATCCAGGAACCATCGAAGCGCAACTCGCCTCGGGCCTTATCTACGGGATTTCAGCGGCGATCCGGCAGGAGATCACATTTGCGGACGGCGCGGTGGAGCAGGCGAATTTCGACACGTTCGAGCCGCTGCGCTACAGCGCGAGCCCCGAGATCGCGGTGACCATCCTCGAAAGCGGCGAGGTGATCGGCGGCGTCGGTGAGATCGCGACCCCGCCCGCCGCTCCGGCGCTCGCCAACGCCGTCTACGCGGCGACCGGAACGCGCATCCGCCGCCTGCCCATGAGCCGAGAGGTCGATTTCGCCTGAGAGATCGACTTCTTCTTTAGAGATCGCTTGTCTGAGCGCGTCGGATCGAGACGCGCTCAGACGCATTGATCTCGAAATCGCATCCTGTCTCGGCGCGGCGAACCATGGCGCATAAGCGGCATCTCTCACTCGAAGCGCTGGAAAGGCGCGTTTGGCGCGAGCCCTCCTTTCCGTCGCGATTGGTGACGACATGCCATCGGCTGCGCAGAATTCCGATCCGCGATCTGTCGGTTGAAGATTTGCGCTTGCTGATCGGGCAGTCGATCGGGCTCGAATATCTCGTTCCGCTCGCCATCGAACGGCTTGATGAAGATCCGCTGGCCGCCGGCGACTTTTTCCCGGGCGATCTGCTGCTCCAGGTTGTCACGCGCGGCGCGCCGATCCATGAGCGGGATCGCCCGCTCACCTCAGCCCTCGCCGCGATCTGCCGCCGCGCGCTCGAAATGGCGGAGACAAGCCCGGTCTCTGAGCTCGCCCGGCCCAGCGCCCTAGCGGCGTATCGCGCGTTCGTCGATCAGAACGGCGCGGCCTAGAGCGTGTCATGTTGAAGTAGACGCATATCCGCAATGGGCGAGGTAGCGGCCGCATTCCTCTGGTGAGAAGC
>JBCBCG010000029.1:0-26626 GCA_038530925.1 Pseudomonadota bacterium
TCAGCTCTGGCCCGTTGTCGCTGACGATTGTCTGGGGTCTGCTGTAGAGCCGGATAAGGGCGTCGAGCTCGCGGGCGACGCGGACGCCCGAGATCGAGGTGTCGGCGACCACCGGCCAGAGCTGACCTCGCGAGCGATCCTCGAGTGGCGGAACCGAACCGGCGTCGGCTGGCGTTACATCGAGCCCGGCAAGCCGCAGCAGAACGGGTTCATCGAGGCGCTCAATTCCCGGCTGCGCGACGAATGCCTGAAGGAGGAGATGTTCGACAGTCTCGGACACGCCCGCCGAGTGCTCGCCAGGTGGCGATACGACGACAACCATGTCAGGCCGCATATGGCTCTCGGCGGCCTGACGCCAGCAACCGCGCGCCGGACGCTTGAGCTCTCTGAGGGCTCCGCGCCCGGCGCGCTCGCAACCCCGACCACACCGAGCTACAAATCCACAGGACTCACCTTCTGACCGAGGGCGGCGAAGGGCTCAGACCAAGAGCGCAGCTGGAGCTTCTTAGCGTCATGACTGACGACGGCTTCCGCTATCGCTTGCAGCTGCTCGCCAAGGCGCTGCGATGCCTTGCGACCAGCCCTATCCGCGGGCGGTTGGACACGCCGAAACCAATGGCGAGGCCGCGCGCTCGATCCAAACCCGTCTCAAAGGTTCGACCTTTCAGATCGCGCATTGATCGTCCGACCTTCGCGACGCGGCCTTCGCCAGATCGCTTGATCGGCGTAATCTGCAAAGGCCACACTCGGCTCCCAAAGCGCAGCCGCCAATCTCCGCGATGAAAAACGCTATGATAACTTACATCGAGCGCCCCGGCGCCGACCTCGCGTCGGCGGGATCGCGCCGCCGGCGCTGCTTTCTTCGTCAACGCGGCGCGGCGATCAGCTCTGCAAGCGCGGCTTGGGCAGATAGGGATAGGGCGGCGCCGCCTGATGATCGAGATCGACATGCCGGACATCGACGCCTTCAGACAGTTCAGCCTTGAATTGAACGTCGCTTTTTGGTTTCTCGATTGAATACTCTCGAAACGAATAGCCGCCATAGGGATAATCAGGGTTCTGCCTGTACTTCGCGAAAACACTCGCCTCGAAGCTTGAGAGGTCTCGCAACCGCGACACATCGTGCACGCTGCGCGCGAGGATCGAGTGGAAGGTCGGCGCTTGGCGCACATCGCATTCACCGAGCCGTTCGAACAATCCAAGTGAGAGCATCGAGCGCATCGCCTCGGGGTTCGGTACGCTGAAGGTGGTCCAGTCATTGTTGATGTTGGTGCGCGTGTTGAAGCCGACATGGCTCGCCTCGCCGCGCTGGGTGATCATGGATTGCAGCAAGAAGAGGCCGTCGGACTTCAGCAGGATCTTCGCGCAATCCACCAGCATGAACGGGTTGATAAGGTGGTACATCAGCCCGGCGGAGAAGACGAGATCGAAGGTGTTGAAGAGGCTGCCGCGCGCCTTGATGCCTTCAATGCCAATCGGCAAGTAATCGACGTCATGGCCAGAGAGCATGATCGCCAGCTCGCATTGGCGCGCGACCTTGCGCCCATCGATCGCTGCGACGTATTCGGCGCCGCGCTCTTTAAGGCCGATGGAGATCAGGCCGCTGCCAGGCCCGATCTCGGCGCAGCGCATGCCAGTCAGATCGATGTCGTTGAGCAGGTCGATTGCGGAATAAAGGCTTAGGTTCGGATAGGGAAATTTCGGGCCTTCGCGGCCGATGGCCTCGTAATCCTCAAACTCGATGCTGTTGAACCATTTCTGGCTGCGCGCTTCCTGTATCAACGTCTGACGACCTGTCATTGCGATCTCGAGCTCCCCTCAGTGCCAAGCGAATTGAGCCTCGCGCGTGAAGCGCCTCCGCGCGCTCGGATCTGGAAGATCCGCAACCTAAAGCTGAGACGATTCGCCTCATGCGCGAACGACTCGTTGCTTAGCGCATCGCGGAAGGCGCGTCAGCAAACAGGGGACGCCGCCGCGGGTCAGCAGCGCTTTCCTTTACGGTGTGAGACCTTCGAAGACTTGCGCGAGCGCGATCTCCACCGCGCCGCCCGGCAAGGCGAGATGGATCGCCTCTTCGCCGCCTAAAATCGTCTCCTGCTGTCCTTTGCTGAACAGCATCGCGCGGCGCTTGGCGGGATCAAGCACCACAACATGCGCCAAAGACGTCATACGGAGATAGGCGGGCACTTTGTGAAGCATGTCGAAGCTGGTTGTGGAAGAGGAGAGGATCTCGAATACAACGAACGGATCGTCGATCATCATCGCGCCCGCGATCAGCGCGCCGCATTGGACCATGAGATCCGGCTCGAACACATTCGCGTCGTCGACACGCACGGCAAGGCCGTCAAGCAATACCCTGCATGGCGCGCCGCGCGGGATCTGCGCGAAAAGCTGCCTTGCAATTTCCGCCTTCGCGCTCGCATGCTCGGTTCGCTCGTTCATCATGCGCACCGTGAGGCCGCCGATCAGCTCGAAACGATCCGGCTGCTCGGCGCGCCATGCGCCGAAGCCATCCGCCGTCATGCTGTCTTCCGCCCTCTGCTCCATGGTCGCGCCGTGATGCTCCTCTCTAAGCCGACGCGCCATTCTAGACCGGAGCGTCAGCCCGTAAACCGATTGTCCTTTGGAAAGCCGCGCGGGGCGTCGGCGCCTTGGGTGGCGCGGGCGGCGCGCCATTGGACGATCTCGGTCTCCGTGCGGGTGCGGCCGGCGGGATCGGACCAGGAGAGGCCGCTCGCCTCGGCGAACACCATCACATCCGAGAGGCCGCCTTTCTTATAGCGCTGCAGGATCACGCCTTTGCCGCGCGTCATCTCCGGCAGATCGGAGAGCGGGAAGACCAGCATCTTGCGGTTCTCGCCCACCACCGCGACTTGGTCGCCGCGCACCCGGGCGCTGGCTTTGGCCACCGCGGGCGCCTCGACCACAAGCGCTTGTTTGCCAGCGCGGGTCTGGGCGATCACATCATCCTCGCCGAGAACGAAGCCGCGACCGTCCGAGCTCGCCACCAGGCGCTTGGCGCCGGTCTCCGGCTTGAACAGATCGACGATGTCGTCGCCCTCGCCGAGATCGATCATCAGCCGCACCGGCTCGCCCATGCCGCGCCCGCCCGGCAGCTTGTCGCAGGACAAAGTGTAGAAGCGCCCATTCGTGGCGAAGAGCAGCAGCTTGTCCGTCGTCTCGCAGCGGATCATGAAGCGGCCTTCGTCGCCATCCTTGTATTTCAGCTCCGCATCAGCGGCGAGATGGCCTTTCTGCGTGCGGATCCAGCCTTTTTGCGAGCAGATCACCGTGATCGGCTCGCGCTCGATCATAGCGTCGAGCGGCACATCCTCGACCTCGGGCGCTTCGGCGATCCGCGTGCGCCGCTCGCCGCCGGGCGCGCGCTCGCCAAAACGCTGGCGCACATCGCGGATTTGCTCAGAAATCCGGTCCCATTGCAGGCCTTCATCGGCGATAAGCGCCTCAAGCAGCGCTTTCTCCGCGGTCAGCTCCTCACGCTCGCGCTTGATCTCCATCTCTTCGAGCCGGCGCAGGCTGCGCAGCCGCATGTTCAGGATCGCTTCGACTTGCACGTCCGAGAGGCCGAACTCCGCCTGCATCACCGGCTTCGGCTCATCCTCGCCGCGGATGATCTCGATGACGCGGTCGAGATTGAGATAGGTGATCAAATAGCCGTCGAGCACTTCGATCCGGCGATCCACTTTGTCGAGCCGGTGTTGCGACCGGCGGAGCAGCACCTCGCGGCGATGATCGAGCCAGACGCGCAGCGCTTCGCCGAGCGAGAGCACGCCCGGCGTCTTGCCGTCGCGCAGCACGTTCATATTCAGCGGCGCGCGCACTTCGAGATCGGTGGCGCGGAACAGCGTCTCCATCAGCACCGCCGGCTCGACGGACTTGGCGCGCGGCTCGATCACAAGACGGATGTCTTCCGCGCTCTCATCCACGATATCGCCGAGCATCGGGTTCTTCTTCGCGGTGACGAGATCCGCCAGCCGCTCCACCAACTTGGATTTCTGGACCTGGAACGGGATCTCGGTGACGACGATGCGCCAGAGCCCGCGGCCGTACTCCTCTTTCTCCCACGCCGCGCGCAGGCGGAAGGAGCCGCGGCCGGTGCGATAAGCCTGCTCGATCGACTCGCGCGGCTCCACCAGCAAGCCGCCGGTGGGGAAATCAGGGCCTTGCACATGCTCGAGCAGCGTCTCGAGCCGGGCGTTCGGATGCTTGATCAGATGCAGTAGCGCGCCGCAGAGCTCGCCGAGATTATGCGGCGGGATCGCGGTCGCCATGCCGACAGCGATGCCGTTCGCGCCGTTGGCGAGCAGGTTCGGGATCGCCGCGGGCAGCACCACCGGCTCTTCCTCGAGCCCGTCATAGGTGTCGCGCAGATCAACCGCATTCTCATCAAGCCCTTCGAGCAGCAGCTGGGCGATCTCGGTCAGGCGGCTTTCGGTGTAGCGCATCGCCGCCGGGTTATCGCCGTCGATATTGCCGAAATTGCCTTGGCCGTCGATCAGCGGATAGCGGACCGAGAAATCCTGCGCGAGGCGCGCCAAGGCGTCGTAAATCGCGCCGTCGCCATGGGGATGGAACTTACCCATCACATCGCCGACGATCCGCGCGCATTTCTTGAAGCTGGCGTCTGGCGCGAGCTTGAGCGCGCGCATGGCGTAGAGCAGGCGCCGATGCACCGGCTTCAGCCCGTCCCGCGCGTCCGGCAACGCGCGGTTCATGATGGTGGAGAGCGCGTATTGGAGGTATCGCCCTCCCAGCGCGCGGCTCAAGGTCTCGTCGTAAAGCTGACCGCCCGGCCCTCCCGGACCACCTGCGCTCACATCATCTGGGTTGTCTATGGTGCTCATGGGTCAGATATAGACCTACTCTCACAGGATCCGAAAGGTGAATCTCCCTTGAGGCGAGCGAAAAGGACGGTGTGTTCAATCTTCTGCGCGCGCGACTTTGCCGGTTTTCGAGAGCAGGATCGCCAAGGGCCGCGTGCTGTCGAACTGGCTGAGCACGATGGCGAGCACCATCATCATCGGCACGGCCAGAAACATGCCGGCGACGCCCCACATCGCGCCCCAGACCGTGAGCGACAGGATCACCACGAACTCGCTGAGGTTCAGCCGATCGCCGGTGACGCGCGGCAGGATCAGGTTGCCGGCGACGAACTGCACGACGCCGAGGCCGATCACCAGGAGCCCGACATCCTCGAGATGATCGAACTGCACGAGCGCGAACGCCGCTGGAAACAGCACGCCGAGGAAGGAGCCGATCGTGGGGATGTAATTCAGCGCGAAGGCCAGAAAGCCCCAGAAGGCGGCGCCTTTCAGTCCGAAATAGCTGGCGATGAAGTAAGTGAGGAGCCCGACGCCGATGCTGACCGTCGTCATGATCCAGATATAGATCCGCGCATCCTCGCCGATCTTCGCCAGCACCGCGCCGACCCGATTATAGCGCGCCTCATCGGGAAAGAGCGCCCGGATCTTCGCCTGATAGTGGGGCTGGTCGAACAGCAGGAACAGGACGTAGAGCAGCACCAATAGCGTCGTCGACGCGGTGCTGGTCAACGCCGAGACGATTTGGCCGAGAAAATCCTGGATCTGCAAGTTCTGCAGGATCGCCGAGACTTCAAGGTCGAGATCAAAGCCGATCTGCGCCTCAACGGCGCGCACCGCGGCGTCGGCGCGCGGGCCAAGCTGGTCGAACCCGTCGCTGAGTTCGGAGAGGTTCGAGACGATCAGCGAGCCGCAGAGATACATCACCCCGAGAGTCGTCACCGCGCCGAAGGTGAGCGCCGCGCTCTGCGGCAAGGATGGCGCGACGCTCCGCAGCCCTTGAGCGATGGCGTTGACCAGGAACCAGATCAGCACCGCGAGGACGATCGGCGCCAGCACGTCCGCCGCGAGCACCAGCACGGCGACCACCAGCGTGATCAGCCCAAGCACGTAAAAGACGTCGCGCAGATCCAGCCGCCGGCTGGCGCTCTCCACGTGCGCCTCCGCAGTCTCGCTGGTGTGATCTCGCTCGCTCACGGCGCGCCTCTCTTTCTGTCTTGGACGTGATGCCTTGGACCTGATGCCTTGGACCGAACGTCTTGGGCCTGTCGTCTTGGGCCTGTCGTCTTGGACCCGTCGTCTTGGGCCCTTAGCGCTCCGAAGCGCCGATACCCGCTTGGCGGCGCCCGCAGGCGCCGCTTAGAAATCGCAGCGCAGCATGACCTACCGTGAATAAAGAGCGAAGGCGATACAGGCCCATGACATCTCCCTCCCAGCCCGCCGCCGCGGCGGCGCAGCGCAGCGTTTTGATCACGGGCTGCTCCTCGGGCATCGGTTACGCCGCGGCGCATGATCTGCGGGCGCGCGGCTGGCGCGTTATGGCGAGCTGCCGGCGCGAGGCCGATTGCGCGCGTCTCGGCGAGGAGGGGTTCGCGAGCCCGCTGATCGACTACCAGGATGAAGCCAGCATCGCCGCCGGCTTCAAAGAGGCGATGGCGGCGAGCGGCGGGCGGCTCGACGCGCTCTTCAACAACGGCGCTTTCGCTTGTCCCGGCCCGGTGGAGGATCTGCCGACCGGCGCGCTCCGCGAGATCTTTGAGGCGAATTTCTTCGGCTGGCACGAGCTGACGCGGCGCGCGGCGCGGGTGATGCGCGCGCAGGCGCCGGGCGCGGACGGCAAGCGCGGGCGGATCGTGCAATGCTCCTCCGTCCTCGGCTTCGCGGCGTTGAAATACCGCGGCGCCTATGTGGCGACGAAATTCGCGCTGGAAGGGCTGACGGACGCCATGCGGCTCGAGATGCAGGGCTCGGGCGTCGAGGTGATCTTGATCGAGCCTGGGCCGATCGACACGCCTTTCCGGCGGAACTCGGCGACGGCGTTTCGCAAATGGCTGATGCCGGAGGGCGCCGGCGCGCCGGAGGGCTCGGCCCACGCCGCCGCTTATCCGGAAATCGAAGCGCGCGTCACCGCCGAGGAAGGCCCGCCCAACCGATTTGAGCTGCCCGCCGCGGCTGTGGTGAAAAAGCTCATCCACGCGCTTGAAAGCCCGCGCCCGCGGCTGCGCTATTTCGTGACGACGCCGACCTACATCGCCTCGCTCGCACGGCGCGTGCTGCCGACCCGTTCGCTCGACCGGTTCCTTCAAAACGGTTGAGCGCGCGCCAAGCGCGGCGCGGCGTCGTCTTCGCGGCGGACGCCTCGCAGCGCAATGTTGCGCGCGGTTTTAGCAGGAGTATGCCGGTGGCGTATGAGACCAGGCTGATCTCTATCGGCGACCTTTTCGCAGGCTCGGCGATCTACCAGATGCCGGCGTTTCAGCGCCCGTTCTCCTGGGGCGACGACATGGTCGCCCAACTGTTCGACGATATCCAAAACGCTTTCGCGAACGCCGCCTATCGGCCGGGCGAACCCTTTTTCTTAGGTTCGATCATCGTCACGCGCGCGGGGCTGACGACGCCCTACAACGTCATCGACGGGCAGCAGCGCCTGACGACGCTGTCGATCATTCTCGCCTGCCTGCGCGATCAGCTCAGCTCGGAAACGAAGCGCCAACAGCTCCAAGCCTATCTGGTGCGGCCCGAGACCGCCGCCGCCGGCATCGCGGCCTCGCCGCGCGTGCTGCTTCGGTATATCGAGCGCGACGAGTATCGCGATTGGGTGATGACCGTCGGCGGCACGCGCGTCTTGCCGCGGCAAGCGAACAGCGACGCCGCCCTGTTGTTGCGGAATGCGGTGGAGCGCGTGCGCGATGAGATCCCGGCGGTCGATGAGGAGTATCTCGGCCGTTTGATCTCCTTCTTGCTGTCAAGCTGCCAGCTGGTGCAGATCGTCACCCCGTCGCTCGAGGCCGGCTTTCGCTTGTTCCAGAGCGTGAACACGCCGGGCCGCAGCCTCGATGCGCTCGACATTTGCCGCGCCGAATATATCGGTCCTGCGGCGGCGGCGGGCGGCGAAGGGGCTGAACTCGCCAGGCTTTGGGACGCGATCGAAGACCAGATCGGGCGCGATGAGTTCGAGAAATACGCCGCCGTCGTCGCCGCGAATTTCGCGCCGATCGAGACGCGCGGGGATCTGCGCGCGATGGTGGCGGCGATCGTGCGGGCGCCGGGCCAGATGATCCGTTTCCGCGACGCGCTAAAATTCTTTCTCAGCGCCTTCGGCGCCCTCGACCGCGCCGATCTGCCTTACGCCGCGGCGGATGCGGCGCCGATCAACCGCGTGGTCGCCTGCCTCAACGCGTGGGAGGATGAGGGCTGGAAACCAAGCGCTTTGGCCTGGCTCGCGCGTGAGCCGACCGCGCAAGAGACGCTGAAATTCTTCCGTGCGCTCGACGCGCTGTCTTTCTTCGTCGCCGTCGCCAGCCTGGCGAAGAGCCCGCGCGCTCGGCGTTGGCAGGCGGTGACGCGCGCCGTGGAGGCGGGCGAGGCGCTTAATGCGGCGACGAGCCCGTTGATGGTGACGCCGTCCGAGCGCGAGAGGGTTCTCAAAGCGCTCCGCGGCGATCTCAAAGCCACGATGAAATGGCTCAAACCGGTGCTGCGCCGCCTGAATGCGGGCATGGTTGAGCCGGACGCGGCGCCTCCTCTGCCGGATCCCGTCACGTTAGAGCATGTGCTGCCGCAGAACCCGAAGGCGGGCAGTCCCTGGCTGGCGAGCTTTCCCGACGCCGATGAGCGGCGTAAGCTCGCGAAGAGGCTCGGCAATTTCGCTCTGCTGACGCCCGGCGCCAACAGCCGCGGCGGTGCGAAGTCGTTCAACGACAAAAAGGACGTCTATCTCGGCTTCGAGGGACATCAGAATTTTCCGCTCACCATCGACATCGCGCGCCGACCGCGGTGGACGCCGGAAGTGATCATCGAGCGGAGTGAGCGGCTCAGCGAGATGGCGCGGCGAATCCTGCACGCCTGAGCGTCACGCGCGATGACGCATGAAACACGCGCGGCGTTTGGCGAGGCTTTTGCGGCGGCGTCTCGGCGATCTATATCACTGAGAAAGAGAAAAGGGGCCGCTTTGTCCGATATCGTGTTTTATCTCATTCCGGTGTTCATGATCGGCGTCGTGATCGCGTTGGCGCTCGGGCTCGCGAGCTTCGTGCAAGAGGGCAAAGAGGCGCGGCGACGGTCGAACCGGATGATGCAGTGGCGGATCGGGCTGCAATTCGGCGCGGTGGCGTTGCTGCTGGTGTTTGTACTGCTGGCGCAGGCGTAACGCGGAACGCGCCCTGAGCCGCTCGCCGTTGTTCGTTGCGCGCTACATCTCTCATCGCGCGATCGGCGGCCAAGCGGCGCCGCGCGATCGCATGGCGGCGCGAAAGGAACGCGGATGGTCGTCCTCAACAAGATCTACACCAAAACCGGCGATGCGGGCGAAACGGCGCTTGGCGATGGCAGCCGTGTCGCCAAGCACTCCGCGCGGGTCGACACGTACGGCACGGTCGACGAGTTGAATGCGACGCTCGGCCTAGCGCGGCTGCACGCCGCTGAGGCGGATCCGGCGATGGACGAGGCGCTGGCCCGGATCCAGAACGATCTCTTTGATCTCGGTGCGGATTTTTGCCGACCAAATATGGAGAAGGATGGCGAGGCCGGCTATCCGGTGCTCCGCATGGTCGAGGCGCAGGTGAGCCGGCTGGAGAGCGAGATCGACGCGATGAACTCGCGGCTCGAGCCGCTGCGCTCCTTCATTCTGCCAGGCGGCTCGCCGCTGGCCGCGCATCTCCATCTCTGCCGCACCGTGGCGCGCCGAGCCGAGCGCCTCGCCGTGGCGCTGGCCAGCGTTGAAAGCGTGAACCCGCCTTCGGTGGTCTATCTCAACCGTCTGTCCGACTGGTTCTTCGTCGCCGCCCGCATCGCCAATGACGACGGCCGCGCCGATGTGCTTTGGGTTCCCGGCGCGAACCGCTAGCCGCTCGCCAGGCTTATTGGACCAGACCATCGGCTTGCGCATTTGTGGCGGTTCGCGGCGCCCAGCGGCGGTTCACGCCGCCATCGACCGGAAGAACCGCTCTGGCGCTTAAGAAGGTGTTGCAGACCGACGTTTCGACGACAGCCGTCGCGGCGGCGTTCATGCGGATTTGATCCGACGCGCGTTCAACGCCGAGGCTCCGAACCGCCGCTGGTGATCGCGACAGTCTTGTTCTGAAACCGCACACTCCGCCCCGGGAGCAGGCTGTCAGGCTGTTGGCGACGCATCACCGTAAAGTCTCGCGCTTCGTCATTTGCCGCGGAGCCCGCGCCGAAGGGCGTCTCCCTGCGGCGTTTGCGCGCGCCGTTCTCGGTCGCGCCTATGAGACAATCAGCGTTGAGGCGATTTTTCTGCGTCGGTTTTGAGGAGGTTGGCGGCCGTGCACCCAACGATTTCGCGCATTGAAGAAGCTATTCTTTCGGGAAAGGACGACGACATCAAAGGCGTTCTCGCCGAAGACGTCGCCTTTCGTCCGCCGACTTATTTCAAGACATGGCGCGGCCGCGACGCCGTTGCGGCGGTGCTCGGCCATGTCGCGCATGTATTCTCTGATTTTCGCTATCGGCGTAAGCTTGGCGAGGATCGTGACTGGGCGCTGGAGTTTGAATGCAAGGTTGGCGCGTTCGACGCGGTTGGGGTCGATCTTCTCAAACTCGGCGCGAACGGTCTCATCACGGAGTTCGAGGTGGTGATGCGGCCTTACAAAACCGTCGGCGCGTTGCGCGAGGCGATGAATGAGCGCGTGATGCGCGATCCTCGGTTTCTCAAGTTCAAAGACGCTCTGGAATAGGGCGCGCCGCAAATCGAAAAAGCTCGACATCACTAGAAATGTCGTTATATCTGCGCTCATGGATGAAGCGAAAACCGTCGCCGCCCTGGCGGCGCTGGGTCATGAGATCCGGCTGAAGATCTTCCGGCTGCTGGTGCGGGCGGGACCGGAGGGGCTGAACATCGGCGAGATCGCCGGGCACCTCGATCTCGCGCCGTCGACGCTGGCGCATCATTTGGCGAGCCTCAAACAGGCTGGTCTCGTCAGTCAGGAGAAGCGCGGGCGCGAGGTGCGCACGGTGGCCGAGGCGCCGCGTCTGCAGGCGGTTATGAGCTTTGTCATGGAGAATTGCTGCGTGGGCGTCGCCGCGCCGGAGCCGCTCAAGGGCTGAACCGGCGACGGCGCGCCGCATCGCCAAAGCGCGCGCGCCAATGTAACGATAAATCTAGGGATGTCGGCGCATTTGTCGCCTCCCAAAACTGGAGAGATGCGATGAGCGAGATTGCGCTGGGCGCGCGGCGCCTCTGGAAGTGGGGCCGGACCGTCGATCAAGTCTGGCTGTTGGTCGCGGCGATCTTCGCGGCGCTGGCGCTGTTGGCGCCGGCGCAGGCCGAAATCAGCGCCGGCTTCACAGCGGAGGCGCTGCTGCGCACGGCGCCCTACATCCTCGGCTCGATCCTGATCGCGGCATACGCCGGCGCGAGCGGCGCGGACAACCTCATCGCCAAGGCCTTTAGCGGGCGCACCGCGGCGATGATCATGCTCGCGGCGATCATGGGCGGCCTCTCGCCCTTTTGCTCTTGCGGCGTCATTCCTCTCATCGCCGCCTTGCTGGCGATGGGCGTGCCGCTTTCGGCGGTGATGGCGTTTTGGCTGGCCTCGCCGGTGATGGATCCGGCGATGTTCGTGCTCACCGCCGGAACGATCGACATGGAGTTCGCGATCGCGAAAACCATCGCGGCGATCGGCCTTGGCCTCTATGGCGGCTTTCTCACCGCCTGGGCGCAAAACGCCGGCTGGCTCGCCGAGCCGCTGCGGCCTGGGATCGGCGATGGCGGCTGCGGCGGCGCGAAGGTCCGCGATCCGAAACCAGTGGTCTGGTCGTTCTGGCGCGAGGCGCCGCGGCGCGAGAAATTCGCCGCCGAAGCGCTGAAGAACACGCTCTTTCTCGGCAAATGGCTGACGCTGGCGTTCGTTCTGGAGAGCCTGATGCTGGCCTGGACCTCGCCTGAGCAAGTGCAAGGCCTGGTCGGCGGCGATGGGTGGTGGCCGATCTTGCTCGCGACGCTGGTCGGCGTGCCGGCGTATCTCAATGGCTACGCGGCGCTGCCGATCGTCTCGGGCTTGATCGAGCAAGGCATGGCGCCGGGCGCCGGGCTCACCTTCCTGGTCGCGGGCGGCGTCAGCTCGATCCCGGCGGCGATCGCGGTCTACGCGCTGGTCAAGCGGCCGGTGTTCTTCCTCTACCTCGCCTTCGCGCTAACGGGCTCTTTCGCCGCGGGGATTCTGTTTCAAGCGCTGCAATAGCCGAATGCGCCGACCATGCCGGCCGCCGCCTATGCGGCGGCTGAGCGGTCTTTCGCGCCGTCGATGATGGCGCGAGCGGTCTCGAGATCCGGCGCGGCGGCGTTGCGCAAGGCGCGCCTCACCGTGTCCGATCGCGCCGCTTCCGCCATTTCGTCGCGCAAATGCGCCGGGCTCGCCGCGGCGATCGCGTCGAGGTCGCGATAGCCGCAAGCGACCAGCATCACGGCGTGCGCGGCCTTTAAATCCGGCGCATGCGTCAGCAGGCGCGCTTGATCGCGCCATCGCGCGACAAGCCTGGCGGAGATGCGTCGGTCCGCGAGGTCCTCTGCGATCCGCTCCGGATCGGCGTCCAAGAGATCGCCTACGGTCACGACGCCCAGCGGCGCCAGACGCGCAGCGGTCTTCGGGCCGATCGAAGGCGCTTTCTCCACCGGCGCCTCGCGGCGAAGGCGGGGCCGCCGGCTCCGCGGCGCTTTGGCCGCGCGTTTGCCCGAAGGCTTGGCCGGGGGGTTCGCATCCGCTTGGGGGCGAAGCACCGCGACGTCCGCCGGAGCGCGCGTTTCTTCGGCGGGCTTGTCATCCGCCCGCTTGTCATTGGTGGGCCGGTTTTCGGCGCGCTTGTCGTCACTGCGCGCGTCTGGAGCGCCCGCGTCTTCGGCGCCAGCGTCTTCGCCGTCCGGCGTCGGCCGGCTCTTTGAGGCGGCGGCGTCCTTCGCCGCGTCGCGCGCTGGCGCGTCCGGGGGCAGGGCCGCCGCTGGCGAAAGATCAAGCGGCGCCGGCTCTGAAAGCAAAATCGTCTCATGCGCGGTCTTCCGAGGGGCTGCGGAGCGCTCCGCCGCGGCGCGAAGACGCCGCACGCTCCTCTGCTCCTCCGGCAAGGTCGCCTCCACGCGGCCGGTCTCCTGATACTCGCGGTAGATCGCCGCGACTTCTCGGCGATCCGCGGCGTCCTCGAGCTTATTCAAGACCCATTTCATCGGAATCTTGAGCCCGGCGATCACGGTGTGAGCGGTCAGATCCATTTGCGGCGCCGCGGCGCCGGACTGGATCACCGCGCCGGCGAGCAAGCGTCCGATCCCGTCGGCGGCGTGGCGCAGCAGGCGCGCGATGACGGCGTTCGCATCTTCGTTGTATCCGTATTCAGGTGTTTTGACCCCGATGCGGAAATCATAAGTGTCGATTAGCGTCTGATAATGGCGGCGGCTCGCCTCCGCGCCGCGCCGGACCATCGCAGCGACGTCTTCTTCGCAGGTCGGCAGGGCGATATGCGGCGTCGCCGGCGCGCCCGCCGCGCCTAAGCTTAGCGGCGCGGTCGGATCTTCGCGCAGATGCTGCCCCCACAGGCGATCGAAGCTCTTGGAGATGCTCCATTCGGCGGCGCGATGGATCACGCTTTCCGCCTCCGAAGAGCCGGTGTGAAACGGCATGAGGGGATCGGAATAGTAATGCGAGGCGACGCCGGCGCTGAAGGCGGCAGCGCCCCAGTCGCGGCGCGCCAGCGCGCGCACTGTCTCGCGCCACCATTCCGCGGCGGCGCCCTCGGCGCCGCCCCAATCCGCGCGACCTGGCTCGTCCGAAATATGCAAGCAATGGTTCTGGAAATCCTTGAAGGTTTTGTCCGGCGCCTTCGAGCCTTCCAGGAACGCTTCCGCATGGGCGAGAAACACGCGGCGCCAGGCTTCCGCTTCTGAGCCGCGCATGCGCCGCAACCCTTCGAGAGCGAGCTTATGATGCGTGCCATTCGCGTGGGCGGCCCACAAGATTCGGTAGATCAAGGTCACGTCGCCACTCCATATTCCCCACGTGCTAAAGTGCATCGGATGAGGCGAAAGGGCAACCTAGAACAAAGCCTTCCGGCGCGGCGTTGGTTGCCCCGCAGGACGCCGCTTGCGCTTGCGCCGTGCTGGGCTATGTGTCGCAGGACGTTGTTGCGCGTCTCATCCCGACACCCCCAATTGCTGTTCAGGATCGTTTCATGTTCGACAATCCCGGCGAAGGCCGCTTGGCGCACGCACCGACGGATCATCCGCCGATTAAACCGGCGCGGATCGGACTTTTGATCGCCAATTTGGGTACGCCCAGCGGCACCGATTACTGGTCGATGCGGCGTTATTTGAATGAATTTCTTTCGGACAAGCGCGTTATCGAATGGCCTTCAGCGCTTTGGCAACCGATTTTACAGCTGATTGTGCTGACGAAGCGTCCTTTCTCAAGCGGTGAGGCCTATCGCGGGATTTGGAATGAAGATGCTGACGAGAGCCCGCTGCTGACCACGACGAAATTGCAAGCGAGTAAGCTCAGCGCTTTGATGGCGGAGCGTCATGGCGACCGCGTCATGGTCGATTTCTGCATGCGGTACGGTGAGCCTTCAACGTCGGATGTGATTGAACGCATGAAAGCGGAAGGATGCGAGCGCATCGTTTTCTTCCCGCTTTATCCGCAATACTCTGCAGCGACGACGGCGACTGCGAATGATCAGGCCTTCCGCGCGCTGATGAAGATGCGCTGGCAGCCGGCGTTTCGGACGGCTCCGAGCTATCATGATCACCCGCTCTACATTGAGGCGTTGGCGGCGTCGATCGAGCGGCATTTGGCGGCGCGGGAGAGCGCGCCGGATGTGGTGGTCGCCTCCTATCACGGCATTCCGCAGTCTTATTTCCGCAAAGGCGATCCTTATCACTGCACATGCCAGAAGACCTCGCGTCTGCTGCGCGACCGTTTGGGCTGGGAGAAGAGCCGGCTGGTGACGACGTTCCAGTCCCGATTCGGCCCTGAGGAGTGGTTGCAGCCCTACACGGTGGAGGAGGTCGCGCGGCTCGCCGAAGCGGGCAAGAAGAACATCGCTGTGATCGCGCCGGGCTTTTCCTCGGATTGCGTCGAGACGCTGGAAGAGATCAATGAAGAGATCAAAGAGGCGTTTGAGGAGGCCGGCGGCGAGACCTTCACGTACATTCCCTGCCTCAATGACGACGAAGCGCATATCGAGATGATGGCGGCGATCTTGGAGCGGGAGATGGCCGGCTGGATCTGAGCCTGAGGAGAGGCGCGCGGCGAACGCTCCCCCCGCCCGCCCACCCCGCGCCCGCCGCGCGCTCGCGATCGCTGCGCGGATGACTGCAGCGGTGATCAGAAGCGGGCGGTTGAGCGACGCGCCTCGGCTCCGCGCCATCGCCGCCGCGGCCTTCGGTCCGTTCACAGCGCAGATAGGGCGCGCGCCGGCGCCGATGAGCATGGATTTCGAGGCGGCGATCGCTGCGGGCCACGCTCTTGTGGCGCATGGCGAAAGCGAGGGCGCGCTTTTCGGTTATGCGATCTGTTATCGTGATTCTGATCGGCCCAGCGCGCTGCACATCAACAGCGTCGCGGTCGATCCCGCTGCGCAGGGCGGCGGGATCGGCCGTGGCTTGATCGCCGCTTGCGAGGAGATGGCGCACGCGGGCGGCTTTCGTCTCGTGACCCTCTACACCAATGAGGCGATGACGGGCGCGCTCGCGCTCTATCCGCGGCTCGGCTATCGCGAGATCCACCGCGGGCTGGAGCTGGGCTTTCGCCGGGTCTATTTCGAGAAGACGCTCAGGGCTGAAGAGGGCGCTTAAGCGCCTTCCGGAAAGGGCGCGGCGAAGGGCTCGGGCGGACGGGCGGCGAGGCGCGCGACGAGGCTTACGGTCTGATACGCGCCGCAGAGCGCAATGATCTCAAGCTGCTCTTCCGCGGTGAAGACGGCCTGGAAGCGCGCTTTCACCGCCTCTCCCAGCCCGCCTTCCTGGATAAAGCCGTCCACCGCTTCGATCAGCAGCGCCTCATCCGGCGCCCAAGCCGGATCGTCGGGCGCGCCGCGGCGGGTGGCGGCGATCTGCGTCGCGGTGAAGCGCGCCGCGCCGGCGAAGATCGCAGCGTGCACGCCCCATTCATAGGCGCAGTCGCGAAGAGCGCAGACGCGCAGGATCACGATCTCGCGCTGGCGGAGGCTGAGCGGGCTCTCTTGATCCAAAAGGTTCGGCACCCCCTTTTGCAAGAAGCGTTTGCTATGCGCGAAGCTGCGAAACAGGCTGAGCAGATAGCCGTTTCGCTGTGGATAGAGCGCGAGGATCTCGGCGATTTCCGGATCGAAGGGCGGCTTGAGCGGCGTTAAGCTGTTGGCTGCGTCATCGGCGGGCATGGAGCCTCCTTTCATCGCGGCGCGCGTCATGCGCTATGGTTTCCGTAGCGCACGGTGCGCTACGAAAAGTGTAGCGTCAAGGGAGGCGCGCATGGCGGGCGGGAACGGTCGTTCAGGCGACGAAAAGAGCCATGAAGGCGCTGTCGCGCGGCCGGGCGCGCCGGCGCGCGGCTCGCGCAGCGGCCGGCCGATCATGGTGTTGTTCGACGTGCTGGGCCGGCGCTGGACGCTGCGGATCCTGTGGGAGCTGCGGGACGGCGCGCAGAGCTTCCGCGCGCTTCGCCAGCGCTGCGACGACATCTCGCCGACAGTGCTGAACGATCGGCTGAAGCAGCTGCGCGCGCTCGCATTCGTCTCGCAAGGCGAGGCGGGCTACGCGCTCACCGAGACAGGGCGGGAGCTCTCGGCGCGACTGGTCGATCTCGATCATTGGGCGGCGCGCTGGGCGAGCGGCTTAACCGAGGGCCAGGCGGCGCCAGCGGATGAGCCCGAGCGCTGACGCCTCCGCCGTCTGCGGCGCGGCCGCCTGGTTCTTGAGTCGAGCGCTTCGCGGCTGATCGCGCGCGGCGGTCGGCCGCGCGGCGCGGGACCGGCATCCGCGATAAGGCTCGCCGATGAGCGATCAGGAAAAACCAGGCGCGGCGGCGCCCGAAGCGGCGGTTGAGCCCGAGGCGGGCGCGACCTCGGCGAGCGGGGAAGAGACGCGCGCAGCTGAGACCAGCCCAGCAGAGACCGGACCAGCCGAGACCGGACCAGCCGAGACCGGACCAGCCGAGACCGGACCGGCGGAGACGAGCGCGAAATTCGTCACCGGCGATCTGCGCCGGCATGTGCTCACGATGTCGGCCGCGGGCAGCGTCGGCTTGATGGCGATCTTTCTGGTCGATCTCGCCGATCTCTTCTTCATCTCGCTGCTCGGCCAAGCGGAGCTCGCCGCCGCGGTCGGCTACGCCGCTTCGATCCTGTTCTTCACCATGTCCGTCGGCATCGGGCTCGCCATCGCCGTCGGCGCGTTGGTCTCGCGCGCGATCGGCGCAGGCGAGGCGGAGCGGGCGCGGCTCTGGGCGACGCACGCTTTCGCCGCGGCGATGGGCGTCTCTCTGGTGGTGGGCGGCGCGGTGTGGCTCGCGGCGGAGCCGTTGATCGCGCTCGTCGGCGCGAGGGGCGAGACCGCGCGTCTGGCCGTCGGCTATCTCTCGATCGTGGCGCCGAGCCTGCCGCTCACCGCGGCGATGATGTGCGCCGGCGCGGTGCTGCGCGCCCATGGCGACGCCAAGCGCTCGATGACGACCACCATCGTCGCGGCGCTGGTGAACGGCGTGCTCGACCCGATTTTCATCTTCGCCTTCGCGATGGGGCTCGATGGCGCGGCCTGGGCGACGGTGGCCTCGCGCGCGGCGGGCGCGGCGGTGGGGCTTTGGCCGATCATCGCGCTTTATGGCGGCTTCAGCGTGTTGCGCCGCGCGGCTTTCGGCGCGGATCTAAGAGCGATTTTCGCCATCGCCGGCCCGGCCATGGCGACCAATGTGGCGACGCCGATCGGGGCGGCGTATCTGACGCGGCTGATGTCCGAGTATGGCGACGCGGCGGTGGCGGGCTATGCGATCGTTGGACGCCTGACCCCTGTGGCCTTCGGTTTCGTCTTCGCGCTCTCCGGCGCGATCGGGCCGATCGTTGGGCAGAATTACGGGGCGGGCCATCTCGGGCGCGTGCGCGAGACGATGACCGAGACGCTGAAGATCGTCGGCGTTTTCACTCTGGGGGTGTCGGTTCTGCTCTTCGCGCTGTCCGGGTGGATCGTTGCGGCCTTCGGCGCCGAAGGGGATGCGGCGCTGCTGGTCTACTGGTTCTGTGGGCCGCTTTCGCTGCTGTTTTTCTTCAACGGGGTGCTGTTCGCGACCAACGCGGCGTTCAACAATCTCGGCCGCCCGTTTCTCTCGACGCTCTTGAACTGGGGGCGGCACACTCTCGGCGCGATCCCGCCGGCGCTATTGGGCGCGGCGTTGCTCGGCCCGCCGGGCGTGCTGCTGGGCCAGGCGCTCGGCGGCGTCGCCTTCGCAGCGCTCGCGCTCTGGCGCGCCTATCGCCTCATCGACGAGCACGAGGCTGGCGCGACGGCGGTCGAGCCCGGGCCGCGCCTCGCCTGGCGCTGGCCGCTCTGGCCCTTCTCGACGCTGAAAGACTAGAGCGAGCCTCCCGCGCCGAGAGCGGCGGCCGCGCCGGCGCCGGCTTGGCGCCACTCGTCAGACCGCATCTCCCAGAGCCGGCTCGCTGTGCGCTGGAACTCAAAAGCCCCGTCGCCTTCCGGATAAAGATCGTCCGGCTCCGCGGCGGCGGAGCAGATGAACTGCGTCTTCGCTTCGTAAAGCGCGTCGATGAGCGTGACGAAACGCTTGGCCTCGTTGGCGCGCTCGCGCCCCAGCAGAGGGATGTCGTCAAGCAACAGCGTGCGCGCGGCGCCGGCGATCGCGAGGTAATCGCCCGGCCCGAGCGGCGCGCCGCAGAGACTTTTGAAATCGCAGCGCGCCGCGCCGCTCGCGAATTGGTCGAGCACCACCGCGCGGCCTTGCACTGTGAGGGTCAGCGGTTCCGGCGTCGCCGGACCGATCAGAGCCGCCCAATGCGCCTCCATCGCCGCCGTCGCCTCCGGTCCGAGCGGCGCGTGATAGACCTCCTGGCCGCGCAACCCTTCGAGCCGGTGATCGGCGCCGCCATCAAGCTCATGAACGTCTAGCGTCTCTTCGATCAGCGCGATGAAGGGCAGGAAGCGCTCGCGCTGCAGCCCGTCCTTATAGAGCTCGCGCGGATGGCGGTTGGAGGTCGCGACCATGGCGACGCGGCGCTTGAAGAGCTCCTCGAACAGCCGACCGATGATCATCGCGTCCGCGATGTCGGTCACTTGCAGCTCGTCAAAGCAAAGGAGCTCCGCCTCCGCCGCCACAGCGGCGGCGATCGGCGTCAGCGGATCGGAGGCGCCGCTCTGGCGCGCCTGATGGAGCTTGGCGTGGATCTCCTGCATGAAGGCGTGGAAATGCACGCGGCGCTTCTTGGCCACCGGCGCTTCGGCGAAAAAGAGATCCATGAGCATGGACTTGCCGCGCCCGACGCCGCCGTAAAGGTAAAGGCCGCTGAGCGCGCCGGTCTCGCCCTCTCCCCGCGGCGTGAAGGCGAACCGCCCGAAGACGGAGCGCTTTTTGTTGCCGCGCGCGAGACGCAGATGGAAGAGCTGCAGCTTCTCGAGCGCTGCGCGTTGTGCGGCGTCTGGCCGCAGTTCGCCCGCCGCCTTCATGGCGCGGTACCGCGCCAGCGGACCGCCGCCCGCCGCCTCGTCTCCGGTTCTGGCCCTCCGCGCCATGCCGCCGCGCCCCCTCGCGCTCCCTCTCTCGCTCGGCGCCGCCGCGCCGCGCCTGAGCCGATCCGTCACGGTCTGTGATCGGTTTCATCGCGAATACGATACTGCGCGCAGCCTGTTACGCCGTTAAACTGCCTTGCGGCATGCGGCGCAGCGGCGCGACGGCGGCGAAGATCCGGGCAGATGGCGCTCGATACCGGTTTGGGAGGCGGCGATGACGAGCGAGCGGACCCAAGCCGGCGCGGCGGTTCAGCGGCGCGGCGCGTCTCTTTCCGCCGCGGATCAGGCGGCGCGCGAGCAGTCGCGCAACATGATGATCATCATCGCCGCCGGCGCGGTCGTCTTGGCGCTCTCTTTCGGCGTGCGCTCGGTGTTCGGCGGCGTGCTCGAGCCGCTAAGCCGCGATTTCGGGTGGCCGCGCGAGGTTTTCTCGCTCTCGCTCGCGATCCAGAATTTGGTGTGGGGCCTGGCGCAGCCGCTCTTCGGCGCGATCGCGGACCGCTATGGCGATCGGCGCGCGTTGTGGCTTGGCTTCTGCCTTTATCTCGCTGGCATGATCCTTTGCGTCCTTGGCGTCTCGCCGTTGTTCCAGGGGCTTGACGCTGAGACGCTGATCGGCGTGCAGCATCTGGGCGCCGGCGTGCTCGTGGGCGCCGGCGTCTCCGGCACGGCTTTTGGGCTGGTCTTGGCGGTGGTCGGCCGGGTCTCGCCGGACAAGACGCGCAGCCAGAATCTCGGCCTTGTCACGGCGCTCGGATCCTGCGGCCAGGTCGCTCTGCCGCTCTTCGCCGCATATCTGACCGAGGCTTATGATTGGCGCGTGATGCTGGCGGTGATGGCGGCGCTGATCCTGCCTATGGCGTTTTTCATTCCGTTTCTGAAAGCGCCTGCGCCCTCAGAAGCCGATCGAGCCGCCCAAGAGGAGGCGGCGAAGAATGAGGCGGGGCTGATCGAGACGCTGAGGACCGCTTTCGGCTACACCAGCTATAATCTCCTGGTGCTCGGCTTTTTCGTCTGCGGCTTTCACATCGCCTTCATCACCGTGCACTTTCCGGCCTTCGTGTCGGAGCGCTGCGGCGATCCGGCGCTTGGTTTGCAGGCGCTTGGCGTCGTCGGCTTCATGAATATTGTCGGCGCTTATCTCGCCGGTCAGCTCGGCGCGCGGTTTCCAAAACCTTACCTCTTGTCGGGGATCTACGCGCTGCGCTCGCTGGCGATCCTGCTCTTCATCTCCTTCCCGATCACGCCGACGACGGTGCTGATCTTCGCCGCGGCGATCGGGCCGCTCTGGCTCTCGACCGTGCCGCTCACCTCCGGCGTCGTCGCGAGCATGTTCGGGCTGCGCTATATGGGCACGCTTTACGGCTTCGTGTTCCTCAGCCACCAGCTGGGCAGCTTTCTCGGCGTGTGGCTGGGCGGGCGTCTCTATGACGAGACCGGCTCTTACGACATTGTTTGGTGGGTCGCGATCGGGCTTGGGATCGTCTCGGCGCTGGCGCATCTACCGGTGAATGAGAAGCCGTATCGGGCGGAGGCGGCGGCGTGAGCGATGAGAACAGCGAGCGTCCACGCATCCCGCCGGGCCAGCGCGTCACCGAAAAGTTTCCGGTGATGACCGCTGGCGCGCCGGATGTGACGCCGGCGGCGCGCTGGACGCTGACGTTGGAGCGCGAGGCGGAGGATATGTCCGTCGAGACGCTGGCGGTCTGGGACATGGCGACGTTTCGCGCCCTTGGTCTGGCGCGTGATCAAGTGGATCTCCATTGTGTGACGCGCTGGTCCAAGCTCGACACGAAATGGCGCGGCGTGCGGATCGACCGGCTCCTTGACGCCGCTGGCGTCGCGTCGCCGCAGGAGCGCTATCTTCAAGCCCATTGCGACGGTGATTACGCGGCTAACCTCAAACTTGAGGATCTCCGCGGCGAGGGCGCGATGATCGCCCTCGATTACAATGACGGAACCGGTTTCTCGCCCATCCCGCTCGACCATGGCGGCCCGGCGCGGCTGCTGGTTCCGGCGCTCTATCTCTGGAAAAGCGCCAAATGGGTGCGGCGGCTGACGCTCTCGCCTTACGACCGCAAAGGGTTCTGGGAGAAGCTCGGCTATCATAATTACGGCGATCCCTGGCGCGAGCAGCGCTATCGCGGGATCTCCGACGACGATCATCGCCGCACGCTCGACACCGATCTCAGCCGGAGAATCCGCGAGGAGCGGCTGGGCGAGAAGAAGGACGATCCGAACTGAGCGACCGCAGAGCGCGGCGGCTTGGCGCTCAATCGATGAAAAGAGTCAGCGCGAGCAAGCCGCAATAGAGCAGCGCCCAGGCCGTCCACGCCGGCGCGCCCCGGCGCTGCGCTGGCGTCGCCTCCACCGCTGCTTGACCCTCCGCCTGTGATGTCTCCGCCTGCATCGCCGCCGCTCCTGCTCTCGCTGGCCGCCTCGTCCTGTCACGGCTGGCGCGTTGACCGCGCTCTACGCCGCATTCTCCTTACGCTTGATCCGTTACAGCGCAGTGAAGCGCCGCTTGTGAGGGCGCGGGACGTAAGGATATCGCGGCTCTGTTGCAAGTGCGAAAATGCGCTCATTCCTGCGCGACGTTGATAGCGGCGCCGATCCGAGGCGCGGGCCGCACAGCGCGGGTTTGGGGCGGCGCTCGGCGGCGCTCTCAGGCGTCGCCGGATCCAGCGCCGCGCGGATGCAGCGCCAGCTGCGCTAACGCGATCGCGCGCTCGACCGAGACGCCGTCGCGTTGATCAAAGAAGAGCGGATGGTCGCACTCTTGTATCCTGATGGTCGGTCGCCGCCTCTCAGATCCCCAAAACACGTCGCATGCTAGGTTTTCCAGCGCGCCGTTATCGGTCCGCCGCCGATAGCCCGGCAAGGTGTCGACGAGCCATCCGAAACTACTGTCGCCCGACTGATCGTCGTCGAAGGTCTTGAGATACCGCGCGAAACTCTCTGCGGACTGGCTCACCCAAACGCCCCAGAGAAAAGGCGCCTCCGATCCGTGGATCGGAATCTCCAACGTGACCCGTATGAAGAACGCGTCCTCTTCTCCGTCGCCAAGCGCGCGCAGCCTGCACAGGTCGTCCGACAGCCTGACGCGGGCGTCCTTCTCCGCATCGGAGAGACGGGCGATCTGCGGCGGCTCGCGAAAACAGAATGACGGCGCGCCGCGATGCGTGTCGCCGCACACCGCGCATGTGAATTCGAACGTCGCGTCCTTCTTCCCAACGAGCGCCATCGCCTCGCCTCTCCTTCGCGCCGCGACTTGATCCGCTGAATTTGACAAACAACGCGCTTCGCGTCACCAGAAAGCCGCCCGCTCTGACGGCGGGTCACGTCGGTTAGCGAAGACTCGCCCACCGGCGCTTTTTGCGTTGGCGGCGCAAGCGGCTTACATGGTTGGGTCTGGGATAAGACGGGCGGCGGCGCGGCGAAGGGGCATTGGGTATGTTTGAAGCGCTATCGGAAAAGCTCTCGGGCGTCTTCGACAAGCTGACGCGCCAGGGCGCGCTGACGGAAGCGGATGTTCAGGCGGCGATGCGGGAGGTGCGCGTGGCGCTGCTCGACGCCGATGTCGCCTTGCCCGTGGCGCGGGATTTCATCGGGCGGGTCAAAAGTCAGGCCGTGGGCGCGGCGGTGTTGAAATCGGTGACGCCGGGCCAGATGGTCGTGAAGATCGTCCATGACGAGCTGATCAAGACGCTTGCGGGAGAGGGCGAGGCCGGCGCGGGCTCCGAGCTGAAGATCGACAGCCCGCCGGCGCCGGTGATGATGGTGGGCCTTCAGGGGTCGGGTAAGACGACGACCACGGCCAAGCTCGCCAAGCGCTTGAAGGAGCGTTATGGCAAGAAGGTCCTGCTTGCCTCGCTCGACACCAGCCGCCCCGCGGCGATGGAGCAGCTTGCGATCCTCGGGACCCAGATCGGCGTCGATACGCTGCCGATCGTCAAATCCGAGAGCCCGGTGCAGATCGCCAAGCGCGCCAAGCAACAAGCGACGCTCGGCGGTTATGACGTTTATCTTCTCGATACCGCCGGCCGCCTGCATGTGAACGAAGAGCTGATGGCCGAGGTCGAGGCGGTGCGCGACGCGGCCCAGCCGCATGAGACGCTGCTGGTGGTCGACAGCCTCACCGGTCAGGACGCGGTCAACGTCGCCAAGAACTTCAATGAGCGCGTGCGCGTCTCGGGCGTGGTGCTGACGCGGATGGACGGCGATGGCCGCGGCGGGGCAGCGCTCTCCATGCGCGCGGTGACCGGCAAGCCGATCAAATTCGTCGGCGTCGGCGAGAAGATGGAGGCGCTCGAAGAGTTCCACGCCGAGCGCGTGGCGGGCCGCATCCTCGGCATGGGCGACATCGTCAGCCTTGTCGAAAAAGCCGCCGAGACGATGGAGCGCGAGGCGGCCGAGCGTCAGGCGAAGCGGATGATGAAAGGCCGCTTCGACATGAACGATCTGCGCCAACAGCTTGAACAGATGCAGAAGATGGGCGGCATGCAGGGCGTCATGTCGATGATGCCGGGCATGGGCAAGATGGCGAAACAGATGGAGGAGGGCGGCATGGACGACAAAATGCTGCGCCGCCAGATCGCCATCATTCAGTCGATGACGCGGGAGGAGCGGCGCAAGCCCGATCTCATGGCGGCGAGCCGCAAGAAACGCGTCGCGGCCGGCGCGGGCATGGAGGTTCAGGACATCAACAAGCTCCTGAAAATGCACCGCCAGATGCAGGACATGATGAAGAAGGTCGGCAAAATGGGCAAAGGCGGCATGGCCCGCGCGCTCGGAGGCATGTTCGGCGGCGGCGGCGGCTTGCCGCCGGGCGTCGGCGGGCCAGGCGGCGATCTTCCGGGGGGCGGATTGCCGGGAGCGGGACTTCCGGGCGGTGGTCTGCCCGGGGCGGGCCTTCCCGGCGGGGGGCTGCCGCCGGGCTTGCCTGGGCTGCCGGGTCCCGGCGGCTTGCCAGGCTTGCCGCCGGGCGGCCTGTCCGGCCTCGGCGGCGGCGCGAAGAAGAAGAAAAAGCGATGACCGCGACGCCGCCGAGCGAGGATCTCAGCGCCGGCCCTTACGCCGACGCGCCGGCGGAGGTGCTGGCGGCGCTGAGCCGCCACCGCGCCAGCATCGACAATATCGACAACGCCCTGATCCATCTCCTCGCCGAGCGGTTCAAGCACACCGGGGCCGTGGGCGTGATGAAGGCCGAGCATGATCTCGCCGTCTCCGACCAAGGCCGCGAAGACGCTCAGGCGCTGCGCGTCAGAGCTTTGGCGGAACGCGTTGGTCTCGACACGGAGGTCGCCGAGCGCTTCATCAGGTTCCTGATCGACGAAGTGCTCACGAAGCATCGCGCGCTGCGCAAGTAAGTTTGAAAACACCGGGCGGCGGCGGGTCCAAGGGTCTCCGCGCGCTCCAACCTATGGAGACGACTAAGAAAATGTCCATCAAGATCCGGCTCGCCCGCGGCGGTTCCAAGAAGCGCCCGTTCTATGCGATCGTCGCCGCCGACAGTCGCGCGCCTCGGGACGGGCGCTTCATCGAGAAGCTCGGCACCTATAATCCGCAGCTGCCGAAGGACCACGAAAAGCGCATCGTCATGGATGTGGAGAAGGTGAAGGAATGGCTCGCCAAAGGCGCGCAGCCGACCGATCGCATTTCGCGGTTCCTCGAGGCTGCGGGCGCGGTCGAGAAGAAGACCCGCGCCAATATGCAAAAGGCCGAGCCGGGTAAGAAAGCGCAGGAGCGCGCCGAGGAGAAGAAGGCCAAGGCCGAAGAAGCCGCGGCCGCCGCTGCGGCGCCGGCCGAAGAGGGCGACGCGGCCTGATCGGCGCGGATGGCGCGAAGGCGGCCTGAGGGAGGCGAGCGATGGCCGGCGGACGCTCTCATTCAAAAGGCGGCGCCGCATCGGCCGGCGCTGTCGATCGGGCCGCCTCGCCTCCGGGCGCGGGCGCGCGGCGCGTGTGCGTGGGCGCGATCGCCGGCGCCTTCGGCGTGCGCGGCGAGGCGCGTCTAAAGCCCTTCACCACCGATCCGCGCGCGATCGCGGCCTATGGCCCGGTCGAGACCGAGGATGGCGCGCGCCGCTTTGACGTGACCATCACGCGGGCCGTGAAAGGCGGGCTGGCGGCGCAGCTTTCCGGCGTGCCGGATCGTGAGGCGGCTGAGGCGCTGCGGGGTCAGCGGCTCTACGTGCCGCGCGCGGCGCTGCCGGCGGAGGCGCTGGAGGAGGAGGAGTATTACCACGCGGATCTCATCGGGCTGCTGGTTGAAGATCTGAGCGGCGCGCCGCTCGGCCGCGTGGCGGCGATTTGGGATTTCGGGGCCGGCGACATGCTGGAGATCGCGCCGGAGCCCGCCGCTGGGCAGCGCGCCAAGAGCGTCTATCTGCCCTTCACGCGCGAGGCGGCGCCGCATGTGGATCTGGCCGGCGGCAAGGTGATCGCCGATCCGCCGGATGGGCTGTTGCATGAGAGCGCGGAGGACGAGGCGCGTGGGGAGGACGAGGCGCGCGGGGAAGCTGGCGGCGCCGCGGCGCCTGGCGAGACGGAGGACGGGGCGTGATCTGGCCGCGCGCGGCGCTCGCCGCGATCTTGGTCGCTGCGCCGATTTGGGCCGGCGCCTTTGATCGCTCGCTCTTGTCTCTGGCGAGCCTCACGCCGGTTTTCGCCATCGCATACCTCGATGGGCGCCAGCGGGCGGTGCGCGAGCGGCTGATGGCGAGCGGCGCGAAAGAAAGATTCTGGGCGCTGATCGGCGCGCTCGTCGCGCAAGCGGTCGTGGTGGCGCTCTTGTTCTTCGTCGCCGCGGGCGCCGCCTCCGTGCTCGGCGCAGCTCGGCCGCGCGCGCCGTT
>JBCBCG010000030.1:0-26612 GCA_038530925.1 Pseudomonadota bacterium
CGCCATCGCCTGATCCGCCGGAGCGCCGTCCCTCCCCTCCGCCGCCCCGCCGTCCGGCGGCAGCGCTTTGAGCGCCCGCGCCGCGGCGACCGGATCAAGCTGCGGCGCGGCGAGCGCTTCGCGCATCCAGGCGAGGCGCGGGGCCGCGGCGGTCGGATCCTCGGCCAGAAGCGGCTCGCTGACCGAAAGCGCCCGTCCATGGGCGCCGACCGCGGCCAAGCGCGCCGACCAGATCCGCCGGATCTCGGCTTTGAACGACGCGTCCTTGTGGTTCGTCGAATTCAAAAGCAGCGCGTAAGCGCCGTGCCGATCGGCCAGGCGCAGCGCTCTGTCCCGTTCACCGGCGCGATACCAAAGGGGAATGAACTGCGCTGGATCCATGCCGCGCCCTTGCGACAGCTCCGCCGCGGTGGCGTAGCGCCCCGCTTCTGCGAAGGCGTGCACCGCGGCGCCGGGCTCGTCCAAAAGCTCCGCGTAAATGAACGCCGCTTTTTCCACCTCGCCCGCTTTCAGCAGCTCTCGCGCCTGCGCGCGGTAGAGCTGCGAGAGCGCCTGGCGCGCGCCCGGCGGCAAGGCGGCGAGCGCGCGGCCCGCCGCGGGGCGCCGCGCCGCGATCTCGATCCGCTCGCGCACGCCTGGGCCGAAGGCTGGCTGATCGGCGCGCGGCGCGTCCTCCAAAGGTGGGCGCTCATCCACCGCGAGCGCCTTCTTCAAAGCGTCGTCGATGCGGCCCTGGGCGAAGAGCCGCTCGATCTCCTCGACGCGCCGGCGGTATTGGCCGAGCGCGCGATCGCGCAGCGGCGTGCGGCCGAGCAGCCGCTCGAGCCAGCGCGGAAAGCCGCCGCCGGTCGGACCGGCGCCAGGCGCGCCCGGCGCCGATCCTCCTCGCGCCGAGCGCGCCGTCCCGTCCGCGCCGCCGGACGCGCCGCGGCGCAGGAGCGCGCCCACCGCGCCGAGCATCGCGACGAAGAGATGGCCGACGCCGATAATCGCGAGCATCATCAGCAGCACTACGGCGATATGCGGCGCGGCCGCAGCCAGTCCGACGAACAACGCCGCCGCCGTGATCGCGCCGACGACGAACCCGCGTCGATCGCCGGCCGGTTTCCCGCGTGAGGCCGGCGCGCGCGGCGCCGGGCCGGCGCCGGGTTTGCGCGCGGCGGCGCGACGGCGCGCATCGCCTTGGCACGGGCTGAGCGCCACAAGCGCCGCGCCGATCAGCGCGCCCAGCGCCGCGCCGAGGACGCTGAGAGCCAGGAGCGGCCCAAACGCCCAATCGGCGCCGCTTCCATCGGTCCAAAGCGCGAACGCGATCGCGCCGAGCCCGATCGCCGCCAAAACGAGCGCGGCCGCGCGGGAGACGCGATCGGGACCCGCGCTCGAAACCGACGCCGCCTCGGCGCCGCCTGGCGCGCGCTCGGATCTGCGGCGCTCAGCGGTCGGGCGCCCGCGCCCACCGCCGAAGACGCGGGCGAACCAGCCGCCTGACCGCCGGGCCGCGAGCCGCGCCCGCACGCCTTCGAGCCCTGACTGCGCGAAGCGGGCCTCCGTCAGCGCCTCCGCCGTCACCTCAAGCCGCGCCGGCGCCGCGTTCGGCAGCAGGGGCGGCGCCGCGGCGCGCTCGGGCGCGGCGCCCTCGACACTGATCCACGCGGCGAGATCCATCGGCCGGAACGCGGCGAGCGGCGCGGCGCGCGGCGCGCCACCCTCCATCCAGAGAACCCGGCCGCGGAGCCAGGCGCCGAGCGCCGGATCCTCAGGCGCCGCGACGGGAAACGCGGCGAGCGCGCCGGCGATCCGCACCAGGCCGAGCGCCGGGCCGAGCGCTTCGGGTTCGAGCGGAACAGGCGCCGAGAAAAGCGCGAGCAGCGCCGCCTCGCTCTCAAGCAAAGACGTCGCTTGATCCAGAAACGGCGCAAGCGCGGCGCGGCGCGCGGCGGCGTCGCCCCCTGCGAGAGGGATCAGCACGCCGTCGAAGCGGCGCGGCGCGCGCCACACCCAATCGCTCCGCCGCAACCGCGTCAGCGGCGGGCGCAGATGCTCGAGCGGAGCGCGCGGAGCGCCCGCCTGCGGGCTCGCCAGCCGGTCTCGCCTTCCCGCGTTCGTCATAGCTCGACCACCGGCGCCTCGCGCCACCAGCGCTCCTCAGCGGCGAGGCGCATTTGCGGGCTCGCGCCGCCTGTGAACTCGATCAACCGCAACGCGCCTTCCAACGCGCCTTCCTCGGCCTCGGCTTCGGCCTGCGCGCCGCCGCGCTCCGCCTCAGCGCGCCAGCCCGTCTCCGCCGCGAAAAAATCCGGCCCGATCGACAGGATCGCCCGCAGCGCGCCAGTGAGCTTCGGCGCATGGCTGCGCGCGACGCGCCACGCGCCGCGATGGAACGAAGCGCGGCGCAGCGCGGTCTCGGGCGTCCAGAACAACGCCGACCAAGCGGGCGGCGGCGGTGAGGATGAAAGCGAGGATGACGGCGAGCCCGCACCGCCGGCGGCGCCCGGCGCGGCGCCGCAGGAGACGGAGACCAGGAGACCGTCCGACATCTCCGGCGGCGGCGGCTCCGCCGGGCCGGCGCCGATCGGGCGCAGCCAACGCCAGCCGCCTGCGCCGCGCACGAGCGCGCCCGCCTGTTCGCTGATGAAGGCGAAGCCGCTGATCGGGGCCTCAAGCGACTGATCAGGATCATCTTCGAAGGTGACGCGGCGACCATGGCGCGCATGCGCCGCCACAAGGTTCGGCGCCCGCGCCCCTACGCAGAGGATCCAAGCGCCCGAGCGCCCAAGGAAGCGATGGTTCAAGAGCTGCGGCGCCGGCTCCACGCAGAGCCCGCCGAGCCCGTCCCATCGCGCGGCGCGCAGCGCATAGAGCGCGCCTTCCGGCGATGCGAGCGCGACGCGGGCGCTGCGGCCTAAGCGCAGCAGCGGCGGGCACGCCTCTGGCGGATGGCGCTCGGCGATCAATGGATGCTCAGCGGCGAGCTGGATCGCGCTGGTCTCCACCGTCCCGCGCCCGCTGACGCGAGCGAGGCTCAGCACGCCGTCCGCGGCGGTGACGATCTCCGCGACATTATCCTGCCGCGCCCGCAGACCGAGCAGCGCCGCCCCGTCAGGCAGCCTGACGCGCAGGCCGCCGAGGCGCCCGAAGCGGAAGGCGAGCGCGCGCCCGTTCCGCCAACACAGCCCGGTCCCATCAGCGCCGCGGCAGAGATGCGGCGGCGCCCAGCTCGCTCCGCCGTGGCCCGACGGAGCCGGCGCCGCCACGCGAAACGGCGCCCGGAGCAGCGCCGCGCAGGCCGTCTCTTCGGGAAAGGCGATGGTCGCAGCGCGGCGAAAGCCGCCTGGACCGGTCACCACGGCCTCGGCGAGCCGGGCGCGCTCGGCGCCCGGCCGGTCCGGCCATGTCTCGCGGATGATGATGCGATGCTCGGAGATCGACGCGGGCGGCGATGGCGAGACCGGCGGCGAGGCCTGAAGCGATGCCGAAGCTGGCGGCGATAGGGAGGCCGACGGCGACAGGGAGGCCGGCGTCGGAAACGGGATCGCCGCGCTTTGCGCCGCCATCTCCGCCTCCGCCGCGCTCACGATCCATAGCAAGCGCTCCTCCACCCCGAGCGGCGCCGTCTCCAACGCCTCGGCCACCCGCTCCGGCCCGAAACCGCGATAAGTGGTTTGGTGCGCGAAGCGCGCCAGATCGCGGCGGGAGAGGCCTTCAACCCAAAAGGGCTCTTGTGCGAAGGCGGTGGAGCGCCACAAAAATTTCAATCCCCGCCGCGCGGCCGAGGCGCCGAGACAGAGGAGCGACGCCAGCGCCGCGAGCCGCGGCCGGCCCAACATCTCCGGCCCGCAATCGACGATCACCGCGATGGCGCGATCCTCGGCCGGATCCTGATAGCGCGGCCGGCGCCGCAGCGCCTCGCGCTCGGCGATGCGGCGCGCGAATTCCTGCGGCGCGAGGCTCATCCATAGGAACTCCGAAGCGATCAGCCGTTCGAGCGGCCCTTCAGCGATCAAATCATCGAAACTGTCGAGCTCGGCGCGCCCATCGCGCAGCCGCTCCCCCGCGAGCTCGATCAGCGGCGACAGCGAAGCCATCAGCGCGCCGATCACGCGCAAATCCGCCGGGGGCGTCTCGGCGAAGACCGCCGCCCAAGGGCGCAGAGCCTTCAGCGGACCCTCCGAGAAGGCGCCCTCTGAGACCGGACTCTCCGACAGCGGATCTCTCGCGCGCGGCGGGCGCGCCCGCGGGTCGCGCTCGGGCGCGCGGCGCGGCGCCGGCTGCGAAGCGGCGCTGAAGGGCGGCGCGCCGGCGATGAGATCGGGGCTCGCGAACGGATCCTCTGGAGGCCGTGGGGCGCGGCCGGTCATCTCGCGGCGCGGCGGCGCGGTCCGCCCTCCGGCGCCCTGGCGGCGCGATCGGCCGCAAGAGCCGCCCAATCGATCGAAGGCGCAAGCGCGCTTTCGCGCAAATCGATGACGCGCGCCGCGCCGGCGCCGGCCGCCAGCGCCGGCGGTACGATCAGCAGCGGCGGCGCGATCGCGAAGCGCGCCTCCAGCGCCTCGAGCAGCGGCGCGAGCAACAGCTCCGGCGTCGCGACGCGCCAGCCTATCGGCGTGAAAATCCGGCGGCGCGGCGGCGCGATATAAAACGACGCCGTTTCGAACCAAGGCAAATCAATCGGGTCGGGCGCCCAGAAGAGCGCGAGATCGTCCGTCAGCCCGGCGCGCAGCCCGGGATAGCGCGCGGCGCGCGCCGCGACCGCATCGAGCCGCGCCGCGAGCGCCTCGCGAGACACAGCGACGCCGCAAGGCGCCGCGCAGGCCGCCGGATCCTCGGGCGCGCAAGGCGCCAGCGTCAAACCAAAGCGCGCCGCCGTCGCGGCCGCGGCGCTCATGGCGCGGCGCCGGGCGCCGATCCGGCCGCTTGCGCCGCGGAGAGGCCCGCGCGCAGCGCCGCCAGCGCCTCGGGCAGCGCGTCGCGCGCGAAGCCGGCATCGATTTGCGCCAAAAGCGATTCGGCGCGGACCAGCCACATCTCCCACGCTTCGCCCGTCTGCAGCGCCGGACGGTTTTCAAGCAGTGCGACGCCCGCGCTCCGCAACTCCTCAGCCCGCGCCGCCGCCCCGACGCTCACCGCCTGAGCGGCCGCGCTGAAGACCGGACTCTCCGCAGCGCTCAACTCCTCTTGCAGCGTGTCCCGCGCCTCGGCCTGCGCCGCCCGATCCTGCGCCATGAAGGCGACCGGCCAGAGATCCGCCGGCGCCGCCACGCTGCGCCCCGCCGCAGCCGCCGCGGAGGCGATCAGGGTCTGGCCTTTCACAATGCGCCGGTCGCTGAACGCGACGCCGCGCGCGCGCAGCTTGCGCAGCACGTGAGCGTAGAGCGGGCGCAGCGGCGCGACCTCGACGCGTTTGGCCGCCTCCGTCAGGCGACCTAGCGCGGCGATGCTGAGCGCGCCCGCATCCGCCTCCGGCGCCGCCGGCTCCTCGACGCCATAGCGCCAGCCGGCGTCGAGCAAGGTCTCGAGCGCGTGATCTCCCACTGGATCGATGAACGCCGTCACCAAAAAGCGGTCGGCGAAGGCGCGCAGCATCGGGTCTTCGGGGAAATGGTTGGACGCTGCGACGCAGCTCTTCAGCGGACAGATCATATCCACCTCGCCGCGGCGAAACCGGCGCTCATTCAGGACGCCGAGCAGCGTGTTCAGGATCGCCGTCGAACCGAGAAAGATCTCATCGAGAAAGGCGAGTTCCGCCTCCGGCAACATTCCGGCGGTGTTAGGACGCATCTTGCCTTGCTGCAGCGCCGCCAGGTCCAGCGGGCCAAAGATCTCGGAGGGCTCGGTGAAGCGGCCGATCAAATACTCGAAATAGCGCCCGCCGACCGCCTGCGCGGCCAGACGCGCCGCAGCGGATTTGCCGGTGCCGGGCGGGCCGATCAGCAGCACGTTCTCTTGCGCGATCAGGCTGAGAAAAACGAGTTCGGAGAGGAGCCGCCGCCCCACCATCGCTTGGCCGCCCCGCTCGACCGCGGCGCGGAGCGCGGCGCGGGTCGCATCGAGCGCCGCGCTTTCCTGCGCATCCGTGGGCGGATCCGATGCCGGCCGCATTGTTTCGGCAAAACCCGCCGACCCAAGAGCCGCCTTCACAAGACCTGGCTGCTCTAGACCCGACTGCCCAAGACCCGCTTCGGCAAGACCCTGTTCTTCCGGCTCCGCCCCTTGCGACGTCGTCATCGTCGCCTCCCTTTCCGTCCTCTTAGCGGGCGCACTCGCCGCAGCGGCCGGCCGCATCCGGCCGCAGAGGCATAGGCCGCTCCCCTCGCAGCGCCGCCACGCGCCATGCTCTGGCGCGTCTTTTCGGCGCCTCTGTGGCGATCACGCCCCGCCCAGCGCCCTGTTTCGCGCCGTGCGCCCTTTAATGCGCTTCCCCCGCTCCGCGCCCGGGGCGAACCGGCGCGCTCGGCGGTTAATCTAGACAACCTTCCCTGAATGAAGGAGCATCGCCAGATGCTGAACGCGGCGAGAAGAAAAACAACGCTCAAGCTCCGCCGATTGTGACAGAGGGTTGACGCTTCGGCGCCATGCGCGAGCCGAGCGACCCTCCGAGGCGGACCGTCGGCGCGCGCCGCGCCGCAAGAGACAGGGGAGGTTCCGCTCAATGACAGTGCAACAAATCATGCTGCGCGAAGCGCTTCGCCTCGGCCCATGCGCCGATGCGCATGCGACGCGCAGGCGCACCGCGCGAACTGTCACGCTTTGGGACGATGATCCGGCGCAGAAAGCTGACCGACCCGGCCGCGCTGAAGCGCCGGCTCGGCCCGTGACGGCTCAGCCGGTGACGCGTGTCCAGATGCGCCGCTGAGGCGCCGCGGCGGGGCGTTCCTGGTTGGGCGTTCCTGGTTGGGCGTTCTTGGTTGAACGTTTTTGGCGCGACGTTCGCCAGACGTCGCGCCGCCTTCCGCCTCAGCTCGACTGTTTGATCAATAGCTCGGTCGACGGGTCGAGCGGCGCCGCGCCGTCGACCCCGCGCAGCCGCTCATCGACGCTCCGAGCAATGCGTTTGCCAAGCTCGACGCCGAATTGATCGAACGAGTTCACGCCGTAGATCGCGCCGGCCACCAGCACGCGGTGCTCCGCCAGCGCCAACAGCATGCCGAGCGTATGCGCATCAAGCTGATCCAGAAGGATCGTGGTCGACGGCCGATCGCCCGGGCAGACCATATGCGGCGCAAGCGCCTCCGCATCCTCGCGCGAGCGGCCTTCGGCGACGAGACGCGCCGCCGCCTCCTGATGCGACAGACCGGTCATCAGCGCGCGCGATTGGGCGAAGCAATTCGCCATCAGCAGCCGATGATGCGTCTTCAAATTCGGCGCGCCGCCGTTCTTGGCGATCAAAAACTCGACCGGGATCACATCCGGGCCTTGATGCAGCATCTGGAAGAACGCGTGCTGCGCGTCGCAGCCGACGCCGCCCCAGACAACGGCGGCGCTGCCCTCGCGCACCGCGGCGCCGTTCCGATCGACGCCTTTGCCGTTGCTCTCCATCTCGAGTTGTTGGAGATGCGACGGCAGCAGCTTCAGCCGCTCGTCATACACCGCCACCGCGCGGCTGCCGCGCTTGGCGATCGAGCGTTGCCAGACATCGACGGCGCCGAGCAGAACCGGCAAATTGCGCTCGAACGGCGCTTGCACGAAATGCTCGTCCATCGCCGCCGCGCCATACAGGAACTCCCGAAAGGCGATCGGACCGATCGCGATCATCGCCGCGAGCCCGACCGTCGACCAGAGTGAAAAGCGCCCGCCGACCCAATTCCAGATCTTGAAGATGCGGTCTTCGTCCACACCGAAGGCGATCGCCGCTTCGGGCGCGCTGGTCGAGGCGGCGAAATGCCGGCGCGCGCCGGCCTCGCCCAGCCCGGAGACCAGCCAGCGCTTCACCGTTTCGGCGTTGGTGCGCGTCTCAAGCGTCGAGAACGTCTTCGAGCAAACGATGACAAGCGTGGTTTCCGGCTTCAGCGTCTTGAGCAGCGGCCCGAGCGCCGCGCCGTCGACATTCGAGACGAAATGCACGGTTTGCGCGAGACCGCCATGGCCGAGCGCTGAGGCGACCAGCGCCGGACCGAGATCCGACCCGCCGATGCCGATGTTGATCACATCCGTGAAGCCGCCGGCCGACCCGCGCGCCCGCCCGTCGATCACTTCGGCGGCGAAGGCCTCGGCGCGGCGGCGCTCCTCCGCGGCCATCGCGCGCGCATCAGCGGGCCCCGCCGCCCGATCCCGCGCCGAAGCGCGCAGGAGCGGATGAAGGACCGCCCGCCCTTCGGTGTGGTTGATCGTCTCGCCGCTGAACATCGCGTCCCGCAACGCGTCAACCCGCGCGGCGCGGGCGAGCGCCATCAACGCGTCGAGCCCGGCTTGATCGATATCCTGCTTGGATAGGTCCGCGAACAGGCCCCCGCAGCGCGCCGTAAAGCGGGACATCCGGTCCGGCTCGGCCACGAACGAGTCCGCGATGCTCGAATTACGTTGTTTCGCCGCGGTTTTCAGGGCGCCCCAGGCCGCGTCGAGCGCGACAGGAGACGCGGCCAAGCCGCCATCGGGCAAATAATCTTTCGGCATTCTCGTCCTCCCCTCTCTGCGACCAAGGCCGCGCGCCGATGCGCGGCGGCCCGTCTCCCGCTCTCCAAGACCCGCCGGGCGCTTTCGAGCTTACGGCGATCCGCGCCCCCACGGATCACCCTTGAAAAACTCGCGCCGTTTGAGGGTGAGCGCCGCTCTTCTCCGCCTGTAGAGCCGCGCCGCCCCTTGGTTGAAGACCCCCCCGCAGATCTTCAACTCAAGTCGTTTACTGATAGATCCCGTCTCTGTCACCGTCCCTGAGAGCGCAGGCTCCGCGCGACTTCGCGCAATGCGCGCACCCTGCTGCACCGCAGCGAAGCTACACCGCGCTTGCGGCGCCGACGCAAGGCGCCGCCGCGAAGGACTGCGCCATTTCGCTGGCCTGTGTCCCTTCGATCCCTATCGGGCCGCGCTTCAAACCTGATTCTCAAAGATATTCTTCGCGCCACTGCGCGGCTCTCCCCGGCGCGCGCCTCCTCCCCCTTGATCAGCGTACATATGCCGCAGCGCGCGGCAAGATGGTTTTCAAGCCGGCCGCCGCATAAACCGGCGGCGCTCGCCTGCACGACGAGATTGCGCCGCTAGAGGATGCGTTGGCGCATCCGCCGCGGCGCCGGTGGGCCAAGCGCCTGTTTTCGCGCGCATCCGACGTCATTAGAGCGCAAGGCTCGTGCCTCAGTCGTTCATATCCGTGGGCAAAATTGGAGATTCTGTGGACAATATCGGCCTGACCGGTCTTCCTGGCGGCGCGGGCGCGCAGCCGCCGCGCGTCCCGCCTCTTGAGACCATCGCCGTGATTGGCGCCGGCGCTTGGGGAACGGCGCTCGCCGCCGTCGCCGCGCGCGCAGGACGACGCGCCGTTCTTTGGACGCGGCGCGCTGCGCTCGCCGAGGAGATCAACCATCGCCGACGCAATAGCGCTTATCTCGGCGAGACGCAGCTGCCCGAAGGCGTGCGCGCCACGCCCGACCTCGCTGACGCGCTGAAGGGCGCCGACGCGGCGCTGCTCGTCACGCCCTCCGAGACGACCCGCGCCCTGGCGCGGGCGATCGCGCCGCTGACGCCGCCCTCCATGCCGCTCGTGCTTTGCGCCAAAGGCGTCGAGGCGTCGAGCGGCCTCCTGCTCAGCGCCGTGGTCTGCGAAGAGCGCGGCCCAAGCGCGGTCGCCGCGCTTTCGGGCCCAACCTTCGCGACGGAGGTGGCGCGAGACCTGCCCGCCGCGGTCACCATAGCCTCCGCTTTCCCAGCGCAGACTGAAGGGCGCCCGGAGGCGGCGGTCGCGGCGCGGGTCGCGGTGGCGCTCAGCAACGCCACCTTCCGCGCTTACGTCTCAGATGATCTGGTCGGCGTCGAGGTGGGCGGCGCGATGAAGAATGTGATCGCCATCGCCTGCGGCGTCGCCCAGGGCGCCGGCTTTCAAGCGAATATGCGCGCCGCGCTGATCACGCTTGGCCTGGAGGAGATGAAACGCGTCGCCGAAGCGCTCGGCGGGCGGCGCGAGACGGTCACCGGCCTCTCCGGCCTTGGCGATCTCGCGCTCACCTGCTCATCGGAGCAATCGCGGAACTTTCGTTTCGGACTGCAGCTGGGCGCCGGCGTCTCGGCGGCGGAGACCTTCGGCGGCGCGCCTGTGGTGGTGGAGGGCCGCGCCAACGCGATCTCCGTCACCGATCTCGCGCGCAAGCATGGGCTGTCGCTGCCGATTTGCGAAGCGGTGCGCGCGATGGTGCATGAGGGCGCGGATCGAATCGACGCGCTGAGCGCGCTCTGGGCGCGGCCCTTGGAGGCGGAGCCGCGAGGCCTTAGCGTGACGCTGCCCCACCCCGCCGAAGCGGAGGTGCAGGCCCGCATGCGGACGCTGATGGCGGGAGGCTGATGGCGCGGCGCGGCGAGGCGAGGCGCCGCCGATGCGCGCGCGACATGAGCCGCCGGAGGGTTGCGCCGCCAAAGGATTATCTCCTCGATGACGGATCAGAGCGATGAAATCCCGGGCGACGGCCCGGAGTACCTGACGGTCAAAGAACTCGCCGCCTTGCTGCGGATCAAAGAGCGCAAAGTGTATGATCTGGCGGCCTCGGGCGCCGCGCCCTGCGTGCGGGCGACGGGCAAGCTCCTGTTCCCGCGGCGCGACATCGACGCCTGGCTCGCCGCGAGCCGGAGCGATCCGGCGGCCGAAGCGCCGCCGCCTCCCCGCGCCGCGCCGCCCGCCGCATCGCCTGCCAGCGGCGCCGCGCCCGCGCCGCCGCCGGCCGTGTTTCTCGGCAGCCATGACCCGCTGCTCGAATGGGCGCTGCGCGAAGCGCAAGCGGGCCTCGCCACCTATTTCGACAGCAGCGAGGATGGTTTGACGCGGCTTTTGGCCGGCGAAGGCGCCGCCACGGGCCTCCATCTCTTCGATCCCGAAACCGAAGAATGGAACGCGCCCGTCGTCGCGCGGCGCTGCGCCGGTCGGCCTTTTGTGCTGGTGGAATGGGCGCGGCGGCGGCGCGGGCTGCTGTTCCGCGAAAGCAATCCTGTCGCGCGGCTGGCGGAGCTGCGCGGCAAGCGCTTCGCGGCGCGCCAGGCGGAAGCCGGCGCGCAACGGTTGCTCACGCATCTGGCGGCGGACGCCGGCCTTGCGCTCGGCGCGGTGGATATGGCGCTGGTGGCGCGCTCGGAAGCCGATGCGGCGCTTGCGGTGGCCGAAGGCGAGGCCGACGCCTGCCTCGGCCTCGAAGTGCTGGCGCGCCGCGCCGGCCTCGGCTTCACGCCGCTGATCGAAGAGCGGTTCGATCTCCTGGTCGATCGGCGCAGCTGGTTCGAGCCGCCCTTCCAGGCCTTCCTCGGCTTTTTGGAATCCGAGGCCTTCGCGCGCAAAACCGCTGCCGCCATCGGTTATGATTTCAGCCGGATCGGCCGGGTCCATTGGAACGGCGGCTGAGCGGATCAGCCATCGCCGGGCGCCGCCCCCGCGTTCGGGAAGAACAGCTTCTGGCCGGCTCGCTCATAAGCGCCGATGGCCGCTTGGCCGGCGTCTGAAAGCAGCCACGCGATGAAGCGCTCGCCGGCTTCCGCCTTCACCATCGGGCAGCGCTCCGGGCTGACCAAGGTCACGCCATACTGGTTGAAGAGCGCGCGATCGCCTTCCACCAGAACCGCGAAATCGCCCTTATTCGCAAAAGCGATCCAAGTCGCGCGATCGGTCAGCACATACGCGCCTTTGCCGATGGCGAGGTTCAGCGTGCCGCCCATCCCTTGGCCCGTCTCGAGATACCAGGCGCCGGAGCCCGCGCTCGGATCCACCGCCGCAGCGGCCCAAAGCGCCTTCTCCTTCTTATGCGTGCCGCTATCGTCCCCGCGCGAGGCGAAGAGCGCGCCGGACCCGGCGATCGCGATCAACGCCGCGCGCGCGTCCTGCGATCCGGCGACGCCCGCCGGATCAACCTTCGGCCCGACGATGACGAAGTCGTTATACATAAGATCGGATCTCGCGACGCCGTAGCCCTCCGCCACGAACGCCTCCTCCGCCGCTTTGGCGTGCACCAGCAGCACATCGCCATCGCAGTTGCGCGCATTGCGGATCGCCTGGCCCGTGCCGACCGGCACCACATGCGCGCGCACGCCGGTCGCCGCTTCGGCGAGCGGCAGAATATGGTCGTAGAGGCCGGAGTTCTTCGTCGAGGTCGTGGACTGCACGATGATCGTCGTCTCCGCAGCGGCGGCGCCAGCGGCGAAAGCAAGCATAACGGCGAGACATGCGGCGCGCCCCGCGATGCGATGAGACGTCATTTAAACCCTCCCAAAAGTTTGCGTTCTTAAGCTCGCCGGCCGCTCAAAGCACGAGCCGGCCGTCGAGATAGGCTTGCGCCGGCGCCGAGGCCGGCGCGCTGAAGAATGTCGCCGCCGCCGCGCGCTCGGCCACGCGGCCGCGATGGACAAACACCACCTCATCCGCGAGGCGCCGCGCCTGGCCGACGTCATGAGTGACGAAGACGATCTTCACGCCGCGCGCTTTGACGCCCTGCACCAGCGCCTCGATCATCGCGGTGGAGGCGGGATCGAGGCTCGCCGTCGGCTCGTCGAGAAACAGGATCTCCGGCTCCGTCGCCAGCGCGCGGGCCAGCGCCAGGCGCTGCTGCTCGCCGCCGGAAAGCCGCCGCGCCGGCTGACGCGCCTTCCCCAGAAGGCCGACTTGCGCAAGCAGCGCGTCGCGGCGGCTTGGATCGCGCCGGCCCCAGGCGCGGCGCGTTCGGCGCGCCAGCGCGAAGTCGATGTTGGCCGCGACGGAGCGGCGGAGCAGCGTCGCCTGTTGGAACACCATCGCCTGCGCGCGCCGCCCGCTCTCGCCAAGCGCCGCGCCGCGCCACAGCACCGCCCCGCCCGTCGGCGCGACCAGCCCATGGAGAAGCCGCAACAGCAGGCTTTTGCCCGCGCCGTTCGGCCCCATCACGATGGTCGCGGCGGCGGCGTCGAGCCTCAGATCGAGCCCGTCGATCAGGCTCGTCTCGCCTACCGCGAAAGACAATCCCCTCGCCTCGAGCAGCGGCGCGCCGCATGAGATGTCGGCGCCGGGCGAGAGCGCCGCCTCTCCCATCCGATCAAGCATAAGCCGCGCGCTCCGCCCGCAATTTCACCGCCGTCGCCGCCGCGTTCACGCCGAGCGCGATCAGCAGCAGGATGATCCCAAGCGCCAGCGCCAGCGCCAGATCGCCCTTCGAGGTCTCAAGCGCGATCGCCGTTGTCATCACCCGCGTCAGATGATCGATGTTGCCGCCGACGATCATCACCGCGCCGACCTCCGCCACCGCGCGCCCGAAGCCTGCGAGCGCCACCGTGGAGAGCGCAAAGCGCCCATCATAAAGGAGCGCGCCGATCATCGCGCCGCGCCCGGCGCCGAGCGATCGGAGCGGCTCGGCGTATTCGCGATGAAGATCCTCGATCACTTGCCGCGACAGCGCGGCGATGATCGGCGCGATCAAGATCACCTGAGCGATGATCATCGCGGTCGGCGTGTAAAGAAGGCCAAGAAAGCCGAGCGGGCCGGCGCGCGAGAGATGAATGTAGACGATCAGGCCGACCACCACCGGCGGCAGGCCCATCAGCGCGTTCACCAGCGACAGCGCCGCGCCGCGGCCGGGAAAGCGGCTGACGGCGAGCGCCGCGCCGAGCGGGAAGCCGATCGCGCAGGCGATCAGCGTCGCCGTCAGGCTGACATGCAGCGACAGGGCGACGATCTCCATCAGATCGGCGTCGAAGCCGATCGCCAGGGCCGCCGCCAGGCCAAAAGCCTCTGTCAAATCCTGCATAATTTCCGCCACACTCCGAATTCGAGGAGAGGTTCGCCGGCTTCAGAAAATTTTGCAAGAGAGGCGGCCGCGCGCCTCCTGAGCCGCGCCGCGGCTTAAAACTCTAAATTTGTTATTTTTTTCAAATTACTAGCCTGGATCCAGCTCTCTTCGCGACGGCGCGCCGCATGCGCATAAGTTGCGAACTGCGATCATCCGCCGCGGCGGCGCGCGGGCGCGCGCCCAGCGAATTGTGGCGCTGCGGCGCCAAGCGCCTCGCCACAGCGCAGCATAGCGGCTTCCTGCGCTGCGGCGTGGAGCGGCGGTCAAGTCGAGAGCGCGCGACCGGCCCGCATTCTTCGACAATAGATGTCGCACCTCCCTGAATATCGACGCGCGGCGCGCCAAAAAGGGTGGAGAATCGCCTTGCGATGCGCCTCGCTAATTTATGCTGCGGCGCACAAAATTCCCGCCTATTGGCGCGGGCGAATGAAGTGACCGTCTTTGTCCATGCGGCGGGGCGTCGCGGAATGCGCGCAAAGCACAGAGATATTTCGCGAAACTACACTTTCAGCCGCCTTGGATTTGACACGGATCAAGGCCGCTCGCCCACGCTCGCTGCTTTTTGGCGGGGATTGCGCGCCCCCGTTGCGGAAGGCGCGCTCAACAAAACAACGCCCGGGAGAACGCTCATGTCGCTGGATCAGTCAGGCCATACGCCGATCGACGCAGAGACGTACGAAAGGATGTACAAGGCCTCGATCGAGACGCCGGATCAATTTTGGTCCGAACAAGCGAAGCGCCTCGATTGGATCAAGCCGTTCACAGTGGTCCGCAACGCCAATTTCGATCGCGACGCGCTCTCGATCAAATGGTTCGAAGATGGCGAGCTGAATGTCAGCGCCAATTGCGTGGATCGCCATGTGGCGACGCGCGGCGATCAAACCGCGATCATCTGGGAAGGCGACGACATCCAAACGCGGCGGGAGATCAGCTACGCCGAGTTGAAGGACGAGGTCTGCCGCTTCGCCAATGTGCTCAAGAGCCTCGGTATCGGCAAAGGCGACCGCGTGATCATCTATTTGCCGATGATCCCGGAAGCGGCCTTCGCGATGCTCGCCTGCGCGCGGATCGGCGCGATTCATTCGATCGTCTTCGCCGGCTTCTCCGCCGACGCGCTGGCCGACCGCGTCAATGACTGCGACGCCAAGCTCCTGATCACCGCCGACCACGCGCCGCGCGGCGGCCGCGTCACCAAGCTCAAAGACAACGCCAACGCCGCGCTTCAGCGTTGCGGCGATCATGTGAAATGCCTGGTCGTGCGCCGCACCGGCAGCGAAGTGGCGTGGAACCCGGCGCGGGACGTCTGGCTGCATGACGCCGCCGCCAGCGTCTCCACCGAATGCGCGCCGGAGTCGATGAACGCGGAAGACCCGCTCTTCATCCTCTACACCAGCGGCTCGACCGGGAAACCGAAGGGCGTCGTGCATTGCACCGGCGGCTATCTCCTCTACGCCGCGATGACGCATGAGATCGTGTTCGATTACCGCGAAGGCGACGTGTTCTGGTGCACAGCCGATGTCGGCTGGGTCACGGGCCACAGCTACATCGTCTACGGCCCGCTCGCCAACGGTGCGACGACGCTGATGTTCGAAGGCGTGCCGACCTTCCCGGACGCCGGCCGCTTCTGGGAGGTCTGCGCGAAACATAAGGTCACGCAGTTCTACACAGCGCCCACCGCGATCCGCTCGCTCATGGGCGCCGGCGACGCCTTTGTGGAGAAGCACGACCTCTCCAGCCTGCGGATCCTCGGCTCGGTCGGCGAGCCGATCAATCCGGAAGCCTGGCGCTGGTACAATGAGGTGGTCGGCAAAGACCGGTGCCCGATCGTGGACACCTGGTGGCAGACCGAGACCGGCGGCCACATGATCACGCCGTTGCCTTACGCGACGAAGATGAAGCCGGGCTCGGCCACCAAGCCCTTCTTCGGCGTCGAACTCGCCGTGCTCGACAGCCAATCCGCGGCCGAGATCACCACGACCGAAGCCGAAGGCGTGCTCTGCATCAAATCGAGCTGGCCGGGCCAGATGCGCACGGTTTACGGCGACCATCAGCGTTTCGCCGACACCTATTTCTCGCAGTATCCGGGCTATTACTTCACGGGAGACGGCTGCAAGCGCGATGCGGATGGCGATTACTGGATCACCGGCCGAGTCGACGACGTCATCAACGTCTCAGGCCACCGGATGGGCACCGCCGAGGTCGAAAGCGCGCTCGTGGCCCATGAGTCGGTCGCGGAAGCCGCGGTGGTGGGCTACCCGCATGATCTCAAAGGCCAAGGCATCTACTGCTACGTCACGCTGATGGGCGGCGTCGAAGCCACCGACGCGCTGCGCGCCGAGTTGCAGACTTGGGTGCGCAAAGAGATCGGCCCGATCGCCAAGCCTGATGTGGTGCAGTTCGCGCCCGGCCTGCCGAAAACCCGCTCCGGCAAAATCATGCGCCGCATCCTGCGCAAGATCGCCGAGAACGAGATCGGCGCGCTCGGCGACACCTCCACGCTGGCCGATCCGAGCGTCGTCGACGATCTCGTCGCCAACCGCGCCGTCAAGTGAGGAGACGGCGCCATGGATGGACCGATTGAACGCGCCAGCGGCGCGTCCCAAGCGACGACCGCCAAAACGGTGATTTTGCTCGGCCCTCCCGGGGCGGGCAAAGGCACTCAAGCGAGAATGCTGATGGAGAAAGCGGGCCTCGTGCAGCTCTCCACCGGCGATCTGCTGCGCGCCGCCGTCAAGGCGGGCACGGAGGCCGGCAAAGCGGCCGAGGCGGTGATGAAAGCGGGCGGCCTCGTCTCCGACGAGATCGTTCTGGCGATCCTCACGGATCGACTAGCCGATCCGGACGCCGCCGCAGGCGTCATCTTGGACGGCGTGCCGCGCACCGTCGCCCAAGCCGAGGCGCTGGACGGGATCTTGGCTGAGCGCGGCGCGACGCCTGAGAGCGGCGCGCTGAAGGTTGTCTCTCTCGAGGTCGATGATGACGCGATGATCGCCCGGATCACCGGCCGCTACACCTGCGCCGCGTGCGGTGAAGGCTATCACGACGTCACCAAGCGCCCAGCCACCGCCGGCGTCTGCGACGTCTGCGGCTCGGAGAGCTTCACGCGCCGCGCCGACGACAATGAAGAAACCGTGCGCGCGCGGCTTGAGGCCTATCACGCCCAGACCGCGCCGCTGATCGACTTCTACGAGAGCCGCGGCGTCCTCAAACGCATCGACGCCATGGGCGCGATCGACGACGTCGCCTCCGCGCTCGGCGACGCCGTCGCCTGAGACCCTCAGACCCCCTGCGGCGGGTTCGCGCCCGCCGCAGGCCGCCGCCTGGCGCGTTCGGCACCCCGCCGCCGCACGCGTCGCCTGAATCTGCTTGACTCTAGGGAGGACTACATATGCGGGAAGACACTGGAAAGAACGAATACTGGAACGCCAATCTGCGCCTCGTCGGCGTGTGCATGGTTATTTGGTTCGTCGTCTCATTCGGCTTTGGCATTTTGCTGCGGCCAGCGCTTGAGAGCATCAAAGTCGGCGGCGCCGATCTTGGCTTTTGGTTCGCGCAACAAGGATCGATCTTGGTCTTTCTTGCGCTCATTTTCTTCTACGCGTTCCGCATGAACGCGCTGGACCGCGCCCACGGCGTGGACGAGGAGTGATCGCAGATGGATCAGTACACCCTTAACCTGATCTTTGTGGGAGGCACCTTCGCCCTCTACATCGGGATCGCGCTCTGGGCCCGGGCGGGCTCGACGAGCGAGTTCTACGCCGCCGGCCGCGGCGTCCACCCGGTCACCAACGGCATGGCGACCGCCGCGGACTGGATGTCGGCCGCCTCCTTCATCTCCATGGCCGGCCTGATCGCCTTCACCGGCTATGACAACTCCAGCTTCCTGATGGGCTGGACCGGCGGCTACGTGCTGCTGGCGCTCTTGCTCGCGCCATATCTGCGCAAGTTCGGCAAGTTCACGGTGCCCGAGTTCATCGGCGACCGGTTCTTCAGCCCGACGGCGCGCTTGGTGGGCGTCGTGTGCTTGATCGTCGCCTCGGTGACCTACGTGATCGGCCAGATGACCGGCGTGGGCGTCGCCTTCTCGCGCTTCCTTGAAGTCGAGAACTCCACGGGCCTCTTCCTCGGCGCAGGCGTTGTGTTCATGTACGCCGTGCTCGGCGGCATGAAAGGCGTCACCTACACCCAGGTCGCCCAGTATGTCGTGCTGATCATCGCCTACACCATCCCAGCGATCTTCATCTCGCTGCAGCTGACCGGCAATCCGATCCCGGCGCTCGGCCTCTTCGGCGAGCATACCGCCTCCGGCGAGCCGCTGCTCACCAAGCTCGACCAAGTCGTCACTGATCTCGGCTTCCGCGAGTACACCAGCCATGACGGCAACACGCTGAACATGGTGCTCTTCACCATGTCGCTGATGATCGGCACCGCGGGTCTGCCGCATGTCATCATCCGCTTCTTCACCGTGCCGAAAGTTGCCGATGCGCGCTGGTCCGCGGGTTGGGCGCTGGTGTTCATCGCGCTGCTGTACCTCACCGCTCCGGCTGTGGGCGCGATGGCGCGGCTGAACCTGATCGACACCGTCTATCCGAACGGCATTCAGTCGGAGGCGCTGGCCTTCGAAGAGCGCCCGCAATGGATGAAGAACTGGGAGGTCACCGGCCTTCTGAAGTTCGAAGACAAGAACGGCGACGGCCGGATCCAGTGGTACAACGACAAGTCTGACGCGTTCGCGACCACCGCGGCGGCGAATGGCTGGGCGGGATCCGAGCTGACGGTGAACCGGGACATCCTGGTGCTGGCGAACCCTGAGATCGCGCAGTTGCCGGGGTGGGTGATCGCCTTGGTGGCGGCGGGCGGCCTTGCGGCGGCGCTCTCCACCGCGGCGGGTCTCTTGCTCGCCATCTCCTCGGCGGTGAGCCACGACCTGATCAAAGGCGCGCTGATGCCGAACATCTCCGAGAAAGGCGAGCTTCTGTCCGCCCGGATCGCGATGGCGGTGGCGATCGCCGTGGCCACATATCTCGGCCTCAACCCGCCAGGCTTCGCGGCTCAAACAGTGGCGTTGGCCTTCGGTCTCGCGGCGGCCTCGATCTTCCCGGTGTTGATGATGGGCATCTTCTCGAAGCGCATCAACAACTACGGCGCGGTCTATGGCATGCTCGCCGGCCTGACCTTCACCCTGGTGTACATCTTCCTGCACAAGGGCTGGTTCTTCATCGCCGACACCGCGTCCTTCCCGGACACGGTCGAAGGCTCGCTGCTGGGCATCAAGTCCACCGCCATCGGCGCGGTTGGCGCGGTGATCAACTTCGGCGTCGCCTATGTGGCCAGCATGATGACCCAGAAGCCGCCGCAGGAGATCCAGGATCTCGTCGAGAGCATCCGCGTGCCTCGCGGCGCCGGAGCGGCCAGCGCCCACTAAGCGCAGACCGCAACCAACCACTCACCTCACTTGGGGTCGGCCTTCGGGCCGGCCCTTTTTTTTGACTGCAACCGTTTCTTCTGCCGATTGATTTCGCCAGTTTGATCCATCTCATGGGCGATTGCGCCGCTTCGTCGTTTGCTCTCGCCACATCCCAGCGCACGCCTGCGCGAAGACGAGGAGAGAGGCTCGCGATGGCTCCGACCGCCCAACTTTCGGCCACCAGTTCGCCCACCGAGCCCGAACGGATCGTCGCCTTTCTCGGCGCGAGCGCGCCCTTTTCGGATATCGACGCCGCCGAGCGCGGACGGCTTCTGGCGGCGGCGCGCCGACTGACGCTCGAGGCGGGCGCGGGCGTATACGCCTATGGCGACGCGCTGGCGGGCTTTTACGTCATCCTTGAGGGCCGCGTCGAAGTGCGCGACCGCTCCGGCGCGCTTTTGTCTCTGCTCGGGCCGGGCGACGGCTTCGGCGAGCGCGGCTTGCTGCGCGAGGGTCGCGCGCTCGCGACCGTGTCGGCGCAGACGGCGGTGGACCTCCTGCTGATCTCCGCCGAGGATTTCAAACGATTGCTGCGCGACAACCGCGCTTTTGAGGAATTCTTCGAGCGCAGCAAACCCGAAGCGCCGCGCCCGGCGAATCTCGCCGCCAAACCGATCGCCGAGATCATGACCGCGCAGCCGATCACCTGCCGGCCCGATCACACGATCCAAGAGGTGGCGCGGATGATGCGCGACAAGCGCGTCGCCTGCCTGCCGATCACCGATGACGCCGCCAAGCTGATCGGCATCGTCACCACGAAAGATCTCACCAAGCGCGCGCTGGCCGAAGGGATGCCGGGCGACACCGCGGTCTCGGCGATCATGACCGCCGATCCCATCGCGCTCGATCCCGCGGCGCTGGGCGGCGACGTGCTCTTTGAGATGCTGGAGCACGGGATCGGCCATTTGCCCGTCGTCGCCGACGGCGCGCTGATCGGCATCGTCAGCCAGACCGACCTCACCCGCGTGCAGGCCCTCTCTTCCGCCACCCTGATCCGCGAGCTGCAAGGCGCCGACACCACCGCCGAGGTGGCGCGCCTGACCGCGCGGATCCCGACGCTGCTCGGCCAACTCGTCGGCGCCGGACACCGCCATGACGTGATCACTCGGCTCGTCACCGACATCGCCGACGCGGCCACGCGGCGGCTGCTGCGCCTCGCGGAGAAAGAGCTCGGCACGCCGCCCGTGCCGTATCTCTGGCTCGCTTGCGGCAGCCAAGGCCGACGCGAGCAGACCGGCGTCTCCGATCAGGACAACTGCCTCTTCATCGACGATGCGATGAAGCCTGAAGACGACGCCTATTTCGAAGCGCTGGCGCGGATCGTGACGACCGGCCTCGCCGAATGCGGCTATATGCTCTGCCCAGGCGACATGATGGCCAGCAATCCGCGCTGGCGTCAGCCGATCCGCGTTTGGCGCGAGTATTTCGACGGCTGGATCCGCAAGCCCGACCCGATGGCGCAAATGCTCGCCTCGGTGATGTTCGATCTGAGACCCGTGGCGGGTGATTTCTCGCTGCATGACGCGGTGATCGGCGATGTGCTCGAGCGCGCCTCGGCCAACAGCATCTTCGTCGCGCATATGGTGAAGAACGCGGTCGGCCATGCGCCGCCGCTCGGCCTGTTCGGCGGCGTCGCCACCATTCGTTCCGGCGAGCATAAGCAGACCATTGATCTCAAGCATAACGGCGTCGTCTCAGTGGTAGACCTCGGCCGCATCTACGCGCTGCAAGGGCGGCTGCGCCCGGTGAACACCCGCGCCCGGCTTGAAGCGGCGCTGGAGGCGAAGGTGATCAGCGAGACCGGCGGGCGCGATCTGATCGACGCGTACGACTTCATCGCCGAGACGCGCCTCAGGCATCAGGCGCGCCAAGCCCGCGACGGCGTTTCTATCGACAACTTCATGTCGCCCAGCCGATTATCGGATCTGGAACGCAGCCACATGCGAGACGCGTTTGTGGTTGTCCGAACGATGCAATCGGCGCTCACGCACACCCGCGCGGCGGTGATGTGAGCGCAAGGCGCGGCCGCCTAGTCGGCGCGCCGCGCTTTGGGAGACACCGCCGATGATGGCTCTGGAACTCGTCGCAACCATCGTGTTCGGCGTCGGCGCCGCCGGGATCGCCATGCTGTTCCGCAAACTGGCGCCGAGCCTGGCGCCGCGCTGGCTGATCCCGATCGCCGCGGGCGGGGCGATGATAGGCTTCACGATCTGGAGCGAATACGCCTGGTTCGCGCGCCAATCCGGCGCGCTGCCGCCCGGCATCGAAGTGGCGACGACGCATGCCGAGCCGTCCTTCTTTAGGCCTTGGACCTACGTCACGCCCTTCGTCAGCCGTTTCAGCGCTGTCGACCTCAGCGGCGTGCTGCGACACGAAGACGCGCCGGGAAAGCTGATCGCGCAGGTGTACTCTTTTGAGCGGTTCGCGATGACCGCCTCGGCGCCGATGCTTTTCGACTGTTCGGGGAAACGATTGGCGCCGCTGGTCGATGGCGTGAGCTTCGGCGAAGATGGACGCATCGACGGCGCCGAGTGGGCTTCGCCCGGCGGCATGGCGCCGCTGGTGGACAAAGCCTGCGCCGCGCCCGCGGATACGGCGCCCGAGACGGCGGCGGAACAAACGACGCAAGAAAGCGTCGAACAATAAAGAACTGAAAAAAATGATTTGGAGGATAACGTCGTGGCGAAAACCGTTTTGTTGGTCGAGCAGGAAGACAGCATCGCGCTGGCGCTGCAATTCCTGATGGAGGGCGACGGCGTCGTGATCCAGCGCGTCGCCGACAACGCCGCGGCGCGCCAGGCGCTGAGCGAAACGACGCCCGACATCGTGATGATCGACAGCATGATGCCGAAGGCGGGCGGCTTTGAGATTTGCCAAGAGATCCGCCTCGATCCAAAGCTCGCCGGCGTGAAGACCGTGATGCTGACTGAAGGCGGCGCGCTGGCGCGGCGCAAATCCTACGCGCTCGGCGCCGATGACGTGATCGCCAAACCCTTCGCGCGCGACGCCGTCCGCGCGGCGATGCGCCGCTTGCTCGAGACCGAGGCGGCGTGAGCCATGGCGCTCTCAGAGGTCGGCCCTGAGGAGGAGGGCGTGATCCGCCGGATCGAGCGGTGGCCGCTTCGCTTGCGGATCTTCTTATTCTTCGCGCTTCTGGCGCTGGGCGGCGCGGCGCTGATCGGCGGCGCGGCCTGGTTCGGCTATTCGCGGCTCGACAGCGCGGCGCCGGGCGCGGCTTTTGTGCTGACGGCGATAACCGGCGGCTTCGCTCTGGTCGCGTTGACGGTTTGGATCTGGCTTCTCTTCGATGAGAACGTCGCCAAGCCGGTGCTGAGCCTTGCGAGCGATCTGCGCGCTCGGGCCCATGCCGATCTCGACAGCGCGCTCGATCACGAGGCGGCCCGCTATCTGGGCGATCTGGCGCCGGCGGCGGCGGCGGTGGCGCGCGGTTTGGCGGAGAGCCGCTCTGAACTCGGCGCGGCGATCGAGCGCGAGCAGGCGCGCCTTCTAACCGAGCGCGCGCGGCTTGAGGCGGCCCTGCGCGACGCGCCGGCGGCCTGTCTGCTGCTGACCCATGACCACCGGATCGCGCTTTACAACAAGCAGGCGCTCGACCAACTAGACGCGGGCGGAGAAGGGCTGAGCGCGCTCGGCCTCGGGCGCAGCGTCTTCGAGCTGTTCGATCCCGAACCGATCCGAGACGCCGCCGAACGCCTCGATCGGCGCGAGGACGGCGCGGCGGTGGATCTGATCTGCGCCACGCGCCACGGCGAGCGCGTCTTCCACGGCCGCATGCGCCAGCTGGTCGATCCGGCGCGCGCGGAGACGGCGGAGCCGGCGCGGCCGAGCCATGTGCTCATGCTCCGCGACGTCACCGCCGAGCTGGCCGACCATGCGGAGACGGCGAACCTCTTGACCGATGTGTTCGACCAGATCCGGCGCCCGGCGGCGAATCTGCTGACCACGATCGAGGCGCTGCGCACGCCTGAATGCGCCGAGCAGGAGAGGCGCGTGAAGCTGCAAGCGGCGGTCGTGTCCGAAACGCGGCGGCTCGCCGATTCCATCACCGATCTCGCCGCGCGGTACGAGGCTGGATCCTGGAGGCGCTGGCCGCAGATCGATGCGCCCGCGAGCGATCTATTGCGCTCGGCCGAGACGCGTCTCGCCGCCGAGGGGCTCACCGTTTCGCTCGAGCCATCGCCGCTGACACTGCGCTGCGACGGCTTCGCCATCGCGCGATTGATCGGAGATCTGGCGCTGAAGATCGCCGAGCGCGGCGACGCGGCGGATTTCGCGCTCGCCGTCGCCGCCGACGCCGCGCCGCTGTCCGCGCCGGGCGGCGCGACGCTCGATCTAAGCTGGCGCGGCGCGCCGCTCAATATCGGCGCGCTCGACGCCTGGCTCGATGCGCCGCTGGGCGGCGGTTATGTCGGCCTCACCCTGCGCGACACGCTCGAGGCGCATAAATCCGACGTCTGGCCCGAGCCGCTCGGCGACGGGCGCTATTGCCTGCGCCTGCCTCTGAGCCTCGCGGAAAACGCCGCCTCGCTCAGCGCCGCGCGGTCGTCATACGCCGATCTCGATCTTCTGAGCGGACTCTCGCATGATCGCCTGACGGCGTGCAACTTTGTGGTGTTCGACACAGAGACCACCGGCCTCGCGCCGAATAATGGCGATGAGATCGTGCAAATCGCCGCCGTGCGCATCGTCAACAACCGCGTGCTGCAGGATGATCGCTTCGACATGCTGGTCGATCCGGAGCGGCCAATTCCGGCGAGCTCGACGGCGATCCACGGCGTCACCGAGGAGATGGTCGCCGGCGCGCCGACCATCGCCGAGGCTGGCAGGCGCTTTCACGCCTTTTGCGGGGGCGCTGCCCTGATCGCGCACAACGCCAATTTCGACATGGCCTTCCTGCGCCGACATGAGCCGCGCATCGAGCGGCGCTTCGATCAGCCGGTGCTGGACACGGTGCTGCTCTCCGCCGCGCTGTGGGGCAAGACCGCGCCCCACTCGCTCGATGCGCTGGCCGAGCGGCTTGATGTGACCATCCCTCCTGAGGCCCGTCACACCGCCATCGGCGACACGCTCGCCACTGCGGAGGCGGCGGTGAAGATGATGGCGATGCTCGAAGGGCGCGGCGTGCGCAGTTGGGACGAGCTGGAAGCGGCGATCGCGCCCTATCGCGACATCGTCGCCAATGGCGCAAACCTTTGATTTTTTGAACCCTTCAAAATTCCGCGCCGCCGCACGGCGTTGGGATGTCGGCGGTGGCCGGCCCGCGCCTGGTCCGCTTCAGCGTCTCAAGGCGCGCTCTGAAGATCGCCGCGCTCACGCATTCGTGAGCCTTCGTGAGGCGCTGTGAGTGGCGCGTGAGGTGCGTGGGCTATTTTCCCACGCGCAACACCGCAACAATCCGCGTCCGCTCAAGACGCCGCCAACGAAGAGAAGACAATCGCCATGCCGATATTCGAACGCGCCAAATCCGCCCTCGCGGCGTTCGGGCTCGCCGCCGCCCTCGGCCTCGCCGCGGCGCCGGCCGCCAAAGCCGCCGACATTGTCGACATCGCCGCCGGCGACGAACGCTTCAGCACGCTGGTCGCCGCGGTGCAGGCCGCCGGCCTGGTCGACGCGCTGAAAGGGCCCGGCCCGCTGACCGTTTTCGCGCCGACCAACGACGCCTTCGCCGCCCTGCCAGAGGGAACGGTCGAAACGCTGCTCGAGCCAGAGAACAAGGGCCAGCTCACCGACATTCTGCTCTATCATGTCGACGACCGCTTGCTGCGCTCGATCGACCTGCCGGGCGGCACGATCCCGGTGAAGCCGCTGAACGCGGCGAGCCGCCTCTGCATCACCAAAGACCATAGCAGCGTGACCATCGGCGACAGCACCGACGCCGTGGCCACCGTCATCATCGCCGATATCGAAGCGGATAACGGCGTGATCCATGTGGTCGACAAGGTTCTGCTGCCGGGTCGTCTGCGCTGCGGGCACTAACGAGCGGCGGAACGCTTGGACCCTCGCCCTCGCAGGAGGGTCCAAGCGACAGCGCTAAGCCTGAACCAAAACGTCGAACCCACCGAAGATCATGCGGCTCCCATCAAAGGGCATTGGATTCTCCGCCATCTCCGGATCCGCGCGGATCTTCTCCCACCCTTGATCGCGCACCTCTTTTGACGGCCACGCGATCCAGGACATCACGATGGTCTCATCCGGCTTGCGCATCACCGCGCTGTGGAAGGAGTTGAGCGCGCCGTCGGGAACATCCTCGCCCCAACATTCGGTCAACGACAACGCGCCATGGCGTTTGAACACAGCCGCCGCCGCGAGCGCATGCGCCTTGAACGCGTCCTTATTCGCCGTCGGCACAGCGCAGACCACACCGTCGATGTAAGTCATGAGAGCCTCCCAGATCGTCTCGTCCGCGCGCATCGGACCATGAAGCCGTCTGGCGAGCCAAGCCCGGAGCGCAAAACCGAAAAAAAAGCCGCGCTCAAGCGGAGCGCGGCTTTCAGTCGTTACGGATCGGATACGATCAGTGGCGAAGTTCCGCTCCGTCGCCTTCGCCGCTATGGGTCGGCGTCGGCTCAGAGTCTGGATCCCACTCCACAGGCTTCAACGTGCCGGCGAGCGCCACGGTCAGCACCTCCGAAACGGTCGAGACCGGAATGATCTCCAGCCCTTCCTTCACATTGTCCGGGATCTCAGGCAGATCCTTGGCGTTCTCTTTCGGGATCAGCACCCGCTTGATGCCGCCGCGGAGCGCTGCGAGCAGCTTCTCTTTGAGCCCGCCGATCGGCAGGACATTGCCGCGCAGCGTGACCTCGCCCGTCATCGCCACATCGCGGCGCACCGGGATCTCCGTCAGCACCGAGACGATCGACGTCACCATGGCGACGCCCGCGGAGGGACCATCCTTCGGCGTCGCGCCTTCCGGCACATGGACGTGGATGTCGGTCTTCTCGAACACCGGCGGCAGCACGCCGAGGCGTGGCGCGTTGGCGCGAACGTAAGACGCCGCCGCCTCGATCGACTCCTTCATCACATCGCCGAGCTTGCCCGTGGTCTTCATCCGGCCCTTGCCCGGAAGGCTGACGGCTTCGATCGACAACAGATCGCCGCCCACCTCGGTCCAAGCGAGGCCGGTGGTCGCGCCGATCTGATCACGTTCCTCCGCGGGCGTCGCCATGGTGACGTCGATCGTCTCG
>JBCBCG010000031.1:0-26351 GCA_038530925.1 Pseudomonadota bacterium
ACCAAAGCATGAGCTAGCGCGGATATTCAAAATAATTGCAATCCGCCTGACGCGAATTCAAAATCAATGCGCTCTATCCAAGTGAGCGGAGTAAGTGCAAGATTGATTTCAGCTTCGCCATCCTTGCAGTTGATTTGACAGCGTCTTCTCCGTTATTGAGACGACGATGCCCGTTGAACCACGCGAGCGCCCGACCTGACGCCGCATCGGCTCAAATCTCACCAAAATGAAGGCGGGCTGGTTCAGCCAGCCTGCGGTGGTCTTAGAGCCTTACGCCGCACCGCAGCTGGCGAGGCGCACCCGCTCTGGCATCCTCTCATCCGGCCCGCCCCCGTCAAGGCGACCCCTGCGGGGCGGCGCTTGCGCACCGGCCTTGACCTGGGGCGGCTCTCCTGAGCGAACGCCGACGCGGGGCGTCTCGCCCCGCCGCCGCTGACGCGAGAATCGGCTCCGAAATGACGCAGGCTGGCTATCTGGAGAACGATAGCACGTCTCGAACAAGCTCGAGGATGAGATCCGCGAGCGCGCCGCGCTGTTTGGCGTCCTGGCCGAGCCGCATCAGCTACATCATCGACGGCGCAGCGCTTGATACGGTGTTATCGCCGCTTTTTCCGCCGCTTGGTTCGCCGGATCGCGCCGTTGACGGAGTGCGCATCCGTTCAGGCCGTCATTTGACAGGATGAAGAGATTTCGGCTCAGCGATCCGGTCCGAACGCCTCGTCCTGCGACAGGTCCCACGGGGCGACGCCGACATCTTGATTATACTCCGGATCCTCCAGCGCGGCCGCCTCGGAGTGAGGGGATCTCTCCGCCGCCAACGGATCTTCTCGCGCCGGCGCGGCGATCCGCCGAGGCGGCTCGAAATGGTCGATCAGCGGTCGGCGTCCCGGTTTGGCGTCGTCAAGCGCGGCGGCCTGCTGACCCGTGATCGTCTCCACCGCGTTGCGAACCGCCCGGCGCAGCTGCGCCGCATCAAGACCCGATTCCCCGCTGAAGCGCACCTGGTCCAGCAAGCGCTGGTCCGCGACGCTGTCGCCCCGCGCGCTCAACTCATCAACGGTGATCTGGAGCACCGGCGTCTGCGTTCGGCCGGAGCGCACGCCGCCCACCGTCAGACACAGCACCGCGCTCCGACGGCGTTCGGCCGCCGCAGCTGGGATCGTCAGTCGGAAATGGGCGGGCTCGCCATGCCGCGACACCGGCAGCGCGCCGAACGCCTGGTCAAGCACATCCCGCATTTCCGAAAGCGCCCGCAAATAAGGCGTGTACGTTTCGGACACAAAATCAAGATATCAAATATAGTTAAACTCCGCCACTTCGTGCTTTTGCAGCTTATCAATAATTCACATTTTCAAATAAAAAAATGAACGGATGAGCACTTCGGCACCGCGTCATATGATAGGATTATGGACCATTCATTTGAAGTTATGCTCAAAAATGTTGCATAGGGCTCTCATCACTTGAGTTCTTGAGTTGGCGTGTCCTGAGATAGTATTCACCTGACAGTCGCCGCTCCGGTGCCGGGCTTAGGCGGCGGCGGATTTTGGTTCTGATCGGGCGGTTTTCTCCTTTCGCGGTTTGGGCTTTGCGGCGCGTCCTGGCAAACCGTCCTTGAAGGCCTGGGCGGGCGTTCGGCCGTTCATGCCCCGGCCCTGATGCGGGCGCTTCTCGTTGTACTCGGCGAGCCAGCGCTCGAGAACGGCCTGCATTTCGGCGACGGTCTCGAACCAGGTCTTCCGCTGCTCGACCCGCAGATGCTCGTCGAGCAGCGTGCGGCGGAAGCGTTCCACAATCCCGTTCGATCGCGGGCGGTGCACCCGGGTGGTGCGGTGCTCGATCTCCTCGAGTTGCAGGAACAACTCGTAGGGATGGCGGTCGGGCCGGCCGCAGAACTCGCGCCCATTGTCCGACAAAACCACATCGATGTTGGCGCCATGCTCCTCGAACACCGGTAGTAAGGCGTTGTTGAGCGTCTGCACCGCGGCGACGGGCAGGTTGGAGGTATGGAGCTGCGCCCAAGCGTAGCGGGAGGGATAGTCGATGGCGGTCTGGAGATAGACCTTGCCCACGCCCTTGAGCGTTCAGACGAAGAAAGTGTCGACGGCGATGAGGCTTCCGGTGTGCGGCGCCTCGATATGACGCTCGCGGAACTCGGGGGAGAAGCGCTCCAGCAGGCGGATCTGCTCTTCCGACAATTTTAGCTTTCGGTCAGCCGTGCTCTTCTCCAGCCGCAGCAATCGCTCATGCTTGGTCAGCAGGTTGTGGCGCATCCACACGCCGCGCACGCCGCCGGAGGAGACCTGGATCCCCTGCAGGCGCAGCGCCTGCTCGACGCGCAAGGCGCCGTGGCAGGGATGCTCGAGCGCATAGGCGAGCACTGCCTTCTCGACCTCGTACGAGACGCGGTTCGGATGCGGTCCTCTCGCGCCGGGGAGGCGGTCGATGAGGCCCTCCGCCCCATAGGTTTGGAAGTTGCGGCGGATCTCATAGAACTGCTGGCGGGAGTAGCCCATCAGCCGGCAGGCCTTAGAGACATTGTCGAGGTTGGTCGCAAGATCGAGCAGCGAGAGCTTGCGACGTGCTATCTTCTCATTCGCGGTCATGGTGTTTCCTTTCGGTCGGATGACGGTTTGGCGATTGCCATCCTAAACCCGCCGGAGCGGCATGGCCGCACCCGCTTCCTCAGAAGCGCGCGCGACCCAAACTGTCAGGTGAATACGATCTCACGACACACCGGCCTATGGCCGGCCGCGCTCTACTCGCCCGCTGACGCGGGCTCCCCGAGCCGCCTGCGGCGTCTCGGCCGTTCGGTGACGATCGCTGCGGCGGCTGATGGCGGCGATCGTTGTCATCAAGGTGCGCCGCAATGCGAACGGGCGGCCCTCGACGCGGCAGATGCAGCTGCTCGGAACCAACGACATCGAGGAACGCGGGCCGATCCAGTACAGCTTCCCGCCGGAGCTGGTCAGAATCCTCCAGAACACGCAGATCTTCGCCCGGCTGCACACACGCGTCATGTTCGAACTGTCGAGTAAATACAGCCTCGCGCTCTACGAGTTACTGCAACGGCGCAAGAATTTGCGGCACATCGACCATGAGACCCTTTCGGTCGAGGAGGTTCGCGGGATGCTCGGCGTCGCCGCCGGCAAGCTGAAGGCCTTTGGCCATTTGAACGACAAAGCGATCCGGCCTGCGGCCCAGGAGGTCAGCTTTCTCACCGATTACGACATCATCGCCGAGCCGGTGCGCTCGGGCCGCACCGTGACCCATATCCGCTTCGCCTGGTCCAAGAAGCGCGATGTCGGCGCGCAGATCGCCGCCGTCGAGGAGCTGGAGCGGAGCCAGGTCGGCCGCGAGGCGCGCATGCGCGGTGAGGCGCAAGCGATCGGAGACATCACCTCATCCCAAAAAAGTGATAGTTCGCCAAAAGTTCGCACGCGGCTCAGCCATGCCGAGCTGGACGAGGGGCGGCGGATCGTCCGCGAGGCGCGCTCGCCGTGGTGCATCTACGAGATCGCGGAACAGTTTCACGCCTACGCCGCAAAAGACCCGCCGAAACATTTCCGGCGGGCCTGGCTTGGGTTTGTGAAGCGGAAGATCGAAGTGGATCCGTAGGCGTCAGATCAGCGAGCAGCTCTTGCTGTGTTCATAGCCGCCGCCGATCAGCACACCGGCGCGCTTTGCGAGGCGATAGGCCGCTTCGAAGATCGACCCCGAGCCCTGGCCGCGCACGCCCGGAATCAGCGTTGTCGCCACCGAAACCAGGATGAGGGCGATGCTGACGCTGAAGAGGGCGATGCCTGCCGCGATGCCGAGCAGGTGATCGCCGATGCGGGCGCGGACGGAGTTCCAGTTCATCGTCGTTCTCGAATTTAGGATGAACATCTCGTCCGCATGGCAGGCGCAAGATCTTTGCCAATGGGTAACCCTAAGCCGCAGTTACAGTCCGAAGCGGGCTTTACGGCAGGGCGCATAACAGTCAGCCTCATCAGGCTGACTGTTATACGTTCGCACACAATTCAAACGCAAAAGGAGATCTTCAGCCCTTACAAGGGCCCGTGACCACCCCAATCCGCCACGAAATCGGCGTAGAACTCTTTAATTGACGCCAAGATGTAGAGATCAGCGAGCCTCCGAAGCAGTAGATCGCAGGTTCGAATCCCGCCGGGACCGCCACGCGGCTTCATTGAAGCGGCGCGCGTGGGCGATGGCGGCCAGGTGCTTCTTCATTCGCTGATCGCGAATGGGGCGGCTTGGCCGCCTCAGCCGCGCCTGACTGCGATGTGGCGGGTGGCGTTACGCGCTTGCGAGCGCGGCGGAGAGACGGCGGCTGAAGGTGCGGTATCCGCCGATCGCCGCCTCTGGCGCGGGAAGATGCAGCAACACCTCAGATGCGTCGCTCCAAAGCTCCCAAAGCCAAGCTCGCAAGACCCGGTCGTCGAGCGGTGCGCGCTCCGCTTCAGGGGCCGACACGGACTCAGGGGCCGACACGGAGGGCTTGCAGATGATCTGGGCCGCGGCGCGCGCCAAGGCGAGGAAGGCGCCGTCCGCGGGCCCAAGCGGCTCGGGCGGCTCGGCGATGTCGACCTCGATCGGGGCGGCGGCCGCGCCGGCCACGCCGCTTTGCAGCCGCTCCACTTGCAGGCTCAGCGCCGCGGCGTCGGCGGCGCTGACGGACTGGCTTGTCTCCGCTTTATCGACGAGCTGCGCCACATGGCCGACGAGGGCCGCGAGCTGCTGGAGCACCGGCGGCTCAAGCGGCGTCACCGCGAGATCCTCCCGCGTGGGCGCCGGCGCGCGCGTCGGGACGGGCGGAGCGGGCGCGGCGGCGAGCCCGCTCGCCGCGTCAGCGTAGCGCAAGAGCGCGGCGGCGAGGGCGAGGCGCGCGCTGGCTTCCGGCGCATCGAGCTTCTGCTTCACGCGCCGCGCCGCAGCCTTCGCCGCGCCGGACCAATCGATCATGTCGGCCAGCCGCAGCGCCTCCAGCTCCGCCAGGCGCGCCTCACCGTCACTCGCCCGCGCCGTCGTCATGACGCGCGATCAGAGGTTTGGCCGAGACTTGCGCGCGCGGCCGCGATCCACTCCTCAAGGCTGACAAGCTGTCCGATTACGCCGAGCCGGTCGCGAAGCGCCTCAGCATCCGCGGCGGCCAGCGCTTCGAGCGTCGGCGCCCCAGCCTCGCTGAGCGCCCAGATGAGGCCTGGTTGAATATTCGGCAGCGCCGCCAGATCGGACGACGCCGGTTCGCGCTGAGGCGCCGCTGGCTCATCGCCTTGCGCATCGCCCTCTCCAGCCGCGCTTTCGGCGGCGTAGGCCTCTCTCTCCTCTTGAGCCGGCGCGGATGCGTGCGCGGGCGCTTCGGCGAGAGGCTCTTCCGCCGCGTTCGCGCCGTCATCGCCGGCGACCGCGTCGGCGGCTTGCGCCGAGGCTTCCTCGGCCATGGCGCGCGCGCGCTCAGAGCTTTGCAGCGATGCGGCGGCGCTCGGAGGCGTCAGGAGCGCCGGCGCGTCGCGCATCTCTTCGCCAACGTTTGGCGCGGCGCGCTGAGGCGCCCGGGCGGCGAGCCGCCGCCGCCGCAGCGCGCGCAGATAGTCGCGGGCTTCGGAGCGCACTGCGGCGGATCGGGGAGGGGTTTCGTTCATGACAGTCACCGGAACTCTCACCATCCTCGCGCGGCGCCCTGGCGCGCGCGGCTCATCAGGCGGGACAGCGGCCCGACCGACCTGCGTCGATCGGGCCGAGCCCTCACGCCGCTTGCGGCTCGGTGGTCAGACCGACCGCTTCGGCGTATTTCAGCCAGGTCTCGACCGACGCGACGACCGCGCGCACTTCGATCGAGACCAGCTCGATGCCGACCAGAGCCACGCGCACGAACGCGTCGACCACCAGCCCCTTATCGAGAATGCGATCGACAACCTCGGCGAGGCTGCTCGACGCCACACTTTTTTCGATAGCCATTTCATCACCTCATCGTTCTTGGAAACCGCATCGGTCAGCGAAGACCGACCTTTGCTTTTTAAATCATGCCATATGCCTATGAATATTTGGGATAAGCGACGCTATTGGAGATTCTTTGTTCGTCGTATTTTACTCAGATGGTACGTTCATCTTGAGAGGACTTCGCCAGCCCGCACGCGGCCGCGATCGAGGTCGTCATGGCGTCGCGGATCGCGCGCCCGCCTTCGGCGACGGCGGCGAGGCTGCGATCGTCAAGCGCCGCCGCGCCGAAACCGGCGCCGCAAAGGCGGCTCGGATCGAACGACGCCGCCGCCTGCGCGAGATCCTCCTGACGATCGACCGGGTAGACGCGGGCGAGCACCCGGTCGCGCTCTCCCAACGCCCAGCGCTCAGCGATCAGGCTCAGCACGCCGCCGCCATCCGCGCGCCAATAGAGATGCGCCGCGCAGCGCGCCTCTGCGCCGTCCGGCAACGTCGCGCGCGCCTCACGGCTCCAGAGCGGCGCCGCGATCACCGCGAGCGGTCGCGCGCCTGTGCGTGGTAAGCGCATTTCCTGAAACGGCGTCATGCTGTCGCGATCCTCCGTCATCTCAGGCTCTCACGCCCGCGGCCGCCGCCGCGGGCGCGGGTCCTCGCGGCGGCGCGAACGCGGCCAGTGGCTCGATCGGCGTCGCGGCGGCGCCAGCCGGCCGCGTCGGGGCGCGCATCGAGGCGTCGAGAGAGCGCCGCCACGCGACCAGCAGATCCAACAAACGCTCGGAGGCGGACTGCGTGTCCGCCGCGCTTGTCGCCATCTCCGCCGCAAGATCCGGCGCCTTTTCGCTTGCGGCGAGCGCCGCGGTCTGCGCCGCCGCGCGCGCGCTCAGATGCTCGATGGCGGTTCCAAGCGACGCCAAGCTGGCGAGGAGCGCGATATCGGCCTCGGCGCGCGCGCGCCGCGGCGGCGCATCCTGACGCGCCAAAGCCTCGCGGATCCCGGCCTGATCGCGCGCGAGCGCCGCGAGGCTCTCCGCCAGCCCGCGGAGAAGCGTCGCGTCGTCCGAAGGGGCCGGCGCGGGAGACGCGGCGCGCTCCGGCGATGCGCCCGCCGCAGCGCGTTGGGGCGCGGCCCGCCGCTGCGGCGCCGCGGTCTTGGCGCGCGGCGCGGCGCGCCCGAGCTCTCGCCGCAGCTGCGCGATCGACGCGGCGATTTCGGCGAAGCCGCTTTGGGCGTCAGCGCGGCGCGGCCGGCTGTCGCCGCGTTGCGGCGCCGGCGCGGCGGCGCCCATTTGGCTTTCCTGAGGCGCGCTTCGCGCCAACGCCGCGCCCATACGGCGCAAGGATCCGCCATCCAACCGAGGCGCCTCCGCCTCCCCCGCGCTCGTCTCCGCGCCTTCTGACGCCGGGACGACAATGACGGACGGCGAAATCAGCCGGCCGAAGAGTTTGCTGGAGAGCGCGAGCCTGAGACGCGACAGGCAGGTCGGATCCCCATCGCCCAAGGCCACGCCATAGACGCCTTGGCGCAACCGCAGCAGCGGACCGTCCCAGAGATCCGCGAGCACCGCCAGCGCCGCCCGGTCGAGACGCGCTGCGAGATCTCCGCTCGAGCCTTCGGGGACGCGCAGGATCAATCGATGACTGATTGTGAACGCGCTGGACATCTCGCGGCCTGTTGCTGGTGTTTTACTCTCCACCTCATCATTAACGAAAATGCTCAATGCGCCATTAGCCATTACAAATGAATATTTTTGAATTTTATGCAGCCTTGAAGCGATTTACTGCAGAATTGCTCACAAATTCGGGGCGATCTCGTCAAACAAGTCGGCCCAGCGGTCCGAGATCGAGTTGGAGATCTCGCTCCGTCAAATCGAACTCCGCGGCGACGGTGAGAAGCCGCTCGCGGGCGCGCATCAGCGTCAGGCCGAGCTTTTCCTCCTGCGCCGTGGTCAACGCGCCGCTCTCCATGCGGCGCACGGCCTGGGCCTCCATGAGCTGGCGAAGGAATTCGATCAGGCAGAGGACGAGACGCGTCAGATCGCGCTCCACGCGGTCGGGATCGATGTCGAGCGCGCCGCCTTTGGCGCTGAGCGCCTGAACCGCGACGCGCGCCGCGCCTGCGGCCGCGTCTTCGATGAACGCATCGGCGCAGGCTCCATTCTCGTCGCTGCGGGACAGGCTGTCGGCGCGCCCGGTCACGCCGCTTCTCCCCGCGGAGGGCCCGCCGCGATCTCGACGAAGCTGTAGGGCGGCCAGGGGCCGGAGCCGGTGAGCCGGAGCACTGGCTGGAACCGGGCGGCCAGGGCCGGCGCGGCGGCGGCGAGGCGCTGTTTGAGCGCGGGCGGCCCGAGCAGCGAGACATCCACGGCGCCGGGGCGCAGGCGCGCCAGGCTTTGCGGCGCCGCCGGCGCTTCGGCGCGCAGAGCGGCGCGGACCGCCTCGACGCATTCATCAAAGCGGCGCGCGGCGGCGCTCTCAGCCGCGCGCGAGGCGGCGGCGGCGCGAAGATAGGCGGCGCCGGAGAGCTCATCCCGCGGCGCGCGCGCCCTCGCGAGCGGATCGCGGCATTCGAGGGACAGCACGAACTCGGCGCGGGCGCCGATCCACTCCAGCTGCGCGCGCAGAGCCTCAGCTCGCTCAGAGAGCCAGCGGCGCGCCGCCGCGGCGCTTTCGAACGGACCATGCCCGCGCCCGACCGGCAGGCAGGCCCGATCGCGGCCGAGCCGGAGCGCCAGGCTCGGCCCCAACGCCGGCGTCGCGCCAAGATAGAGCGTCAGCCCCGCAGCGGCCACGGCGCGCCGCGGCGCCGCTGGCGACGCGGCGGCGGTGATCGCGAGAGGATAGCCGATCACGCCGCGCCCTCCGCCTGGCGCCCGCCGTGCTTGAGCCCGCCGCGCTTGGGCTCAAGCGTTTCGGGGCCCTGTTCTTCTGGGCCGCGCATCTTGGCGATCATCGCGCCGCGCGCCTCCTCCATCCGCTCGGCCGAAGCGATGAAGGCCTTCAGCCCCACGAACAGCAAATTCACGCCCGCCACCGAAATCGTCAGATCACCAACGATGACGACGCCGCGATCAAGCAACCGGTCGAGCACGTCGACCAGCGTCTGCTGGTCGTCGGCCTCCTCCGAGAACAGCCAGAAATCATCATCCTCGCGCAGAAGCCGCGCCTCTTGCAGCCCTCGGTCGCCGCTCACGCCGCGCCTCCCCAAGCCGAGAAGGGCGCCGGCGCCGCGCCGCGCGAGGGGTGTTGAGCGCGCAAGGGCGGCTCGGGCGCAGTCTCCTCCGGCGCGCCCGTGAAGCTGAACGGCGCCCAAGGCCCGATCAGGGCGAGTTCGAGCCCGAGCGCCCGCGCCGGCGCTTCGAAGCGCGCGCCGAAGGCGGCGAGGCGCGACTCCGCACCGCGCTCCAAGAGCAGTGCGAGATCGAGGCGAAGCTGCGGGCGCCGCTCGGTTGGGCCCTTGGCGAGCACCGTCTCCCGCGCCAAGGCGCGCGCGGCGGCGATCATCTCTTCGCTCAGCGCCGCCATATCTTCGCGCCGCCGCGCATGGCTCCGGCGCTTGCTGAGGCGGCTTTGCAGATAGCGGCGCCCATCGCGTGCGGCGACGTCATCCGCCGCCCCAGACGCGCCCAATTCGGCCGCGCGCGAACCCGCCGCGGGAGATCCTGCCGCGTAAGATCCTGCCGCGCCCGATCCAGCCGCACCCGCTCCATCCGAGCCTGCTCCCTGCGCACGCGCCCCTTCCATCGGCCGCGTTGAGAGGCGCGCCGAATACTCGGCGGCGCCGGCCACGCGCCGCAGCCGCTCGCCGAGCGCGTCGCGCTGGCGGGCGACATGGGCCAGCAGAGCCGCCTCCGTCTCGAACGCGCCGGAGAGCCGCGCCGGCAGCACGTCGATGGCGACGATCAACGCGCTGAGCAGCCGGTTATGGGCTGCGGCGAGCGCGCTCGCGCCTTCGATCGTCTCGAGCCGCTGCGACAGCGCCGCGGCGGAGGACGCCGTCTCGCTCGCCAGCAGCGCCAGCGGGCCCGCCTCGATGATCCGAAGCCGAGCCGCGGCGCCCAGCGGCGACGGTTCCAAAGCGGACAACGCCGCCGCGGCCGCGCGCCGGGTCTCAGCGCCGATCACGCCGTGCAAGATCAACATCACGCATCTCCTCCTCTCTCGGCCCCCGCCTAACCGGCGGCGACGCCGTCGCCTTCGCGCCAGAGCCGCGCGAGCGGCGGCGAGCCCGCGCCGCGCGGCGCCGCCCAGCCCGCATCAAGCAACGCGGCGCGTGCGGTTGAGACCCTTTTCATCAATCTGTTGGCGGCGCTGATCCGGCGGCTCAGCGCGGTGGCGGCCTCCCCAGCGACATCGGGATGCGCGCGCTTCATCGCGGCGCGATAAGCGGCCTGAACCGCCTCAGGGCCAGCCGCCGCCTCGAGCTTCAGAAGCGCTTCGGCCTCCGCCACCGCGCCGGGCTCAGGCGTGTCCAACAAAATGGCGCCGAAACTGGTCGCCGGGCTCGGCCCGATCAGCTTGATCCGAAGCGCGCCCTCCCAAGCGGCGTCGATCGCTTCGAGGGCCGCCTCCAGCGCGCCGGCGCCGCCGCGATCGGTCAGCGCGACGATGTTGAGCGCGGTCGTCTCTTCGGCGAGCGGAAGCTGCGCGCGATCGAGCGACGCCGCCGCCAGCCGCGCTTCGGCGCTGCGAGCCAGCCCTTCGCGCACCGCCTGGGCGAGCGCCGCGAGCCGCGCCGCCGCCGCCCGCCTCTCCGCCGCGGCGCGGGCCGCGCGCAGCGCGTCGGCCAGGTCCGGCCATTCGGCTCGGCGCTTCATCGCCGCCAAGGCGGCCTCTTGCGGAAGATCGATCACGATTTGATGCTGCTCGCGACCGCCGAAGCGGCTGAGCGCCGCGCCCAGCATCGCCGCATTCGCCGCCAAGAACCGCCGCGCGCTCTCAGCGTCGGGAAACCGAGCGCCCGGCGCCGCGGGCGCGACGCCCGCGCAGGCGTGCAGCGCTTCGAGATCGGCCTGACGGCGCACCAGCGCTCGGCCCACCGCTTTGCGCGTGGTCCATAAGCGGCGCGCCGCAGGACTGGCTAGCGCCGCCGTCAGCGCCCCTTCCTCCACGAACAGCGCCTCGCCCAGCGCGCGGCGGGCCGCCTGCGCCTCCGTCGTCGCCAGAACGGCGATCAACTCATACTCTCGTCCGGCGCTCCGCATGCGCGCGCTCCCTTCTGTGTTCGTCTCAGCCTTCGGCCGCCCGGCGCTTGGTCTCGGCGCTGCCGCGCATCAGGGCGGCCGCCTCTTCGAGATCCACCGCCTCGAGCGTCGGATCGAACGCCCCGACGGCGCCGGCGCGAATGGCGCGCCGGAGCGCTCCGCGCCGCGCCGCGGCCGCGAAGGCCTTGAGATCGGCGCCCGTGGCGCCTTCGAGCCGCGCGCCCCACGCGCTGAGATCGACCGCCTCCGCCAGCGGCGCGCCGCGCATATGCGCCGCAAGGATCTCCGCCCGCGTCGCCGCGTCCGGCGGCGCGATCTCGAGCGCGAGATCGAACCGGCCCGGCCGGATCAACGCTGGATCGAGCGCGCCGAGCCGGTTGGTCGCGCCGAGCACGAAGACGCCGCGCCGCTCTTCAACGCCGTCAAGCTCCGTCAAGAGCTGCGCCACCACGCGCGAGGCCGCGGCGCCTGGCCCGTCCGCGCCCTCGGCGCGCGCCGGCGCCAACGCATCGATCTCATCGAAAAACAGGATGCATGGCGCGGTCTGGCGCGCCTTGGCGAACAGCTCGCGCACCGCCCTCTCGCTCTCGCCGAGATGGCGGCTCAGCAGCTGCGCGCCGCGGATCGCGATGAAGTTCACGCCCGCTTCGGTCGCCAGCGCTCGGGCGAGATGGGTTTTGCCGGCGCCCGGCGGGCCGGAGAGCAAAACGCCTCTGACCGGCTCGAGCTGCAGCTTGCGGAAGGCGCTGGCGTAGCGGCGCGGCCAGATCACCGCCTCCGCCAACGCGGCCTTCACCTCGTCATAGCCGGCCACATCCGACCAGCGCACCGCCGGCGCCGCAATGGCGACGTCGCGCACGGCGGACGGCCCGACCGCGCCAAGCGCGGTCTCGAAATCCGCCATGCCCACCGACGCGCCTTCAAGCGACGCTGGATAGCCGCCATAAGGCCCGCGAAGGCGGCGCAGCGCCGCCAGCCCCGCCTCTCGCGCGAGCGCCGCGAGATCGGCGCCGACGAAGCCATGCGTCGCCTCGCCCAGCGCGCCGAGATCCACCTCTGGCGCAAGGCGCATGCTGGCGGTGTGAACCTTCAGGATCGCGGCGCGCCCGGCGGCGCCGGGCGGCGTGAAGGCGATCTCGCGATCAAACCGGCCTGGCCGGCGCAGCGCCGGATCGAGACTGTTGGGCAGATTGGTCGCCGCCATCACCACGACGCCGGAGCGCGCCCGCACGCCGTCCATCAGCGTCAGAAGCTGCGCGACGACGCGCTTTTCAAGCTGACGATCCTCCGCCATGCCGTCGCGGCGCTGGGCGATCGCGTCGATCTCATCGATGAAGATCACGCTCGGCGCCCGCGCGGCGGCTGTCTCGAACAGCTGGCGCAGCCGCTTTTCGCTGTCGCCATAGTGCTTTGAAACGATCTCCGGCCCACTGATCTCAAGAAAATGCGCCGCGCTGCGCTCCGCCACCGTTCGGGCGAGCAGCGTTTTTCCCGAGCCGGGCGGCCCGGTGAAGAGCACGCCGCGCGGCGGCTCGACGCCCAGCGCCGTGAAAAGATCAGGGCGTTGCAACGGCAGCTCGACCATTTCGCGCACCGCCTCGATCTGGCGGTCGAGGCCGGCGATCCGCCCATAGGCTGCGGGCTGCGCGGCGCGCGGCGGCGCAATCGAGATCCTAGTCGCGCCGGTCACGATCACAGCGCCTTCGGGCTCCGTCGCGGCGATCTCCGCGTCCAGCGCGCCACCATCCGTCAGGCGAATGCGCAGCCGCTGGCCGGCGAGAAGCGGCGTGTCCAGCAAAGCCGCGCCGAGCCGCTCCGCAAGCGCGGGGCTGACCGCCTCGGCGATCTCGAGCGTCGCTGCGACGGCCGGCTCGGCGGCGCCGGGCTCGGCGCGCGCCGGCGCGCCCAGCACCGCGCCGAGATTGCCGCGTTGAACCTCATCCAAGCGGATCTCGCCCCGGCCGCGCTGCGCCGCAGGCGCCATCAACGCGCGCGCGAGGATCGACCGCTCGGCGGTCAGCCGCACGAGATCGCCCGAGCGCAGGCCAAGCGCCGCCATATCCTCCGGGTCGAGCCGCGCCACGGCGCGGTCGACATCGCCCGGCGCCGCGCCGGCGATCAGGCGGCTCACCGCAGCGGCGGCGCCGGCCTCCGAACAACCGGCCTCGGGAGAACCGGTCTGGGAAGAACTGGTCTGGGAAGCGCCAGTCTGGGGAAAAGCGTCCGTCATCGCGCGCCCTCACCGCGCCTGCGCCGCGGCCCGCGCGCCGCCTGCGCGTTGGACGTCGCGCAACCGGGTGAGGAGCGCCAGCTCCGCCGTCTCATAGGTCTCTTCATCGATCTCGCCGGCCTCCAGCATCGCTTCGAGCCGCAGGATGCAGCGCTTGATCTCCGCCGGATCGTTCATCGCCTGAAGCGCTTGGTCATGGATCTTCTCGGCGAGCCACCAAGCGGCCTGCAGCGGGCCGGCGACCGGCAATGTGAGCAGCGTCGTCACGAGGCCCATGACGCCGCCCCTTCTCCGCCGCCGCCGACGCTCGCCGGCGCGGCGCCCCAGCCGAGGCTGAGCTTCGTGAAGGAATAGGCTGGCGACGGGCCGACCAGCTTCACCGCCAGACGCCCGGGCGCCTCCGCCTCGATCGCCTCGAGCGCGGCGGAGAACGCGCCCACCGCGTCGGTCTCAACCAAGAAATCGGCTTTCAGAACTTGAATATCTTCTTCGGGCTCTCTCGCCTCGACAGCGCGCGACAGCGGCCCGAGCCGATCGAGATACGTCGCCGCCTCCGCGGCGCGCTTGGCCAGCAGCGCGGCCTCGACCGCGCGGCCAAGATCGAGCCGCTCGAAATGCGTCTCCGCCGCCGAGCGCCCTCTCAAGCGATCATGCGCGGTTTTGAGCGCTGCGTTTTCGGCCACCAGCTCCCGCATCGCCGCCTCTCGGCGCCAGGCGATGCGCACCGCGTACTCCGCGCAGCCGTCGAAGGCGGCGAGGTGATCCTGCAGCGCCTCGAGCTTCAGCTCCACCGCCTGCGCGATCTGCGCTTGAGTCGGCGCGATCACGCCGAAGCGCATCGGCAGCACCGGTCCGACGGCCATGAGTGCCTCAAGCGCCTTGGCGTGGCCGAGCAAGTTGCGCCGCGTGGAGAGGATCTCGGTCGCTTCGATCTCGCTGACGACCGCGCGCAGCCCGCCGCAGGCGATCAGTTCGATCGGCGCGTCGGCGTCGACCACCGGCCGGAAGCTCAGCGCCCGATCGCTCATCAAATCGGCGGCGCGCATCACGCCGTAGACATAGTAATTCAGCGCCATAGCGGGCTCCTCAGCGGGGCGGTTGCGTGTCGGTCGGATCAAGAGGCTGTTTGGCGAGCCGCACTTCGAGCACGCCGTGCGACAGCCGCATCTCTGGCGCGGCGACCGGCGCGACCGCCGCAGGCAACGCCGCCTCGGCCTCGAAGGGCCGCGCGCCCGCCGCGCGCAGGCGCAGAACGGCGCCGTCGAGCTCCAGCGAAATGTCGCCCGCGGCGACGCCGGGCAGCTCCGCCGTCACCAGCACCGCGTCAGGCTCGTCGAACACCTCGACATGCGCCGCACGCGGCGCCGGCGTCGCGCCGATCGGAGCGGAGGCGGAGGCCGGCGCCTCGGGAGCGGCGGCGCGCTCGGCGGCGCGCGGCTCATTCCGTCCCGCCGTCGCCCGCGATCGAGGCGCGCCCGGGCGCCGTTGCGGAGCGGCGCGCGGCGGGCGCGGCGTATCAGAGGCCTCGCTCACGCCGCGCACGCGCCAGCCGATCGTGGCCTCGATCGGCGCATCCGCGCCGCCAAGCCCTAGGGCGCGCAGTTCATTGATGAGAGCATCCAAGCCGCCAGATCGCTCCGCGCCGCGGCGCTCCGGATCCGTCTCATCCCGCTGATTTTTTTCCCGCTTATTCTCTTCCAGCTTCGCATCGTCCAACGTCGCTTCGAGCGACGCCAGCGTGGTCTTCAACCCATCGAGCACTCCGCCGAGCCCGCGCGCGATGGCGTCGATCGCCTCGGCGCCGCTCGGCGCGCCCGATGAGGCGGCCGATGAGGCGGCCGATGAGGCGGCCTTGGCGCGTTCATCATCATCTTCGCTCATGAAGATCCCTCTTGCTCGCGGCCTCAAGCGCCGATGGATGAGAGGCGTTTTTCGAGAATGGCGAGGCGGCCGCGCACCTCGCGGTTCTCCTCTTCGAGCCGCTCGCGCTCACGCTCCGCCGCGGCGAAGGCGGCGGCGAGCCCCTCCGCCTCACGAGGCTCCGCAAGAGAAGGCGCGCCGGCGCGCTGATCCGCGACAGGCCCGGCGGCGCCCGCATCGCGAGCCGCGGCGCAGAGGGCCGGATCGACCTCCCACCAATTGATGCCCATCTCCATCGCCTTATCGACCGTGGTGATGAGGAGGCGCAGCTTGATGCTGAGCAGCTCGATCCCGACCAGCGAGATCACCACGTCGCCGGCGATGACGACGCCCTTGTCGAGCACGCGCTCGAGCACGTCGGCCAGGCTGTCCGAATGGATCGGACTTTGGATCGTGCTCGACATCCTCGTCTCCTTCCGCGCGGCGATGGTCAGGCGACGGCGAACGCGCCGTCTTCGAAGCGGCGGCGGCGTCCAAGCCGCCGATAGGCGATCAGCGCGCCCTCCGCGCTCAGGCGCAGCTCGTAGACGGTCAGCAGATCGTCGTCGCCGAGGCGCGCGCGCGACTCGATCACTTCGATCACGACGCGCCACTCCTCGCCGGCCGCCTCGCATGAGGCGACGGCGTCGATCGGCTGCTCGACCACTTCAGCGAGCGAATGTCGGGCGGTTTGCGCGACGGTGCGGATGTCCATCAGCGAAGGCTCCTCGTCTCTGTCTCGGGCGCATCAGCGCGGTTCGGCGATGCGGGGCGATGCGGCGCTGGCGCAGACGGCCGGCGCGGCGCCCGTCTCGTCCATGGGGTCCTCGGCCAGGATTTTTTGCAGGCGCTCGGCGTGCTCTTGGATGAGGCGCAGGCGCTGGACCGCTTCGACGCGCCGCTGATCAAGCGTGGCGAGATCGCGCAAAAGACGCTCGCGCTCATACTCGATCCGCACCAACGCGGTCGCGGCGGCGGAGCGCGTCCGCGGCCGGGCGCGCGCGATCGAAGAGAGGCGGGCGGGGCGCAGCGAGCGGGTTCGCTTCATTGGATCCGCGCCTCCGCCCGCGCCGTCTCAGCGCGACCCGAAACGCGCGCGCCGGGCGGACAGGTCTCGAGAATGCAGCGCCGCAGCGCCTCAAAGCGCCGCTCGCGCGCGGCGCCGTCCGCCTGGCTCGACGCTTGCGGGCTCGGCGCGCGGCTCTCGAGCACATCGATGCAGAGTTGGATGAACTGCGGATCCGCAGCGCTCGGCGCCGCGCCGATCCGGCGCGCGACCCGCGCGATGAGGATCGCCGAGCGCATCGAGAGAGGATGCTTGAGGCCCGGCTCCGCGCGCAGCGCGCGCGTCAACGCGACGATCGGCCGGCATTCATCCAGCGTCATGCCGCTCCGCCGCGCGACCACGCCGGTCTCGGTCTCCGCGCTCATCTCGCTGAGATCAAATGTGATCATCCGGTCGACAAGCGCGTCCTGCGGCGCGCTCACCGCCGCGTAATCAGCCGGGTTGGAGGTGAAGAGCGCGCGAAACGCAGGATGCGCGCGCACGACCCGCTCCCGCCGCGCTTGGGACGGCAGAACCAGCGCGCGTTCCTCCAAGGCGGCGAGCAGCGGGTTGTTGGCCTCAGGCGGAGAGCGGGTGAACTCGTCATAGATCAGCGTGAAGCCTTCCTCCATCGCCGTCACCAGCGCGCGGTCCTCCCAAATCGACGAGGTCGACCCTTTGGTCTTCTTCACATTGTGAATGAAGCTGTCCTGCACGAAATCGGTTTTCTGACCGATCGTATCGCCCACCAGATCCGAGGCGGTGCGCCACGCGTCGCCGCTCACCAGCAGAACGGGCCGGCCGCGCTGCGCGGCGACATGGAGCGCGAGCGTGGTTTTGCCGACGCCCGCCGGCCCGCGGAAATGCACCGGCGCGCCCGCCTCGAGATACGAGAGCGCGCGGCTGTTGATCGAGGCGATCTCCGCATTGATGAAAAGCTCGTCGAGACCGTTCGGGATCACCGCGCCCGCCGCGCTCTGCGCATCCGCCCGCAATCGCGGCGCCAGATGCGCCTCACCGGCGCTCGAAGTCGTTTCGGCCATTCCTGTCGCCCTTTCGCTCATGCCGCGATCAGGGCGCGCCCCGAACGTCTCACACCGCTATAGAGCGCGTTTTATTTCCGCATTACTAATTCTACTTTTCGTAATTAGAGAACATTTAGAAAAATTACGCGGCGCATTATCGATAGATTTTATGTTTTATAATTGATTGAGACATTCATCGACATGGTGCGTCCAGCTCCAAACAAGAACGGACGAAGCCATGCAGATCGAGCCCGAGACGAACAACGCGCAAGACGCAGCGCCCAGCGCCGAACGCGCGGCCGGAGCCTCGGCGCTGACGCGCCGCGCTGTCGTGATCGAGGAGCGGCTCACCATCGCCGACGCCGCGGCCATCGCGATGGGAGAGGCGGTCGTTCTGATCGGACCACGCGCCGAGGCGCGGATCGCGGCGGCGCGCGGGCGCTTGGCGCGCTGCATTGAAGACCGCCGTCTGGTCTACGGGCTCACCACCGGCTTTGGGCCGCTCGCCAACCGGATCACGGATCCGGCGGATATCGAGACGCTGCAACGCCATTTGATTTATCATCTGGCCAGCGGCGTCGGCGCGCCGCTGGGCTGGGCGGCCGCGCGCGCGACCGCGCTGGCGCGGCTCGCCTCGATCGCGCAAGGCTGGTCCGGCGCCTCTGATCAGGCGGTCGCTCTTCTGCTCGCGGTGTTGAACTCAGATCTGGCGCCCTGGATCCCGGAGAAAGGCACCGTCGGCGCCAGCGGCGATCTGACGCCGCTCTCGCATCTGGCCTTGGCGTTGATGGGCGAGGGCCGCTTCATCGACCGCGACGGCCGCGACGCGCCGAACCGAGAGGCGTTCGCGCGCTTCGGCCTCGCGCCGCTGACATTGGCGCAGCGCGACGGGCTGGCGCTGGTCAACGGCGTCTCCGCCATGACCGGCGTCGCACTCCTCAACGCGGCGCGCGCACGCCGCTTGATCGAGCGGAGCGAGGCGCTGCAAGTCGCCCATTCGGAGCTTCTGCGCGGCCGAGCCGAGGCATGGCGGCCGGAATTCGCATCCGCACGCCCGCATCCTGGGCAAATCGCGGCGACCCAGGCCCTCAACGATTTGGCGGCGGGATCGGACCTGTTGCGCCGCGAGCCGGCGGCGGAGCGCGTGTTGCCCGAGGGGATGGGCGCCGCCACCGAGCCCGCGCCGCTGCAGGACCCCTATTCGACCCGCTGCGCACCGCAAATCCTGGGCGCCGTGCGCGACGTCGCCGCCTTTCACGCCGAGACCGTCGAGCGCGAGTTGAACGCGGCCAGCGACAATCCGATCTTCATCGAGGACGCGCCGCACGCGCTCCATGGCGGAAACTTCATGGGTTGCCATGTCGCGCTCGCCTCAGACGCGCTGCTGAACGGCGTCGTGGCTTTGGCCGGTCATGCGGAGCGACGGATCGCGCGGCTTTGCGATGAGACCAAGAACGGCGGTCTGCCGGCCTTCCTCCATCGCGGCGCGCCAGGGCTCAACAGCGGCTTTATGGGCGCGCAAGTGACGGCCACCGCGCTTTTGGCGGAGATGCGCGCGCGCGCCGGCGCCGGCTCGATCCAAAGCCTCACGACGAATGGCGATAATCAGGATGTGGTGAGCATGGGCACCATCGCCGCCCGCGGCGTCGCGGCGGCGCTGGAGGATGCGTGGCGCATTCTGGCGATCGAGGCGCTAGCGGTCGCTCAGGGCGTCGACATCGTCGCCGCACGAGAGCCGTCTGCGCGGTTCTCCGCGTCGACAAGAGCGCTACACGCGGAGATCCGAGCCCAGGCGCCGCCGCTCCTCCAGGACCGGCCGCTGCACGCCGAGATCGAAGCGCTGGCGCGGTGACAGCGGCGATCCCACTCCGAAAATCGTGAAAATTGCGGGTTTAAACCCGACTTTCACAGCGCTGTGGCATCCTGCCCCAATCGATGCGGCGCCGTCGATCGCCAGACCGGCGCCGCCGCATGTCGATGGAGAAAGGGGTCAGGAAATGAATGAAATGGGCACCCTCCGCAAGGAGGGCAATCGCTTCGTCTTTTCGCTCCCTGAGCTGGAGATCACCGTTCGCGGTGACTACGTCGAGTGGGTCCTCGAGGCGGCTGCGGAAGTGATCGCGCTCGCTGAAAAGACTCGCGCGCACAGCCAGGTCGAAGAGCTTGAGACATTAGTTGAGTTTGAAGAAGCTTCTGAGATCGATCTCGATATCGCGAAGTCCGAAAGTCAGACGCGCTTCGAAATCGTTCCGCAGTGCCAGGTCAGCCTCGGAGATGGCGATTTCCGCTGGGTCTCCGCGTCCGGTCGCGGCGAAGGCGATCATCCGATCACCCGTCTGAACGACATGTCTCTCACCCGTAACGATACGTTTCTGCGGAACGAGAACTGCGGCCCCGGCGCCGGATAACAGCGGATCCGCCAGTCGTATGCAAACCGGCGACATCATGGCGACCGCCCCTTTAAGGCCCGGTCTCCGCGCCTCCATCTCTGAAAAGGAAGACTGCAATGGAAATCATCCCGTTCGGCGCTCAGGATATCGACAACATCCTCCAGCGCGAGCCGCAGCGTGTCGAGAAGCTGCCTTTCGGCGCGATCGTCCTCAACCGCCAAGGCAAAATCGTGAAGTACAACCAGGCCGAGGGCCTCATCGCCGGGCGCAATCCCGCTGATGTGATCGGCAAGGATTTCTTCAACGACATCGCGCCTTGCGCCAAGGGCAAGCGCTTTCATGGCGAGTTTTTGAAGTTCGCCAAGACCGGCGCGGTCAACACAATGTTCGACTACGAGTTCGAATACAAAGCGAAGCCGGTGAAGGTCCGCATTCACCTGAAAGCCGCCGACGCCGAGACCTGCTGGCTCTTCGTAAAGCGCGCCTGACCGCCCAGACCGCCGGGGCGCTCGGCGGTGTCACGATCATACGCAGGAGCACCGCAATGATCCAAATGACGATCGATCATGAGGCCGCCGCCGCCTCGCCTTCCTTCGACCCGGCGCCGGCGGAAGAGCCGGCGGAGGCGAGCTTCATCACCGTGCGCCGCAGCGGCCAGCGGCCGCTCGGCTTTCGCGGCGCCGTCGTCGCGCATGGCATGAGCTTTCGCGTCGGCACGCCGTTCTGGTACGAGCTGAACGTGTTCCGCACCGCAACCGGCGGCTTCGTCGCCGACATCCGCCATTTCACCAAAGCGGATGGCGAGCAGGACAGCTTCAAGGTCTGCGTCTCCGACTCGCTCGAAGAGATTCTTGATTTCTTCGAAGGCTACGAGCCGGCGCATGACGTGAAGGCGGATCTCGACCTCGATCAGGCCGATATCGCCGTCTCGGAGCTGGCGTTCAAAGCGCTCGCGCTGCGGATGAAGGTGGAGGAGGCCAGAGCCCAGTACGAGGGCATGGTCAGCGAGATCTTCGCGCAGCTCGACGAAGGCCTCGGAGTCGCGGGATGACGATCCTGCGGCGAGAAGATCACCTGAGACTTCTCGGGAGCCTGATCGCTGAAGAAATGGGCCGCGCGCGCAAGGGCGCGGTCCCGCCTCATGCGCCGCTGGCCTGGACGGAGGCGACGACGCTCGATGAAACCGGGATCGGCGCAGACAGCCTCGACAAGCTAAGTTTGGTCGAGCGCGTGAACGAATTCTACAATTTGCACCGGATCGGCTCGGAAGATTTTCTTGTGATCGCCCAAAGTCTGGGCGAGTGGATCGACATCGTGGAAGAGACACTCCGCCGCGGCGTGAGCCATTTGACGTTCCGCACCTCAGGCAGCACCGGCGAGCCGCGCCGCATCGACATTCCTTGGGCCGAAACAGCGCAAGAGCTGGAGGCCCTCGATCCGATCCTTGGGCCGATCGAGCGGATCTGCGCTTGGGCGCCGCCGCACCATCTCTATGGATTTTTGTTCTCGGCCTTGCTGCCGGCGCGCCGCGGCGTGGCGGTCGCGGATCATCGCGCCTCCGCGCCGTCGGCGCTGCGCAAGGCGCAGGCGGGCGACCTGATCGTGGCGACGCCGTTTCACTGGGCGCGGCTGCTAGACGCGGCGGGCGAGGCCCGGGATGTCGGCGCGATCGGCCTCACATCCGGCGCGCCCTGTCCCGCGGCGCTTTGGCGCGCGGCGAGCGCCTCTCCGCTGTCGCGGATGATCGAACTCTACGGATCCACCGAAACCGGCGGCGTCGGCTGGCGCGAGGCCGGCGACGCGCCGTTTCAGCTGCTGGCCCATTGGCGCCGCGCGCACGCCGAGGGCGCCGAGGGCGCAAAGGACGCCGAGGACGCCTTGATCCGCGCCGGGCGCGGCGCGGCGGAGGCGCCGCCCGACCATCTCCGCTTTGACGCTGAGGATCGTTTCACGCCCGCGGGCCGGCGCGATCGGATGGTTCAGGTAGGCGGCGTCAATGTCTGCCTCGAGCGGACGCGCGCCGCGATCCTGGCGCATCCGCTCATCGCCGACGCCGCGGTGCGGCCCGATGTTTCTGATCCGGACCGCCGGCTGAAGGCGTTCATCGTGCCCGTCGCCGCGCCGCTCGCGCCAGGCGCGCTCGGCGATCTTGAGGCGCATTTGCGCCGCCGCCTGGAGCCGCCGGCGCGCCCGGCGTCCTTCACCACCGGCGCCGCGCTGCCGCGCAACGACAGCGGCAAAGCCGAAGACTGGGAGATCCGCCCGATCGACGCCTCCTAAGCGTCGATCGCGGCTGTTGGATCGCGTTCGAACATTAAAGGGGCGGCGAACCCGCCGACGCTTACGGTCAGATGAGTAAGGGGAGAGGGGCGATGCAAAAATGGGGAATCGGACAGAGGGTCGTCATCGGCTTCTCCATCGTCATGACGCTGCTTCTGGCGTTGGCGAGCGTCTCATACGTCAAAGCGATCCATCTCTCCTCCGCTTTCGTCGATTACCGCACCACAGCGCGGCAATCGCTGCTGCTCAATTCTTTCTCGGACGATCTTTATGAGGCGCGGATCGCCGCGCTGAAATACCGTTTGGCGCCGTCCGAAGCGCAGCGCGAGATCTTCGCCGCCAAGGCCGCGACGATCGGCGCTGGTAAAGACGAAGCGGCCGACGTGTTTCTCAGCGATGATCCGAATATTAGCGAATTGATCACGCTTGAGACGGATTTCAATCAATACCACGAGGATTTCCTGAGCTACTCGTCGCTCCATAAAGCCTATCGGAGCCAATCGGCGACGCTTCGCGAGGCCTACGCCCAACTATCCGCCCGATTGGCGCAGCTGATGGTGGGCGCGCGCCGCCGAAACGACGCGACATCCGCCTTTCTCGCCGGCCGCGCGGCCACAGAGTTCGCACGCGATTACGCGCCCGCTCGTCTGGCCGCGGCGGCCGGCCCGGAGGCGGCCGCCGCCGCGCCGACGGACGCTCCCAGCATCACCGATGCGCTGCGATCGGTCGCGGATCGCGCCGACGCCGGCGCAGCGCGCCAATTCACGCTTGATACGATCGAGATGATCGCCGCTTACCAAGATATCGGCGCTCAATTGACCACGCTCCGCGCCAAGATCGACGCGATCGCCGTCGAAAGGCTGGATCGCATCGGGCCAGGAATGCAGGAGCGCTATCTCGGTTACATCGCCAAAGTTTCGGAGCGCCAGGATCAACTTGGGCCGCGCGGCGCGGCGATCGTGAATAACGGTCTTTGGATCGTCTCTCTCATCGCGGTCGCATCGCTCGCGATCGGCGCGGCGCTGGCGCTTGTGATCTCGCGCTCGGTGTCGACGAGCCTGCGGCGCCAGGCCGAGGATATGGCGAAGCTCGCCGGCGGCGATCTTGAGGTCGAGATTCACGGCGCGGAGGGACAGCACGAGCTGGCCGTTATGGCGAGAGCGCTCCGCGCCTTTAAAGAAAACGCGATCAAAGTCCGACAATTCGCCAGCGAGAAGGAGACGGCCGACACCACCGCGCAGCTCGAGCGCGCCGCGATGATGAACGAATTGCAAGCGGCGTTCGGCATGGTGGTGGAGGACGCCGTCGCCGGTGATTTCGCCAGCCGCGTTCCCGCGGATTTCGCCGATGGCGAGCTCAATGAAATCGCCGGCGGCATCAATCGGTTGCTTGAGACCGTGGATCAAGGCGTGGGCGAGGCGAGCCGCGTATTCGAGAAAGTCGCGCAGGGTCAGTTGGAAGACCGCTTCGACGGCGCGTTCCAAGGCGCGTTCGCGGAGCTGCAGACCAACGTCAACTTCACCGTCGAACGCCTGGCCGAGCTGGTGACCGAGATCGCCAAGACCAGCGAATCCGTCAGCGCCGGCGCGGAGAGCATCTCAGCCGCGGCGGACGATCTCGCGACGCGCTCGGAAGTGCAGGCGAAATCTCTTGAAACCACCGCTGCGACGACGAAGGAGATGTCGGATTCGGTGAAATCGAACGCCGCGAACGCCACGTCGGCGCTGTCGCTCGCCACCGAGGCGTCGGGCCGCGCGCATCGCGGCGGCGAGATCGTGCAAAGCGCCGTCAGCGCGATGAACGAGATCGAGTCGAGCGCGGCCAAGATCACCGACATCATCAGCGTGATCGACGGAATCGCCTTCCAGACCAATCTTCTGGCGCTGAACGCCGCCGTCGAGGCCGCGCGCGCCGGCGACGCAGGCAAAGGCTTCGCGGTCGTCGCCTCCGAAGTGCGCTCGCTGGCCCAACGCTCTTCGGAAGCCTCGAAAGACATTCGCGGCCTGATCGAGACCAGCGCCGCGCAAGTGGGAGATGGCGTGCGGCTGGTCACCGAGACGGGCGCGGCGCTCTCGGGCATCTCCGCGTCGATCATCGAGGTCGAACGTTCGATCAAGAGCATCGCCGAAGCCAGTCAAGAACAAGCGGCGAGCGTCGATGAAATCGCGTCGAGCATCCATCAAATCGACGAGCTGACGCAGAACAACACATCGCTGTCCGAGCAGAGCGCGTCCAACGCCCATAGCCTCGCCGCCGGCGCGCGCAATCTCGAAGGCCTCATCGGCTTCTTCAAGCTCGCCGCCGACGAGCGGCCCTGCCAAGACGAGGACGCGCCGTCGCAAACCGCCGCCTGATCCGCGCGCGCCGCCGAGATGCGCCTCTCCGATCCGCCCGCCGCCGCGATTTGCGTCTCTCGCGGCGCGGCCGTGGCTCTGAAACGCCGCTGACGGCGGAAGGCGCGCAGTCCCTCTCGGCGGCGCCCGGCGGCTGCGCTATAGGGTTCGGGGGGAGACGACGAGGCGCGAGTCGCGACGGGCGACGCGCCTTCATTGGGGAAGGGGCGCGACGCTTTGGTGAAGAGTTTCTTGCGTTTACTGGCCCGCTGCGCGGCGGCGCTGATGCTTGGTCTGAGCGCTCCGGCCACGGCGGCGCCCGAGCGGCCGGAGCTGGTGGTCGGCTATGTCAAGCAGGCCGATTTGGCGCCCTTCGCGCTGGCTTTGGATCGTGGGTATTTCGCCGAGGAAGGGCTCAACGTGCGGCTCGAGGAGGCGCGCACCTGGACCGAAATGGCCGAGCGCCTGGCCCAAGGCGGCCTTGACGCCGGGCAGATGCTGGCGACGCAGCCCGTGGCCTCCGCGGCCGGGATGATGGAAGGGCCGCGTTTCGTCGCCTCGACCGTGCTCGCAGCCAATGGCGGCGCGATCACCGTCTCCAACGGCGTCTGGCGCCGCATGCGCCGCTATGTGCGGCTGGAAGGCGCGGGGCGGCCGGTGCATCCGATCTCCGCCGGCGCGCTGCTCGAAGTGTTCGGCGAGTTCAAGCGCCAGGGTCAGCCGATGCAGATGGGCGTCGACCATCCGCTGTCGCCGTCCAATTATCTCTTGCGCTACTGGATGGCGGCGGGCGGCGGCCATCCGGGCTTCTACAGCGCCGAGGATCCGAAGGGCGATCTGCGCGCCGATATCGCGCTGCTGGAGTTTCCCACCGTGTTCATGCCGGTCGCGCTCCGCGCTGATCTGCTCGACGGCTACGCGGTCGCCGCGCCTTGGGGCCAACAAGCGCTCTTGCTCGACACCGGCGTGCCGGTGGTGACGCAGGATCAAATCGCGCCGATGAGCCCGCAAACGGTGCTCGGCGTCACCGAGGCTTTCGCAGCGGAGAACCCAGAGACCGTGCTCGCGCTCACCAAGGCGTTGCTGCGCGCCTGCCGCGATCTCTCGAAATCAGATCGCCTGCGCGCGGCGGAACTGATGCGCCGGCCGGAGTATCTTGGTTTGTCGGCGCAGGCGCTGCAGAGCTTTCTGGACGGCTCTGTCGAGTATGAGCGCGGCGATCTGCGGCCGGCGCCGCGCTTTGGTTTGTTCTTCAAAGAATACGCGACCTATCCTTATTTGTCGGACGCGATCTGGTATCTGACGCAAATGCGCCGATGGGGCCAAATCGGCGAGCCGAAGATCGACACCTGGTATTGGGAGACCGCGGCGGCGGCGTTTAAGCCTGATATCTACGAGGCCGCCGCGGCGGCGCTGGTGGCTGAGGGCAAGGCGGAGGCGTCGGATTTTCCCACTGATCCCGGCCCCCGCCGTGACCTGTCGCCGGCCGCGGCCGGAGCGCAAGGCTTCATCGACTTCAAGAGCTTCGATCCGGTGCGTCCCAATGCGTATATCGACGGCTTCGCAGTCGGCCTCAAAAGCAATGAGTTCGTTGAGCGCGGCCAAGTGTTCGCGGTGTCGATCGAACCGGCGGTGAACCTGGTGAAGGCGCAGCGGGTCAACCGCGCGGAGTGAGGCGATCGCGCCGCGCGGGCCCGCGTCAGGCTTCAGTCTCCGGCGGCGTCTCCACGATCTCCGCGCTGCGCGCGACGAGAATCGCGCGGGCGCCGTCCGCAGCGGCGGAGAGCGCGGCGCGGTCCGTCGCGCGGAGCGCGAGCGTCGATCCGAGCCCGCCGCGATAGAAGGGATAACATCCGATCGCGACCGCTGGATGCGCCGCGGCGAGCCGGCAAAGATCGGCGGCGAGATCGCCTTCCGGCACCGGCGCGCGCAGCGACCAGGAAAGCGTCGGCGGCCCGCCTTGAAGCGAGCTTCGCAGCCCGCTCAGCATTTCGCGGAAGATGATCGG
>JBCBCG010000032.1:0-26228 GCA_038530925.1 Pseudomonadota bacterium
CCCAGCAGGGCGCGGCGGGCGTGAGCCTCACCGCGCCGATCGCCGGGCGCGTGAACCTGCTCGCGGCGCGCGACGGGCTGTTCGAGATCGCGCCGGATCTCGTCGGCGCGCTGAACGCGCTTGATGAGAGTCTTACGGTGGCCACGCTCGCCGCGCCCTGCTGGGTTCCTGAGCGGCGCATGCTGGCGACAGTCAAGGTCATTCCCTACGCCGCGCCGGAGACCGCCCTCAACGCGGCGGAGACGCTCGCCGCCGCAGCGCGAGAGCGCGGACCGCGCGTTCACGCGGCGACGCGCCCGAGCGTGAGCCTGATCCTGACGGAGACGCCTGGGCTCGCGCCTGCGCTGCTTCAGAAGGGCGCCGCTGCGATCCGCGCGCGGCTGTTGGCGCTGGCGGCGCCGCTGGTCGAGGAGCGCGTGGTTCCGCATCGCATCGAGGCGCTGGCGGACGCGCTCGGCGCGGCGCAAGGCGATCTCATCTTAGTGCTGGCCGCCACCGCGACGACGGATCGGCGCGACGTGACGCCGGCGGCGATCGAGGCGGCGGGCGGCGCGGTGGAGCGGCTCGGCATGCCGGTCGATCCCGGCAATCTCCTGGCTCTCGGCGCCCTCGGCGCGCGCCAGGTGGTCGGTCTGCCGGGCTGCGCGCGATCGCCGAAGCTGAACGGCGCGGATTGGGTGCTGGAGCGGCTTTGCGCCGGACGCGCGCCAGACGCCGCCGAGATCGCCGCGATGGGCTTCGGCGGACTGCTGAAGGAGATCTCCGCGCGCCCGGCGCCGCGGCTCGGCGCGAGCGCCGCCGCGGCGCGAAGCGGCGATCCGGGGCCGCGGATCGCCGGCGTGCTGCTGGCGGCGGGCGGCGCGCGGCGCATGGGCGCCTCCGGCCATAAACTCCTGCAAGAGATCGACGGCGCGCCGCAGATCCGCCGCGCCGCGGAAGCGCTATCGCAAGCGAAGCTCTCTGAGCGCTTGGTGGTGCTCGGCGCCGAAAGCGACGCGATGGCGGCGGCGCTCGCGGGCCTTGATCTGCGGCGCATCGAAAACCCGAGCTGGCGCAGCGGCATGGCGGGCAGCCTGCGCGCCGGCGTCCTGGCGCTCTCGCCGCAAACAGACGCGGTGATCGTGGCGCTCGCGGATATGCCGCTGATGGACGCCGCGTTGATCGACCGGCTCGCCGCGGCGTTCGATCCCGATGAAGGGCGCGAGATCGTCCGTCCGCTTGGCGCCGACGGCGCTCCAGGGCACCCGATCCTGTTCGGCCGACGCTTCTTCGAGGCGCTCAGCGGGCTGACAGGCGATGAAGGCGCGCGCTCTGTGATCCGCGAGCATCCAGAATTCCTCGCCGAGATCGCCATTGGCGGCGAAGCGCCGCTGCTCGATCTCGACACGCCGGAGGCGTGGGCCGCCTTCCGCGCCGCCTTGAGCGCCTGAGGCGACGCACTGGTCGCGCCGCATTGCGCCTTTTGGCGCATTCGTGCGAAACAATTAGCGCAAGCCGCCGCGTTTGCGCACCAGGCGTGGCGAGTCGATTCTCTCGATTGAGAGCGCGCCAATGCCGCCGGCCGACGACGATCCGCACGCCCCGCAAGACGCCCCTCTCGAACACGCCCATGATGAAGGCGCGATCCGCGAGCGTCTGGCGCGCCAGCCCAAGCCGGGCTATCTCCGCGATTGGATCTATGGCGGCATTGACGGCGCGGTGACGACGTTCGCGATCATCTCCGGCGCCGTCGGCGGCGCGCTGGGCGAGCGCGTGATCTTGATCCTCGGCGCGGCTGGTTTGATCGCGGATGGGCTCTCCATGGCCGCCGCGAACTACACCGGCGCCAAAGCCGAGCGAGACGATCGCGAGCGCCTGCGCCGAATTGAAGAGCGGCATATCAACCGCGATCCCGCGGGCGAGAGGCGCGAGGTCCGTGAGGTTTTTCGGCGCAAAGGCTTTGAGGGCGAGGCGCTGGAGCAAGCCGTGCGCGTGATCACCGCTGATCGAGAGCGCTGGATCGAGACGATGCTGGCTGAGGAATACGGCGCGGGCGACACGCTGCGTTCGCCTTGGATCGCCGCCATCGCGACCTTCATCGCCTTCATCGCCTGTGGGCTCGCGCCGCTCGCGCCGTTCCTTTTCGGTCTATCGGCGGCCTGGGAGATCTCGATTGGGCTGACGGCGATCACTTTCTTCGCGATCGGTTCGGCCAAAAGCCTCTGGTCGCCGCAATCGGCCTGGCTCTCAGGCTTGGAAGTGCTGCTGATCGGTTCGGCCGCAGCGGCCGCCGCTTACGGCGTCGGCGCCGCTGCGGATGCGCTGCTGTCAGGGTGATGGCGGGAGTCGAAGAGAATCAAGGAAATCACCCGCTCAGCGACACCTCTTAAACTCGAATGATCTATAACTCCAATAATAACACTGGCCGCCAGCGCCGCGCGCGCAAGCATGATACCCGCTGGACCTGCGGAAGAACGTTCTATTCATTGACACAACAGCGAACTCCCGCCGCTCAATTTGCAAATTCTGCTGCGCCGCCGCGAGGTTCATAGCAGCCAGATCAAAGAACTCTATCGAAAACAAACCAGCCAACAAGAAAGCCGCGTGATAAACAAACCAGCTTCTGAGGCCAAACCACCTTAAGCCTGTGACTCTGCGAACCAAAATAACCGCGAGCGCCCCCGCCGCCGCGCCGACTAATGCGAATAGAAAAAGCAACACGAGGACGAACGGCGCATATAAAAATGCGATCAACGATACGAGTAACGACGCGAAAGCCACAGTATACCGCTAAGTTTATAAAGTCTGTCTCTTAGAGGATGAGCCGCGGCGGCGCCACCCTCTTACGTCGATCGCCGCCGATCATAGCGCGCGCTTCACCGCCGCGAGCGCGTAATTGATCTCGAGCCGCGCCGGATCCTGACGCCAGCGCCGAGCGGCGGGCTCGTAAACGAACCCTGTGCGGTCCACCTCCTCAAGACCCGCCGCGAGCAGCGACGCCGAAAGCTCGTCCGGCGTCGGGAAGCGCCGCCACTCATGCGTGCCCTTCGGCAGCCAACCGAGCAGCCGCTCCGCCGCGAGGATCGCACCGAGATAGCTCGCCGCCGTCCGGTTAAGCGTGCTGAGAATGGCGAGGCCGCCGGGCTTCAGGCAGGCGGAGAGGTCCCGGGCGAAAGCGTCGCGATCCGGCGCATGCTCCACCACTTCCAGCGCAATGACGGCGTCAAAGCGCTCGCCCGTCTCCGCCGCCTGGCGCGCCGCCGCCGCCGAATCGCCAAGGCGATACGCAATCGGCAGACCGAACCCCTCGGCGCGCGCACTGGCCGCGGCGACCGCCTCGGCGCTCGGATCAACGCCGACCACCGCCGCGCCGAGCCGCGCCAAAGGCTCCGCGGCGAGCCCGCCGCCGGCGCCGATGTCGAGCACCCGGAGCCCCGTCAGCGGCCGCCGCCCCATCGCCGCCGCGGGCGCCGCCAGCGCGTCGAGATGGCCGCGCAGGAAGGACAAACGCGCCGGTTGCATCGCATGGAGCGGCGCGAAAGCGCCATCCGGGTCGCGCCATTCCACGCCGATCGCATCGAACTTCGCGGCCTCCGCCGCCACGGCCGCCGCCGCCTCTTCCGTCATGCGCCCCTCGCCGCCTCCCTCATCGCCTTGGCCCGCCTCGTCGAGATCGGCGCCGCCGTTCAGCTTTCCATAGCGCGGCGTTTGCGTCACATTAAGAAACGATTCTGCGCCTTCCGCCAAGAAAAGAGGCGCCAATCTTCAACAGTCAGCGCCGTAGAGTTGCACCAGGCTATCCAAAAGACGCCGAGGAGAACAGATCCGAATGCAATCAAATGGCGCTCAGACCGTCGCAAGGACTATGCTGATCGCAGAGGGAGCGCTAATGTGCTGCGAATGAGGCCCGAGCAGCTTTATCCCGCGTGCGACGCTGCGCTCTCTGGCGCAGCGCCTGCCAGCGCCCTGCGCGGCTAACGATCCGACCGCCGCGGCGAAGGCGCGCTTCCGAGCCAAGCCCGCCTAGCTGCTGACGTGACCGCGCCTCTACGGCGCCAGTTCTGGAACCGCGATGGACGCCGCCCGCATCTCTCTGCATCCGCCGATCGAGCCCTTCGACCAGTTTCGGATGCCGGTCTCGAAACTGCACACGATCTATGTCGAACAGGTCGGCCGCCCGAGCGGCCGGCCCGTGGTGGTGCTGCATGGCGGCCCCGGCGGCGGCTGCAGCCCGGCGATGCGGCGTTTTTTCAATCCGGACGTCTTCCGCACCGTGCTGTTCGACCAGCGCGGCTGCGGCCGCTCGCGTCCGACCGCGGTGGTGGATGAGAACGACACCTGGGCGCTGATCCAAGACATCGAGGCGATCCGCGAGCGGCTCGGCATCGATCGCTGGATCGTCTTCGGCGGCTCCTGGGGCGCGACGCTGGCGCTTCTCTATGCGCAAACGCATCCTGAGCGGGTGGAGGCGCTGGTGCTGCGCGGCGTCTTTCTGCTCCGCCGCGCCGAGATCGACTGGTTCTATAATGGCGGCGCAGCGCATTTCTGGCCTGAGCTTTGGGAGAAATTCTGCGCGCCGATCCCGGTGGAGGAGCGCGGCGAAATGGTCGCCGCGTATCACAAGCGGCTGTTCTCTGACGATCTTGAAACCCAAATCCACTGCGCCCGCGCCTGGAGCCGATGGGAAGGCGCGACGGCGGCGTTCCGCCCGGATGTCCGGCGCCGCCATAGCTTTGAGCATGACGGCCACGCCCGCGCTTTCGCCCGCATTGAGAACCATTACTTTCACCATGGCGGCTTTCTCGACTGCGACGATCAGATCTTGCGCGACGCCCATCGGCTGGAGCGGATCCCCGGCGTGATCGTGCAAGGGCGTTACGACATGATCTGCCCGCCCGCCTCGGCCTATGCTCTGCACAAGGCTTGGCCGCGCAGCCGGCTGCGGATGATCGAAGATGCGGGCCACGCCCTCTCCGAACCCGGCGTCTGCGCGGCGCTGGTCTCGGAAATGGACGCGCTCGCGCAGCAACCGCCTCGAGAGGACGCGCCGCCGCGCTAATCGCCGCTTGACGTAAAGCGCCGCCGCGCCTTCGCCGCACAATCACGGCAGGCTGTAAAAGCATGCGCGACTCGCGCGTGGACGCGGCGACGACCTGGAGATCTCACATGAAAATCCGCTTCCCGATCAAAAGCCTGACATGCGCCGCTGCGATCGCGGTCGCTGGCGGCGCCAACGCCGATCCCTCCGTCAGCTATCAGGAAACCGGCCAATCCGCCTTCGCCGAAATCGTGCTCGCCGGCCATGATTCCAATCGCGACCGCGCCCTCGACTTCGCTGAGTTCAAAGCGGCCGCCCGCGGCGCGCCGAATGTCGAAGGCGAGTTCGCTGCGCTCGATGTGAATGGCGACGCGCTGCTCGATGCGGGCGAGCTGTCCGCCTGGCAAGATCAGACCATCGACCGGCTGGAGCGGGAGTATAAGGCCGCGCAGTAACCATCGCCTGCGAGAATCGCGCGGTTTCAGAGTTCCTTACCGGGCCTCGGGTAGACTAACTCCGCTATGCTCGATCGCGGAGGTGATCTCGATGACGCGCCTGCGATCTGTGATTTTGTTCATCCTCGTCTGCGTTGTGGCCGCCGCACCGGCCGCCGCCGTCCACGTGATCGGAACTTATGCCGCGTACGAGCCCATCATCCCGCTTCTCGGGCGCTGGGCGCATGTGACGCTGTTCGGCGGCGCGCTGATCGTGATCTTGATGGCGCTTCCCTCCTCCCTTTTCCTGAGCGCCGCCGCGCGGCGAGGATGGCGCCCCGGCTTCGCCTATCCCGCCTTCGGCGCCGCCGCCGCCTTGGCGTGGCGCATGGTCTTGCAGAGTCTCGGGATTTTCGCGGAGTTCAGCGCTGCGCAAATGCTGTTCGACCTCAGCCTCATCGCCGGCGGCGCGGCGGCGGGATGGGTGTTCGCCATCGCGTCGACCAGCCGCACGCGCCGCGCCGCCAAACCTCTTAGACGCGCCCGCGGTTGATCGGACAAGAGCGCCGCGCTCTGCGCCCGCTCGCGAACGGCGCTCAGGGCCTCGATGGCCGTGAGCGCCGTTTCCTCCTCTCAGCGCGTTAGGCCGCCGCGGCTTCCGCGCCGCCGCCGAAGCGGCCATAGAAGCTCTCGCCTTTCGCGGCCATCTCGTTCAGCAGCGCCGGCGGCGTGAAGCGGTCGCCATAGCGCGCGGCGAGATCGTCGCAGATGCGCTTGAACTCCGCCGTTCCTTTTATGTCGATCCAGCCGAACGGGCCGCCCGACCAGGGCGCGAAACCCCAGCCGAGGATGGCGCCGACATCGCCTTCGCGGATGTCGGTCAGCACGCCTTCCTCCAGCGCACGCACCGCTTCGAGCACTTGCACCGCCATCAGCCGGTTCTGCACCGTCTCGACATCCGGCTGCTCGGCGAGCGGCGGGAACATCTCCGAGAGGCCAGGCCAAAGGCCGATCCGCTTGCCCTTTTCGTCGTAATCGTAATAGCCGGCCTTCGATTTGCGGCCGAGCCGGCCTTTCTCCTCGACCATCACGCGGATGAACTCATCCGCCGGGCTCGCCGGATAAGCGGCGCCAAGCGCCGCTTTGGTCTGCGTCGCGATGCGCAGAGCGAGATCGAGCGCCGTTTCATCGCCAAGCTGCAGCGGGCCGAGCGGCATGCCGAGCAATTTCGCCGCGTTCTCGATCAGCGCCGGCTTCACGCCTTCGCACACCATCCGCGCCGCCTCATTGCCGTAAGGAATGATGCAGCGATTGGCGTAGAAGAAGCGCGCATCATTGACCACGATCGGCGTCTTTTTGATCTGGCGAACGAAATCGAGCGCCTTGGCGACGGCCGCATCGCCGGTCTTCTCGCCCTTGATTATCTCGACCAGCGGCATGCGATGCACCGGCGAGAAGAAATGGATGCCGATGAACTGCTCCGGGCGCCCGCTGGCCTTGGCGAGTTCGCTGATCGGCAGCGTAGAGGTGTTGGAGGCGAAGATCGCGTCCCGCGGCAGCGCCGTCTCCGCCATCTCGGTGACGCTCGCCTTCAGAGCGATGTCTTCGAACACGGCCTCAACCAAGAGATCGCAGTCTTCGAGCCGCGCGTAATCGGCCGTCGCCGTCACACGGGCCAGCACCGCCGCCTTGCCCGCTTCATCAAGCCGGCCCTTCTTCATCTTGCCGTCGAGCAGCCCCGCGATGGCGCCGAGCCCTTTCTCCGCGCTCTCCTGATCCCGATCGATCAGCACCACTTCGATGCCGGCCTCGGCCGAGACATAGGCGATGCCTGCGCCCATCAGGCCAGCGCCGAGCACGCCCACCTTTTTCACCGAGAGATCCGGAACGCCGGCCGGGCGCCGCGCGCCTTTCTCAAGCGCTTGTTTGTTCAGGAAGATCGAGCGGATCATCGCGCTCGAGCTTGGGTTCATCATCAGATTGACGAACCAGCGCGCTTCGATGCGCAGAGCGGTGTCGATATCCACGAGCGCGCCTTCATAGATCGCCGAGAGCAGCGCTTTCGGCGCTGGATAGGCGCCTTGGGTCTTGCCGTTGATCATGGCGTTCGAGCCGGTGAACATCGGAAAGCCCGCCGGATGATAGGGCGCGCCGCCGGGATATTTGAATCCCTTCTTATCCCACGGCTTCACGATCTCATCCGCGCCGGCGGACAGCACCCACGCCTTCGCCGCGGCGAGCAGCTGATCGGGCGCGACGACCTCGTCGATCAAGCCGGCGCCTTTCGCCTTGGCCGGGTTCAGCATCTTGCCTTCCATCAGGATCGGCGCCGCGCCCATCAGGCCAAGCATGCGCGAGACGCGCATCGCGCCGCCGCCCGCCGGGAAGATGCCGACATTGATCTCCGGCAGACCGATCTTGGCTTTGGGATTATCGGCCGCGAAGCGCTTATGGCAGGCGAGCATCAGCTCGAGACCGAGCCCGAGCGCCGTGCCGGGCGTCGCCGCCGCAAAGGGCTTGCCGCCTTTTTTGGTCTTCGGGTCAGCGCCCGCCAGTTCGATTTTCCGCATGACTTTGTGACCGCGCATCACGAACTCGAACAGCCGCGCCGCCGGATCGCCGCCTTCCGCCTCGGCCTCCGCCCGCGCCTCGGCGAGCACGTTCAGATCCATGCCCGCGGCGAAATCCGCCTTGCCGGAGGTGAGCACCACGCCCTTGACCGCCGGATCCGCGATCGCTTTGTCGACCGCCGCTTCAAGCTCGTCGAAGCCCGTGGCCGAGCCGACATTCATCGAGCCCTTCTCGCCGATGTCCCAGGTGATGATCGCGACGCCGTCGCCATCCACTTCGTAATGAAATTCGCTCGTCATATCCGTTCCTCCCGGCCGCGCCGTCGCCGCGCCTGTCGCTGCGGCGACAGGCGCTCCTCGTTGCGGGCCTCGCTTGTGTTCTTGATGGGTGAGAGGGCGGGCGGCGGGCCGCCAGCCTCCGAAACCGCGTCGCCGCATCAGACGCGCTCGAGCACCGTGGCCGCGCCCATGCCCGAAGCGACGCAGAGCGTGGCGAGGCCCAGCTCCTTATCCTGGCGCTCCATCTCATCGAGCAGCGTGCCGATGATCATCGCGCCGGTGGCGCCGAGCGGATGGCCCATGGCGATGGCGCCGCCATTCACATTCACGACCGAAGGATCGACGTCGAAGGCCTGCATGAAGCGCAGCACGACGCTCGCGAAAGCTTCGTTCACCTCGAAGAGATCGATGTCCTTGGTGCTGAGCCCGGTCGCCTTCAGCACTTTCTCCGTCGCCGGCACGGGGCCGATCAGCATGATGGTCGGATCATTGCCGTTCTTGGCCGTACCGCGGATTTTCGCGCGGGGCTTGAGGCCGTTGCGCTCGCCGAACGCCTGATCGCCGATCAAGAGCGCCGCGGCGCCGTCGACGATGCCGGAGCTGTTGCCGGCGTGATGGACGTGGTTGATCTTCTCAAGATGCGGATAGCGCATCAGCGCCACCGCGTCGAAGCCCGGCATCACCTCGCCTTGCTCCTTGAAGGAGGCTTTCAGCGCGCCGAGCGACTGCATGTCGGTCTCGGGCCGCATATGCTCGTCATTCTCGAGGATCGTCAGACCGTTGCGGTCTTTCACAGCCGCGACGGACTTCTTGAAGCGGCCTTCCTCCCAGGCTTTGGCGGCGCGCTGTTGGCTTTCGACCGCGTAGCTGTCCGCATCGTCGCGGCTGAAGCCGTATTCGGTGGCGATGATGTCCGCGGCGATGCCTTGGGGGACGAAGTAATGCGGCATGGCGAAGGTCGGATCGACGGCGAAGGCCGCGCCGTCCGAGCCCATGGGCACGCGGCTCATCATCTCGACGCCGCCGGCGACATAGGCGCCGCCCGTGCCTTTCACCTGGTTCGCGGCGAGGTTCACAGCCTCCATGCCGCTGGCGCAGAAGCGGTTGATGTGAAGACCTGCGACGCCTTCGTCATAGCCGGCGTCGAGCACTGCGGTGCGCGCGAGGCAGGCGCCCTGCTCGCCGACGCCGGAGACGCAGCCGAGGATCACATCGTCGATCTGCGCGGTGTCGAGTTCGTTGCGATCGCGGATCTCCTCCAGCACGCCGGAGGCGAGCCTCAGAGAGGTGACTTCATGCAGCGCGCCGTTCGCCCGGCCTTTGCCGCGCGGCGTGCGCACGCTGTCGTAAATATACGCTTCGGTCATCACCGATCCTCCGTGTCGCCGGCGGGCGGCTGCGCGTCCGGCGTTGTTTTTTCTTGTTTCATCTCGGCCGCCGCAGCCGGCGCGCCGTATTCGCTGATGAAGTCTCGGAAGGCCGCCTCAAGTCTCTCCGGCTCCGCATAATCATCGAGCCGCTTGAGGAGCACCGTCAGCACGTAGTTATTTCCGAGACCGTATCGCTCGTTCAGATCGCGGAGCCGGCGGTAGGCCGGCTCCGTCATTGCGGCGCCGAACCGCTTCGGCAGCGGCAGGCGCTTGGGCTTTGGAGCTTTTCCCGCCAAAGCGTCGCGGCTCAAAACGCCTCTGCGGAAAGGCCCATCACCGTGTCGCCGCTGGCCTTGACCCGGGCGAGGCGCAGGCCGGTCTCCGGCAACAGCTTCTCCATGTAATAGCGGCCAGTCAGCAGCTTGGTCTCGTAGAAGGCCTTGTCGCTGGTTCCTTGATCGAGCGCCTCGTAAGCGGATTTCGCCATGCGCGCCCACATCAGCCCCATGCAGACATGTCCGAAGAGATGCAGAAAGTCATTGGAGCTCGCCAGCATATCGTTTGGGTTTTTCATGCCAGTCTGCATGTAATGCATGCCCGCTTCTTGCAGATCTTTTGAAGCGGCCTTGAGCGGCGTCAGGAAGGTCTGGTTCAGCGTCTCATGGCCTTCATTTTCTTTGATGAAGCCCTTCACTTCCTCAAAAAACGCCATCATCGCCCGGCCGCCATTTTGCGGCAGCTTCCGGCCGACAAGGTCGAGCGCCTGAACGCCGTTGGCGCCCTCATAGATCATGGCGATCCGCGCATCGCGCACGAACTGCGACATGCCCCATTCTTCAATGTAGCCATGCCCACCCAGCATCTGCAGGCCCTGGCTGGCGTTCTCATAGCCTTTGTCGGTGATGAACGCCTTCATGATCGGCGTCAGCAGCGCCACCATATCGGCCGAGGCTTCGCGGCTCTTCTCATCGCTATGCCGCTTCTCGCCATCGATCAGAGAGGCGCCCCACAGGATGAACGCCCGGGCGCCCTCGACGAAGGATTTCTGGTCCATCAGCGCGCGCCGGACATCCGGATGCACGATGATCGGATCGGCGGCTTTCTCCGGCGCTTCCGCGCCGGTGACAGCGCGACCCTGCACCCGGTCTTTCGCGTAGGCGACCGCGTTCTCGTAAGCGACGACCGCTTGGCTGAGACCCTGGCTCGCGACGCCCTGGCGGGCTTCGTTCATCATCACGAACATCGCGCGCAGGCCCTTATGCGCCTCGCCGACGAGCCACCCCGTCGCCTCGTCGTAGTTCAGCACGCAGGTCGCGTTGCCGTGGATGCCCATTTTCTCTTCGATCTTGCCGACCGAGACGGCGTTGCGCTCGCCAAGAGCGCCATCCTCTTTGACGATGAATTTCGGCACGACGAAGAGAGAGATGCCTTTCACGCCCGCCGGAGCGTCCGGCAATTTGGCGAGCACCAGATGGATGATGTTGTCCGCCATGTCGTGATCGCCGGCGGAGATGAAGATCTTCTGGCCTGAGATCTTGTAGGAGCCGTCGCCGTTCGGAACCGCCTTGGTGCGGATCAAGCCGAGATCCGTGCCGCAATGCGGCTCGGTCAAGTTCATGGTGCCCGTCCACTCGCCGCTGACGAGCTTGGGCAGGTAGGTCTGCTTCTGCTCAGCCGAGCCATAGGCGTGGAGCGCCGAATAGCAGCCATGGGTCAGACCGGGATACATCATCAGCGCCATGTTCGCCGAAGACATCATCTCCGCCACGGACAGCCCGACCACCGCCGGCATGCCCTGCCCGCCGTAATCCGGATCGCAATCGAGGCCCGGCCAGCCGCCTTCGCGCAGCGCGTCAAACGCCGCTTTGAAGCCCGGCGGCGTGCGCACGACGCCGTTCTCAAGCGTGCAGCCCACCTGATCGCCGACCGCGTTGAGCGGATGAAGCACTTCTGAGGCGATCTTACCCGCCTCGGCGAACACCGCCCCGGTGAGATCTTCCGTGATCTCGTCATAGCCGGCGATCTCGTTCTGATCCTGCACTTTCAGAACCTCGTGCAGCACAAAGCGCAGATCGCGAAGCGGCGGCGTGTACGTGGTGGTCATGGCTCCTCCGTCGAGCGTTCGGCCCGTTCGGGCTCTTTGATCAAAATGGTGAAACGGCTGGCGTTCGAGGACGCGCAGCGGCTTGTCGCGGCCCGCGCTTTAGGGCGAGGCGTCGCCGCGCTTATCCTTTGGCGGCGCTCAAATCGCCGAACACGCGCTTTTTCGGTCCGCCCGGCGCGCGCGGCTCTTCATCGATCTCCAACGCCGCGACGTTCAGGTTCTGGATGATCGCTTCGAGCTCGCCGATCGCTTCATCGAGATCGCGGCGACGCTCATGCAGCATCTCCAGCTTCTCGCGGCCGGACGCCAGCGCCGCTTCGAGCTGGCTGCGCTGCCTGTCGCCGCGATCATAGAGATCGAGCAGATCGCGGATTTCGGCGAGGCTGAAGCCGAAGCGCTTGCCGCGCAAAACCAGGAACAGCCGCGCCCGGTCGCGCAGGCTGTAGATCCGCCGCTGGCCGTCGCGCTCGGGCGAGATCAGGCCTTGCGCCTCGTAAAACCGCAGCGCCCGCGGCGTGACGTCGAAGGCCTCGCAGAGTTCCCGAATGGAGAAGTGATCCGCGCCCGGCGCAAGGTCCTTCGTCGCCGCCGCCGGCGCATGGAAGCCGGCGAGAAAATCATCCATCCTGTCGGCGTCTTTCATCATGTCCTCCCTTCGACAAGGCCAGCGCGCCGGTCTTGCGTTTTGTTTTTTATTGTATCTCGCTTTGATCGCGCACCGGGCCGGCGAGCGCAACCGACACGTGAACGTTGGATTTGGTTCTAGCAATCCTTGACGTTTACGTCAACGGAAAGATTAGCGCGCCGAGCAGCCGTCATCCCGAACCAAAACGAGGCGCGCCGGGTGCTGCCGCAGCGCAGCAGCCCCTGATCGACGCACGCTATGGTTACCGCTCATTAAGGATCGAGACCTACTGAAAGCGGTGAAGGCCATACTTCGCCCCAACGTCTGCAACTCAGCGTTGAGCGGGAGCGGCCCGGCGGTCGTGACGCGAGGATGCGCCTCGCGCGCAGGGCCGCGGCTTCCCTCCATCAATAGGACCGAGAAAAAATGCCGACGCCCGCGCCCTGGAGCATCAAAGGAATCCCGCCCGAAGCCCGCGCCGCCGCGAAAGAAGCCGCCCGGCGCGAAGGCGTGACGCTCGGCGCGTGGCTCGTGCGCAAGATCGAGCAGGACGCCTTGGACGCCGCGGGGCCGGACGCAAGCGCGACCCTGACCGCGCCGAGCGAGACCGCTGGCGACGGGCCGGGGCCGGTCCAGGCCGGCGGCGCCGGAAGCGAGGCGGCCGCGACGCCGCCGACCAACGGGGCGGCGACCAGCGGGGCGGCGACCAGCGAGGCGGCGACCAGCGCAGGCGCGGCGCCCGGCCCGGCGGACGCCAGCGTCGCCGGCGCGATGCAGATGATGGCCGCGATGATGAGCCGGAATGTCGGCGGCTTCGACGCCTCCTCCGAAGCGGTGGCCAGCGTCACCGCCCGGATCGACGCGCTGTCGGAAGTGGTCACCGCTCTCTCGACCACCGTGACGGACAGCCTGCGCACTGTGGAGCGCAGCGCCCATCGGGTTGAGGAGAACGACCAAGCGCTCCGCCACGGTCTGACCGAAATCGACACCGCGCGCGAGGAGGCGGCGCTCGCCGTCAAGACCAGCGCCGCCCTCGCGGAGAGGATGGCCTCAAGCCTGGCCGGGCTCGCGTTCCCCGGCGAAGACATCAAGCACGAGATCGAGACCTCCGTCGATCAGCGCTTCGCCAGCCTGCACATGCTGGTCGAACGGATGGAGGCCGAGACGCGCCAGCGACTAGACGATCTGGCCGCGGAGATCCGCGCCAGCGCCGCAAGCGCCGCCGCGCCGGCGCCGCCCGTCGAAGCGGCGGCGCCCGCGCCCGAAAGCGATGCGAGCGCCCCGCCGCTCGAGGCGCCGCAACCGGTGCGGCCGGCCGATGCGGACCTCGACATTCAACCCTTGCAGGCCTCGGAGCTGCGCAGCCGGATCCGCGGCGCTTTGCGCGACGGCCCTGCGAGCGCGGCCGCCGCAACAGCCGCTGCGACGTCGACTGCGGCGGCGGCGTCTCAGGCCTCTCCGGCGCCTTTGACGGATCAGGCCTCGGCTGAGCCCCAGCCAGGCGACGCCGCCGCGCAGGATGAGCGCGGCGGCGCCCGTTGGGAACGCGAATGGGCCGCCGCGATCGACGCCTCGGAGCCCGATCGTCTCGCACAAGAATGGGAAGCGCTCGGGCGTCAGCCGAAAGGCGGCGAGACGACCGCCGCGAAGGCGCCGCTCACCGATCCGCTGATCGATTCGCTCGTCGAGACGCGGGGCGCTCCGTTCACGACGCTCGACCCTGAGGCGCGCGCCGCCGGGCGCGCCGCTCCGGGCGCGTCCGAGCTTTCGTTAGAGACCGCCTCTTTCGATGAAGCGGCTTTCGATGACGCGGCGCCCGAGCCCTGGGGTTTCGACGCCGTCGCGCCGCCCGTCGTGACGGACGCGACAGACGCGAAAGCGCCGGAGGCTGATCCGTTCGAACTTGGCGAGTGGGAGATCGCCGCCGACCCTTTGCTCGATGACCGCGACGCCGCCTCCGCGATCGCTTCGGCGGAGGCGATCGCTTGGGACGCGGCTTCGGAGCTGGCGACCGGCTTCGAGCCGGAAACGCATGCCGGCGAGGCCTCGGATCAACCGTTCGCAAGCCGGGCGTCGGAGACGGCGCGCTCGGGCGCGCCGGAAGAAGGCGCCGGCGCTCATCGAGGCGAAGGGGCGACGGCGTCGTCTCAAGACGCCGCATCCCAGCCGCTGGACGGAGCTTCTAAGCGCGTGGTCCTCGATGCGCGCGGCGCCCGCTCAGATCCTGAGGCTCCGACGCATCTCGAAGGCGACGGCGGCGCTGCGCGCGCCGAGCCGCCCGCAGGCGAACGCGCCTCGGAGCCGGCCTGGCGCGAAGCGATCATGCTCGCGGCGAAAGACGAGACGGCGCCGCCGCTTGATCACCCGCGAGCTGCGGCGATCGACGCGGCGAGGCAGGGGATGCCGGAGCCCCTGCTGGCCTCACGCGACGAGGCGGACGCGCAGAATAGCGGCCTCGCCGGCGCCGTCTCGCGGATGCTGTCCGCGCGCTTGCCCTGGCGGCGCAAAGCGACGGAGCCGCTGGAAGCGCGGCTTGCGCTCGGCGCGCCCGCGGCGGAGCGCGATGACGATGAGATCGCCGGCGCGCTTCACTCTGCGCCGCTTGAAGCGTCGACGCAGGCGGAGACCGCCGCAGCGCCCGGCGCCGATTCGCCGCGCGCGGCCGCCGAGACGGCGCCGCCTCAGCAAGCGGCCGGTGAGACGGTGGCGCCCGCGCCTGAGGCCAGCAGCGAGACGACGCGGCGCGCTGAAACGTTTCGCCTTGTGACCACCGAGATCGAGCCGCATGCGCGCGCCGACGGCGACGCGCATGATCCTGCAGCTCCCGCTCCGGCCCATCGCGAAGACGCGGACACAGCGCCGCGGCGAACGAGCGCCCTCGAGTTCGCCGAAGGGTTCGAGCCGCAAACCACCTCAGAGATGAGCAGCGGCGCGGGATCGCCGGCCAGCGCCGAGACGGCCGAAGACCCGGCGCTGACGGCCGATCTTTGGGATCGGCAACTCGACGCCCTCGCCTTCGAAGCGCAGGATCCGCGGGAGCGCGCCTGGGCCGACGCGCATGCGGACGTCGACGCTTCGGCGCTCGACGCGCTGGAGATGGAGGGGTTCGAGGCCGAAGAGCTGAAGGCCGAAGAGCTTCAGTCGGAAGAGCGGCGGGCGGCGGCGTTGGACCCCAAGGGGCGGGAGATCGAGGGACCGAAGATCGAAGCGCTCGCGATCGACGCCGCCGGCGATTGGCCGCCTGTGATCGATCCCAGCTTCGCCCCGCCGCCCGCCGGCGCTCCGCTAGAGATCCCGACCACGACGCCGGCGGCGGAGCCTTTGGAGCGCCCGAAGAGCGAGCGGAGCGCCGCCGCCGCTGCGCAAAGCTCCGGCGCGATCGAGCTCTCGGGGGGCGAGGCGCCCTTCGGCGATGCGGCGCAAGAGCCGGAGCGCGCCGCCCATGAAAGCGACGCGGCGGCTGCGCACGCGCCTGACGCTGTCGCCGGCGCTGCGCTGTCGGAGCCGCCTGCGCCGCAAAGACCGCAGGCGCCGACGCCTCAGAACGCGCCGGCCGGCGCCGAGGCGAGCCCAGAGGCCTCTTCCACCCAACACATCGGCGCATCGACGCGGCCGCGCCCCTTCACCGGCGTTTTCATCGATCTTGATCTCATCGGCCCGGACGCGGCGCGCCGCGTTTACGGTGGCGGCGCGGCGGGATCGGCGGTCCGCTTCCCTTATCCCGTCGCCTCGCCTTTGCCGTTCGAGCCGGCGCCGAACGCCAACGCCGGACCGCGGCGGTCTCATGCTCCCCACGCCGAGATCGAGACCGATCGAGGCGGCGAGCGGCTGGAGGATGCGCTCGGCCTCGGTCCAGAGCCGATCCGGCCCCGCGCCGCGCCGAAACCCGGCCTCCATAGCGAGACAGAGGCGCCTGAACCGGCGCTGCAGGGCGCGCCGCATTGGGACGATCTTTCCGCGCCGATCGAGCCCGCGCCGACCGCGCCGCTCGCAAACGATATGTCGGCGCAAGTCGCCAGAACGCTCGCCGCGACGCGCGCCGATCTCGAGACGACGGCTCACGACAACGCCGCGAGTGCGCCCGGCGGCCCGCCCGTATGGACGGTCGAGACCGATCCGCTGGCCGATTATGAGACGCGTGGATCGATGCTGCAGGATGAGCGGGGCGCCGTTCGCTACAACGCCGCTTTGTCTTTCGCTGTGATGGGCGTCTCCGCCATCGTCGCGGTGGCCGCCTTCTACCGCATCGCCGGCTGAGCAGGCCGAAGCCGCGCGCGCCGCGGTTCAGAATCGTCGGCGAGCGGCGCGTCCCCAAAGGGCGCGCCGCTTTTTCTTTTGATCGCGCCGTCTGGCGGCCAAGCGCCCCCACATGCGGCCAAGCCGGCCGCCTTGCGCCGCGGCCTCCGGTCGCGCCGTCGCGCCTCTCGCCCCAGCCTCCGAGCCGGCCTATACCGATTTCCTCGACACTCCGCCCCGCGCGCCGCCGCCGGCCGCGCGCGGCGCATCGCAGGAGACGCGCCATGACCGCCACGCCGCAGCGGCTCGACCCGACGACGCGCGGCGCGGACGGGATCGACGGGCCGCTCTGCAACGATATCGAACGCGAGCTGATCGAAGGGGGCTTGGCGCGGCTTGAGCAAGAGCCCCCCATCCCGCTGGGCTTCTGCGAGGCGCTGGGCATGCGGCTGCTCGCGCTGAGCGACGGCGCGACGTTTCTGGCGACGCCGCATCGGCCGGAGCTTGTCGGCGATCCCGACACGGGCGTCGTGCATGGCGGCGTGGTGACGACGCTGCTCGACACCGCCGCCGGCCTCGCCGCGGGATTTCATGAAGGCCGAAACCTGGCGGGAACCGTAACGCTCGATCTCAGGATCGACTATATGCGGCCCGCCGAGCCCGGCCGCGTGATCCTGGCGAAAGCGCGCGTGTTCCGCCGCGCGCGGCAAATCACCTTCGTGCGCGGCGTCGCCTTCGACCAATCGGAGCAACATCCCGTCGCCATCGCCACCGGCGCCTTCATGAACGGCGGCAAAACCGCGCCGGACACGAAGACCACCGCAGGGACGCAAGGCGCGCCGAAGGCCGGAGAGCGCGCATGAGCCCCATCGAACAACTCAGCCGGCTCGAAGCGGCGCGGGACGAGGCGCTCGCCAAGCTGAGCGCTCGCGCGCCCTTCGCCCGCTTCATCGGCGTCGAAATGGAACGCCGCGGCGATGAGCTGACCGCGCGGCTGCGCTTTGATCCGAAGCTGATCGGCTCGCCGCTCCTGCCGGCGCTCCATGGCGGCGGCATCGGCGCGTTTCTCGAGATCACCGCGATCCTGACGCTCGCCTGGGGCCAGATCTGGGACGAGATCGAAGCGGGCGGCGAGCGGGCCGAAGCGATCGCGGCGGGCGCGCTTCCTCCTTTGCCGAAGACGGTGGACATCACCATCAACTATCTCCGCGCCGGCCGCGCGCGCGACGCCTTCGCCCGCGCCTCGGTCACCAAACATGGGCGACGCGTCTCGAATGTGCGCGTCGAAGGCTGGCAGGAGGAGCGGTCGAAGCCGATGGCGACGGCGCATGGCCACTTCCTGCTCCGCGGCGACGAGGCGGAAGCGGAGTGAACAGAGAAACGGGCGGCGCTCGGGAGCCCAACGCGGCGCACGCTGGTGAAGCGGCCCGAGCGGCGCCGCCGCGGCTGACGGGCTGGCATGTGCTGGCGATCGCGGCGCCGGTTGTGATCTCCAACGCGTCGGTGCCGCTGCAAGGCGCGGTCGACACGATCATCATCGGCAATCTCGGGGAAGTGGCCCCGCTCGCCGCCGTCGGGATCGCCGCGCAGATTTTCAGCCTGCTGTTGGGTAGCTTCAACTTTCTGCAAATCGGCGTCTCAGGGCTCTCAGCCCAAGCGCTCGGCCGCCGCGCGATGGATGAGACGGCGACGATTTTCACGCGCGGTCTGTTGCTCGCCTTCGCCATCGGCGCGCTCATGATCCTCGGCCAAAGCGCGATCGCTTGGGCCGGCCTCGCCATGTTCGAAGGCGGCGCCGAGACCGAAGCGATGGCCGCGCGCTACATCGCGATCCGCATTTGGGGCGCGCCGGCGGAGCTTGGGGTCTATGTGCTGTTCGGTTGGTTCGCTGGGCAAGGGCTCACGCGCAACCTCGTGACGATCCAGCTCGTCGCCGCCGCGCTGAACGTCGCGCTCAATTGCCTCTTCGTGCTCGGCCTCGGTTGGGGCGTCGAGGGCGTCGCGCTCGGCACCGCGATCGCGTCTTACGGCGGTCTCGGCTTCGGGCTTTGGCTCGCGCGCCGGCGCATTCGCGCCGCGGCGCCCGCCTGGCGGCCTGAGCGCGGCGATTTGCTCGACCAGGCGGCGTTGGCGCGGCTCTTTAAGCTCAATCGCGACATCTTCATCCGCACCTTCCTGCTGCTCGCCGCCTTCGCTTGGATGGCGCGGCTCGGCAGCCTGCAAGGCGATGCGATCCTCGCCGCCAATGTGGTGCTCTGGCAGTTTTTCCTGGTCTCGGCTTATGGGCTCGACGGCTTCGCCATCGCCGCAGAGACGCTGACCGGCCAAGCGATCGGCGCGCGCGACCGCCGACGTTTCGACCGCGCCGTCTGGCTCACCACGCTCTGGTCCTTCGGCCTCGCCGCGGCGGCGTCAATCGTGTTTCTCGCCGCCTCCGGCGCGATCATCGATTTGTTCAGCACCGCGCCGGAGGTGCGCGAGATCGCGCGCCGCTACGCGCTCTGGGCCTGCCTCATTCCCCTGATGGGCGTCGCCGCCTTCGAGCTCGACGGGATCTTCATCGGCGCCACGGCTTCGCGAGAGATGCGCGACAGCATGATCGTCTCCTCAGCGATCTTTTTTCCGCTGAGCTACGCGCTGATGAGCGCCTTCGGCAATCACGGCATGTGGGCCGCCGTTTGGATCTGGCTTCTGGTGCGCGCCGCGACTTTGGCGGTGAAGCTGCCGGCGCTGAGGGAACGCGCCACCGATCCGGTTTAAGGTTCACTTCTGCGCTCGAAGACGCCGATCAGCTCCACATGCGCTGAGAAGAGGAACTGATCGATCGGCGTCACTTCGGCGAGCCGCCAGCCGCCGCGGGCCAGGATCGCGGCGTCGCGGGCGAAGCTCTCAGGCTCGCAAGAGACGCCGACGATCCGGCCGAGTGAAGGCGGCGCGGCGGCGAGCGCTTCGGTTTGCGCCTCTGCGCCGGCGCGGGGCGGATCGAACACCGCTCCATCGACGCTCGCGAGTTCCTCCGGCAGCAGCGGACGGCGGAAGAGATCGCGGCGCACCGCCTCGAGCCGCTTCAGGCCAGGCGTCTCGCGCCAAGCGCGATCCAGCGCCGAGACGAGCGCGCTGTCGCCCTCCACCGCGAGCACCTCCGCCTCCTCCGCCAGCGGCAGGGCGAAGGTTCCCGCGCCGGCGAAAAGATCGGCGACGCGCCGCGCGCCGGTCAACGCGCGCCGTGCGATCGCGACCAGCGCCGTCTCGCCGGCCTCCGTCGCCTGGCGAAAGGCGCCGGCCGGCGCGGCGACGAGCGCCGAGCCATGCCGCCGTAAGGCCGGCCGGCGCGCCGCCAGCGTCTCGCCGTTCCACGAGAGCCGCGCGACATCTGCATCCTCCGCCCAGGCCGCCCCTTGCTCGCGAAGCGGCAGATCAAGCGGTTTCGCCGCCTCGGCCATCACATCCAGCCCGCCTTCGGTCGCCTCGACCCAGAGCGCGATAGGCCGGGCGCGCGGCGCCGCCAACGCCGCGAGATCCCGGAGCGCGGGCAGCGCCGCGCTGATGGCGGGATGCGCGATGAGACAGCTCTCGATCGGCGCGACGCGATGGGCGCCGCGCTCGAAATAGCCGAGGCGCACGCCCTTCTTGCCGCGATGCGCCGCGAGCTTCACGCGCCGCCGGCTCGATAGCGGCGAGACCCGCGTCTCGGCGACCGGCGCTTCCAGCCCCGCGGCGGCGAGCGCGCGCTCGATCCGCCCGCGTTTCCAGGCCGCGGTGAAGCCGAGCGCCGCATGCTGCAGCGAACAGGCGCCGCAGAGCCCGGCATGGGCGCAGGGCGGCGCCACGCGCTCCGGCGCCGGCTCAAGCAAGCGCCACCGCTCCGCGACGCGCGGCGCGCTTGGCTTGGCGGCCGGCGCCGCCGCTTCAACCTCGATGATCTCGCCCGGGAGCGCGCCCGGCGCGCGCCAGCGCTGCGCCGCCGGATCCTCTTGGCCGCGGCCGACCCCACGGCCTGCGGCGTCGAGCGCCGTGATCAAAACCGTCTCGCGCGCAGCCACGGTCATACGGCGCGGCGCGCGGCGAGCAGGCGCTCCTCATTGCCCTCCGCGCCGAGGATCGGACTGACAGACGCGCCGAGCACGCGCCACCCCGCGCCCTCGAGAAACGCAGCCACCGCCGCGACCGCCGCCTCCCGCGCCGCGGCGTCCTTGACGACGCCGTTCTTGCCGATCCGCGCGCGGCCGACCTCGAATTGCGGCTTCACCAGCAGCACCGCCTCGGCGCCGGGCGCCGCGAGCGACAGCGGCGCCGGCAACGCCTTTAGAAGCGAGATGAAAGCGAGATCGGCGGTGATGAAATCCACCGGCTCAGGGACAGCGTCGCGGCTGAGATCGCGCACGTTCACGCCTTCTTGGGCGATGACGCGGGGATCCTGGCGCAGCCGATCGCGGAGCTGGCCATGGCCGACATCGATCGCGTAGACGCGCCGCGCGCCGCGCGCGATCAGGACGTCGGTGAAACCGCCGGTCGAGGCGCCGAGATCGAGCGCCGTCGCGCCCTGAGGCGAGAGTTCGAATTCGTCGAGCGCATGCAGCAGCTTAAGAGCCGCGCGCGAAGCCCATTCGGAGGCGGAGGCCGCCCGCGCCGCGTGCGCCGGATCGACCAGCGTCACGGCGAGGGCGTCGGGCGCGGCTTGCGCGGGCTTTTCGCAGATGGCGTCGCCGAGCCGCACGCGGCCATCGCGGATGAGTTGTTGCGCGCGGCCGCGGCTTTCGGCGACGCCGTCGCGCACCAATCTCTGATCCAGGCGCACACTGGGCTCAGGCGTTGGCCAAGCGCTTGCGCAGCTGGTCGATGGCGATGCGCTGATCTTTGGAGACGCCGTTCTCCACCGCCGCGACCCGCTCCAGCATCAGAATCAGATCGCTTTGCGCCTCTTCGCCCGCGAGCTTCTTGACCCGGGCGCCAAGCCGGCGGAGCGCGTCCTCAGGGTCTTGGCTCTGATCCGCCAGCCAACGGCCGTAAGCGGCGATGTCGTCCGCGTCTTGCTGCGAGGTGCGGAAAGAGGCGCGGCATTCGACGCGGATCGCGTTGGTCTGCGCGACGGTCAGCGCGCCGTCCATCCGCGCGATCGCCGCCATCATGCCCGCCGCGGCCAGGCGCGCATCGTCGACCAGATCCGCCGGATGGCGCCCCGCTTGCCGGCGAAAGCCGAAGCGGCGCAATGCGGCGCGCACATCGTCCGCCGCGTCGATCGCCTCGCGCCCCGCCTCAGCCGCCATGCGCGCGCGCCAAATCCAAATCGCCACCGCGCCCAGCACCGCGAGCAACGCCAGACCAATATGCATCCCGCCCCTCCCGTTCCGTGTCCGCCCATCCAAAGCGAACGCGCCGCCGGCCCGTTCGCTGACCCGGTGATTATGGCGAACCCAATTGCGTTGCGGAACCCTTGAGAGCCTGCGTCGCGGCGCCCCGGCGAGAGGCGGCGAGCGCGCGCCTCATCGCCGGCTGCGCCGCTCTTCGGCGCGTTCAGGCGCTGCGTCCTTCCAGGATGGTCCGCGCGCCCGCCGCCGCGTCGAGGCCGAGCGCGGTCATCGCCATGCTCTGGATCGCGCCCACGTCGAGCCCCGCCTCGCGCACCATCACGGCGGGCTGGTCCTGATCGATGAACCGATCCGGCAGCACCATCGAGCGGAAGCGCAACCCCTGATCGAACACGCCTTTCATCGCCAAAAGCTGGGCGACATGGCTGCCGAAGCCGCCGACCGCGCCTTCCTCGATCGTGATGAGCGCCTCATGTTCGCGCGCGAGCCGCAGGATCAGCGCCTCATCGAGCGGCTTGACGAAGCGGGCGTCCGCCACGGTCGTCGGCAAGCCGATCGCGTTCAGCTCCTCCGCCGCGGCCAGCGCGTCCGCCAGACGCCCGCCGATCGAAAGCAGCGCGATCTTAGAGCCTTCGCGCAGCACGCGGCCGCGGCCGATCTCGAGCGGAACGCCGCGTTCGGGCATATCGACGCCGACGCCTTCGCCGCGCGGGAAGCGGAAGGCGGAGGGCCGGTCATCAAGCGCCGCCGCGGTCGCGACCATATGCGTGAGCTCCGCCTCATCGCCCGCCGCCATGACTACAAAGCCCGGCAGATTCGCGAGATACGCCAGATCGAACGCGCCGGCGTGGGTTGGCCCATCGGCGCCGACGAGCCCCGCCCGGTCGATCGCGAAGCGCACTGGCAGGCCCTGAATGGCGACGTCATGCACAACCTGATCATAACCGCGCTGCAGGAAGGTCGAGTAGATCGCCGCGAAAGGCTTCAGCCCTTCCGCCGCCATGCCGGCGCAAAAGGTGACCGCATGCTGTTCTGCGATGCCCACATCGAAGCAGCGATCGGGATGCGCCTTGCTGAAGATGTCGAGCCCGGTGCCGGACGCCATCGCCGCCGTGACCGCCATGATCAGCGGATCGTCATCCGCCTCCTTGATCAGACTATTGGCGAACACTTTGGTGTAGCTCGGCGCGTTCGCCTTGGCCTTCTTCATCTCGCCGGTGACCACGTCGAATTTCGAGACGCCGTGATAGCGATCGGAGGCTTGTTCGGCTGGCGCGTAGCCTTTGCCCTTTTGCGTCACGCAATGGATCAGCACCGGCTTATCCGCCCGCGCCTTCACATTGCGCAGCACCGGCAAAAGATGATCGAGATTATGCCCATCGATCGGCCCTAGGTAATAAAAACCCAGCTCCTCGAACAAGGAGCCGCCCACCGCCATGCCCTTGGTGAACTCCTCGACCCGCTTGGCGCGCAGCTCCAGCGCCTCGGGCATCATCTTGGCGATCTTCTTCACCACTTCGCGCGCGCTGTTATAGACGCCGCCTGACCAGAGCTTGGCGAGATAAGCGCTCATCGCGCCGACCGGCGGCGAGATCGACATCTCATTGTCGTTCAGGATCACGATCAGGCGCCGATCGAGCGCGCCGGCGTTGTTCATCGCCTCATAGGCCATGCCCGCCGACATGGCGCCGTCGCCGATCACGCAGACCACGTCGCCCGCCTCGCGCGGGCCGCCTTTGGGCTGCGGCGCGTCCGGATCGTCCGAGGCAAGGACCGCTTTGCGCTCCATGGCGACGCGCAAGCCGAGGCCAGCGGAGATGGAGGTCGAAGAATGCGCCGCGCCAAACGGATCATACGCGCTTTCGGCGCGCTTGGTGAAGCCGGAGAGGCCGCCGCCCTGGCGAAGCGTGCGGATCCGATCGCGGCGTCCGGTCAGGATCTTATGCGGATAGCATTGATGGCCCACATCCCAGACGAGCTTGTCTTTCGGCGTGTCGAACACCGCATGGATCGCCACAGTCAGCTCCACCACGCCGAGACCGGCGCCGAGATGCCCTCCGGTCACCGAAACGGCGGAGATCGTCTCCGCCCGCAGCTCGTCGGCGACGCGGCCGAGCTCGGCGTCGGTCAAGCCGCGGAGATCCGCCGGCGCATGGATCCGGTCGAGCAGCGGCGTTCCCGGCGGCGTCAGATCGCCGGCCCGCGGCGCAGGCGTGGCGACGCCGTCCTCGGCGGCTGCGACGTCGTCCTTCGGCGCGCTCGCGCTTCGGCGGCTGTCGAGATCGATTTTCTCAGCGCCCGTCGCCGCCTCGGCGCCGCGCTGCGCCGCGCCTTGGTCAGACGGCGTCTCACTGTGCGGGCGGCGGTCCGAAGAACCGTTCCCGTCGCTTGAAGTCATGATTGTTCTTCCTCCCAGCCGACCTGACGGGCCAGCCCAAACCGAGCGAAGGCGATGGGAGATGCGGCGTCAAGCCTTGCGGTTGATCGCAAACGCCGCAGCGGCCCGGAGCGGCGCGGCGGCGTCGCCGAAGCGCTGGAGCGCCGCCTCCGCCTCCGCCGCGCGATCCGCCGCCGCCTGGCGCGCGCCTTCGGCGCCGAGCAGCCCGACGAAGGTTGCTTTGCCCGCGGACGCGTCCTTGCCGAGGCGCTTGCCCGCCGCGGCTTCATCCCCTTCGACGTCGAGCAAATCATCCTTGATTTGAAACGCCAAGCCCAACCGATCAGCGAAAATCTCGAGCGCCGTCGTCTCCGCCGCGCCGGCGCCGCCGAGCCGAGCGCCCGCCAAGGCTGAAGCGATGATCAGCTTGCCGGTTTTCAGCCGCTGCAGCGCGATGACATCGTCCAGATCGAGCAGCGCGGCCGACGCGCCGCGCGCGCCGCTCTCCTCCGCGTCAAGATCCCGCATCTGTCCGCCGACCATGCCTTCGGCGCCGGAGGCGGCGGTGAGATCGGAGATGAGCGCGCAGCGCACCGCTGGATCCTGATGCGTCTCGACTGCGGCGAGGATCTCGAAAGCCAAGGCCTGCAGCGCATCGCCCGCCAGGATCGCCGCCGCTTCGCCGAAGGCGATATGCGCCGTCGGCCGGCCGCGCCGCAGATCGTCATCATCCATCGCCGGCAGATCGTCATGCACTAGGGAATAGGCGTGCACGCATTCGAGCGCCGCCGCGGCGCGCAAAGCGCCAGGCTCGTGCGCGCCGAACAGCGCCGCGCTTTCCAGCACGAGATACGCCCGCACGCGTTTCCCGCCGCCAAGCGCCGCATGGCGCATCGCGGAGGCGACCCGACCCGCCGGCCCGGCCGACCGCGGTAAGAGATCTTCGAGAACGGCGTCCGTCGCCTCCGCGCGCCGTTTCAGCCGCGCGAGAAACGCCGCTTCGTCCATCACGTCATCCTTATCGATCCGCGCCGTTCCAGCGCGGCCGAACCGCGGTTCAGGCGCCGGGGATCTGCGCCGGCGCCACGCCGCTCGCCGCGCCCTCAGCGTCTTGCACGATCTGCTCGACGCGCATCTCCGCCGAGCGCAGCTTGGCCTCGCAATGCTTGCGCAGCTCCGCGCCGCGCTCATAAAGCCCGATCGATTGCTCAAGATCGACGCGGCCGCTTTCCAGCTGCCCCACGATCTGCTCAAGCGCGCCCATCGCTTGCTCGAAGCTCATCGCCTCGATCTCATTCGTTCCCGCCGCCTGCTTCATCGTTTTCGCCTCGCATCATCGAGCCGGGGCCTTCTTTCAGTCGCTCAGGGCGCCTCGGCCCGTTTGCTGAGAAGGATGCTCGAGGCGAGATAATCGCGTCGCCTGGTCTCAAACAACCCTCAACTGGCTCTTCGCGGCGCGCTTCGCCCTGGCGCGAGCGCGCCGGGACCTCGCCCCAAAATCACCATCGCGGCGCAGTAGCGCTCACGCGTTCGGGTGATGAAGCCGGCCAGCCTCCGTCGCGATCTGGAGGAGAGACCGCGTTTCGCGAGCGGGCCGAACTCACAGGAGATAAGCCTCGATGATAAGAGCGATCTACACTTGGCTGGTTATGGGCGCGTCGCTCCTGGCCGCGACCGCGGCGCAGGCGGTTACCTTTTCAGGCGTCGAGCTGCGTCATGGTGATCTGATCTTCATGAGAGGATCGAACGACATCGTGGTTTACGCCGATGATGGCGGCTCAAGCGCGTGGGAAACAGTTCGCAACTGCGTTCGTGGGTCAAACCCAGAGATCGGAACATGGAGTCTAAGCGACTTTCGCCGTCATTTTTCGACCGGCGTCGAGGATCCGCGGGCTATCGCTCCCAAC
>JBCBCG010000033.1:0-26169 GCA_038530925.1 Pseudomonadota bacterium
CCCCAAATGGTCTCGCCCACATAGTCGCCAAAAAGCGATCCCACGAGCGCGCAGAGATTGGCCACAACGAAACCAAGCACGGCCAACACGCGGGCATGGCGCGCAATGCGTTCGGGCCGATGCCGCGCGATCCATTGCTCCAGCCGCGCGCGACGAACTGAAAACGGCGCGCCGCGCAAATCCTCCTCGCCATCCTGCAGAAGATCATAAGCGCGGATCCAAGCCGGCGCCTCGCGCAGCAGCTTGGCCGAAACCGTCTTACGGCCGAGCCGTCTCTGCAGCTCGGCGAAGGGCCGCACCACGCCGTCGCGGATCACCAGCAATTCGCCGTCGAGACAGCCCGGCGCGCGCAGCGTCTCGGCCAGATCCGGAAAGGCGCCGCTCACTTCCTCTCCCGTGCGCGAATAAAGCCGCGCCGCCTCCGCCGTCGCCACGGCCTGAACGCGGATGCCGTCCCATTTCCATTCCGCCGCGAACGCCGCCGGCGCGAGCCGCGCCTCCAGCCGCCGCAAAGTCTCCGATTCGCTTTCCTGGTTCTCGCGCAGCTCCTCGGCCGCGTAGAGGCCCTGGTCGATCGGATGCGCCAGCATCATCGGCCGAAAGGCGAGGCTGAGATCGACCGCCGGCGGCTCCGGCGCCGCGCCGGAGAGCCAGGCGAAGAGATCCTCGTAGGGCGCCTCGAGCCCGTGCCAAAGCTCTTCGATCGCCTCGACGGGCGCCGGGACGCCGCGCGAAGCCGCCCATTGGCTAAGCGCGGTTTTCGCGAGCCGCGCCGAGACGCCGACGCGCAGGCCGCCGGTCGCGAGCTTCACCAGCGCGAACCGCTCTTCCGCGGGCAAACGGTCGAAGAGGCCCGCAAGCAACGGCGCCATCTCGCTTCGCCCCGCGCCGCGAAGCGCTTCGATCACCTGAGAAAGCGAGGGCGGCGGCGCGTCCGCCTCTCGCGCCGTCGGCCAAATGAGCGACACCGTCTCCGCCAGATCGCCGACATAATCGTAAGAAAGGCGGAACAGCACCGGATCGACCCGCTCCTCCACCAAGCCGCGGATGAGCGACGGCCGCGCCGCGCGCAGATCGAGCGCGCCGCACACCGCAGCCAGCGCCCACCCCCGGTCAGGATCGGGCGCGGCGTCGAAATAGCGCTGCAGCAGCGTCAGCTTGGCGTTGCGACCGGGCGTGAAGACAAGCCCGGTCAAGAGCTGGGAGAACGGCGTCATGACTCATGACATAGCGCCGATGCGCCGCCGGTTTAACGCCGGCTGGGCCGCCGCCGCTAGAAGAGCCCGCGGATCGCGTCGCCGAGATCGCCGCCGCCCTCCTCTTCTTCGCCGCCGCCAGTAAGGCCCTCAAGCGCGTCGCCGAGCCCGCCGCCGCCTTCCTCGCTGGAGCCGCCGCCGGTGAGACCCTCGAGCGCGTCGCCAAGGCCGCCGCCCTCGAGGATGTCGCCGACGCCGCCCTCGCCGCCGATCTGCTCGATCAGCGCGCCGGCCGCGTCAGGATTGGTGAGAAGATCCTCGAGGCTGTCGAGCGCGCCGCCCGTCAGATCAGGCGTGATGCTCGGATCCGCCCAGGGCCCGGTGATAAGGAGCGGGAAGGCGATGCCGGCGCTGTCCCGGTCGCCGCCTTGCCCGGTCAACGACGCGACCGCCCGCGGCACCGCGCGGTAATTCACCGTCTGCGCTCCGATATCGACCGCGCCGGCGCCGGTCAGGCGCAAGAGCGGGCCGGAGAGGAACAGATCCTCATTGTTGGCGACGCCATCCTCGATGAAAAAGCTCGCGGTGAGCTCGGCGAAGTCGGTCTTCTGTTCTTCACCGCCGCCGCCAAGCCCGAGAGTGCCGATATTCCGCGCCAACGCGGCGAGATTGACGCCGATGATGGCGCCGTCGCGGAAATCGATCGAACCGGTGCCGTTAAGCGAGCGCATCATCGCATCGAGGCTCTCGCCGCGGCCGACCACCACGAGCTTCATGGCGCCCGTGCCTTCGAGCCAATCCATCTCCGCGCTGTCGCGCAAAAGCGGCCTGAGCGCGACGCCGGACGCGTCGAGGGAGGTCGACATCGAAGGCGTTCCCGTCGAGCCGTCGATGATCGCCTCGCCGGTGACCGCGCCGCCATAGAGCGCCATCTCCCGCACATCGGTCTGCAAGCGCCCATCGGTGAGATCGGCGACCACATGCGTGCGGTTCAGCGTCACCACCGGCGTCGCCAGCCCCTCGGTCAGCACGTCGATCTTCGCGTCCACCAGTTGCAGCGCGCCAAGATCGAGCGGTTCTTTGCTCCAGCCGCCGCCCGAAGCCCCGCCTGACGACCCGCCGCTCGCAGCCGGCGCGGCGCCGGCGCCTCCGCCCTCGGCCGGCGCGCCTTGTCCGGCCATCGCGACGAACGGCCGAATGTCGAGCGGACCGCTCCGCAGCGTCGCCGCCACCGCCGGCCGCTCGCCGGTGAGATCATAGGACATCTCGCCGGTGACGGCGCTCTCATCGAGGGTGAGATCCAGCGCGGTGAGCGCGCCTTGCATCGGGTCGGCGTCGAGCCGCGCGCTGATATCGACGCGCTCGAAGGCGCCCGCCGGCGCCTCGACCGGGCCGAGACCCAGCCACTCGAAAAAGTCGCGGAGCGCTGTGGAGGCGAAGCGCAGATCGCCGTTGAGGCTGGCGTCGCCCGCGGAGACAGAACCGTCCCAGCCCGCTTCGAAGAGCGGGTTGGAGGCGTCGAGCGCCAGCGTGACAGGCGCTCCGCCCGCCGCCCAGCCCTCGCCCGCCTTGGCGGTGGCGGTGAAGGCGGTTGCCTGCTCGCGGAAGCCGACATCGCCGGTCATCGTCGCGTCGACGCCGGTCTCGGCCGCGGTGAAGGAGCCGTTCACATCGACGCCGCCTAGCGGATCGAGCGATTCCGGCAGCAGCGCGCGGATCCAAGCGCTGCGCGCCGGATCCTCGTCCAGCGTGAAGGAGAGCGCGCCTTCCGCCTCCGGCGCGGCGCCGCCTTGACGGAACGCGCCGTCGAAATCGAAGGCGACGCCCTCCGCGCTGAGATCGGCCTTGGCTTTCGCGAGATCGCCGCGCGCCAGCGCCGCCGGGCTCTCAAGCGTGACGCCCAGCCGCGCGGGCCGGCCTTGCGCCACCGCCGAGCCTGTGAGCGTCAGCGTCTCATCGAGCGAGGGCAACGCGCCTTCAAGCTCGATGTCGGCGATGGCGATCGGATCCGCCGCGCCGCCGGCGCGGCGATCGATCACCGTGACCGAGCCGCGCGTGATCGCGAACCGGTCGAACACCACGACGACGTCGTCGCCGCCGCCTTCGCCGATATCCGAAGGCTCCGGCAGACCGGTCTGCTCCTCAAAATCAGCCGCAGCGCCGCTATCGACGTCGAACCCCTCCATCTCCCAGCTGCGCCGTCCGTCCTCGGCGATCTCGATGATCACCTCCGGCTGCTCGATCTCGATCTTCTCAATCTCAAGCGCGCCGGTCAGGAGCGGCAGGAAGCGCACGCCGACATCCGCGCTCGCCGCTGTGGCGAGCGGTCCGCTCTCAGCCCAATCGGCGTTGGCGAGCGTCACGTCGTGGATCTTCACGCCGATCACGGGAAAGAGCCGCCGCTCCACAGCGCCGTCGATGGTCAGCTTGCGGCCGGTCGCCTCCTCGACCTGCGCCTCCGCGATCCCCGCGATGGTCGCGCTTGGCGCGTAGAGCCACGCCGCCGCCGCGCCGCCCAGCAGCACCGCCACCAGGATCACGAGATACATAAGGATTTTGAACAAGCGCCTCATCGATGCCCTCTTCTTCCCGCCCGCCTTGCGCCGCTGAGCGCGGTCCGCGTCGTTCCGCCACAGCTCTTACAGGTTTTTCGCCAAAGGGATAAGCTCGGCGATATCGCCGCCGCTCGCTACCGCGCCGAGGGGGCGACGATGTGGCCGGAGCGTCGATGATATCGCGCTGCGCCGGCGTTTCCGCGGCGGTTCGCTGCGCGCGGCTGCGCGGATCCGGTCGCGTCGCCCCTGGTCAAGCGGCTCCGGCGCCGATATCTTGCGGCTGAGCCGGAAGGGAGCGCAAAATGGCGGGTGCCTACGACCCGAGCGACATTATCGAGGACGCCGACAGCCGCTTGGTCGACCCAGCGGCGCGGCGCGAGGACGCCGCCCAGGCCGCGCCGTCGATGCGGCCGCAACGCTTGGCGGATTTCGTCGGGCAATCCGCGGCCAAGGCGAATCTCTCCGTCTTCATCGAAGCGGCGCGCCGCCGCGGCGCCGCGATGGACCACACGCTCTTCTACGGACCGCCCGGCCTCGGCAAAACCACGCTGGCGCAGATTCTGGCCCAGGAGCTCGGCGTCGGCTTCCGCATGACCTCCGGCCCTGTGATCGCCAAGGCGGGCGATCTCGCCGCCCTGCTGACCAATCTCGAAGCCAACGACGTGCTCTTCATCGACGAGATCCATCGGCTCAACCCGGCGGTGGAGGAGATCCTCTATCCGGCGATGGAGGATTTCGAGCTCGATCTCGTCATCGGCGAAGGCCCGGCCGCGCGCTCGGTGCGGATCGATCTGCAGCCCTTCACGCTGGTCGGCGCCACCACGCGGCTCGGTCTGCTGACCACGCCGCTGCGCGACCGCTTCGGCATCCCGACGCGGCTTCAATTCTACGAGGTGAGCGAGCTGGCGCTGATCATCGATCGCGGCGCGAAGACGCTCGGCGCGCCGGCGGCGGCGGATGGCGCGGAGGAGATCGCGAAACGCTCGCGCGGGACACCGCGCATCGCCGGGCGGCTGCTGCGGCGGGTGGCGGATTTCGCGCTGGTGGCGGCGGGCGAGGGCGGCGACGCCACCATCACGCGCAGCATCGCCGACGACGCGCTTGGCCGGCTCGAAGTCGACGATATCGGGCTCGACAGCAACGACCGGCGCTATCTGCGCCTCCTCGCGGAGCATTACGATGGCGGGCCGGTCGGCGTCGACACCATCGCCGCCGCGCTGTCGGAGGCGCGGGACGCCATTGAGGAGGTAATCGAGCCCTTCCTCCTGCAGCAAGGCCTTATCCAGCGCACGCCGCGCGGGCGCATGCTGGGGCCCGGCGCCTGGGCGCGGGTCGGCATGGCGCCGCCGCCGCCGAAACCGGAAGTCGTCGCCGCACAGCGCGGCTTATTCGACCGAGAGTAAGGCCGGGCGCGAGACCGCTCTTGCGCTCCGCGCTGAACGAGCTAACAGCCCCGAAGCAAGCGCCATAGCGCGGGCAAGGCATGGCTCGGAGGCCGGACATGACGGCGCAGATCATCGACGGCAAAGCCCATGCGGCGACGCTGCGCGAGCGCATCGCGGCGCAGACGGCGGCGCTCATCGCCAGCCATGGCGTTACGCCGGGCCTCGCCGTGGTGCTGGTGGGCGAGGATCCGGCTAGCCAGGTCTATGTCTCGAATAAAGCCAAACAATCGGTCGAGGCGGGCATGCGCTCCTTCCAGCATCGCTTGCCCGCCGACACGCCCGAGCCGGCGCTGCTCGCGCTGATCGACACGCTGAACCGCGACGCCTCGGTGCATGGGATCTTGGTGCAACTGCCGCTGCCGCCGCAGATCGGTTCCGAACGCGTGCTCGACGCGATTGATCCAAACAAGGACGTGGACGGCTTTCATACGGTGAATGTCGGGCGGCTCGCGGTCGGACAGCCCGCGCCGACGCCCTGCACGCCGCTCGGCTGCCTCATGCTGCTGCGCGGCGTTCATGACAGCTTGTCCGGCCTCGACGCGCTGGTGATCGGCCGCTCCAACATCGTCGGCAAACCCATGGCGCAGCTCTTATTGCGCGAGGGCGCGACGGTGACGGTGGCGCATTCGAAAACGCGCGACCTGCCCGCCAAAGCGCGCGAAGCGGATGTGCTGGTCGCCGCGGTGGGGCGCCCGGAGATGGTGCTCGGCGACTGGATCAAGCCGGGCGCGACGGTGATCGATGTCGGCATCAACCGCGTTCCCGCGCCGGAGCTGGGGCTGAAGCCGGACGGCGCGCCGAAGACGCGCCTGGTGGGCGACGTCGCCTACGCCGAGGCGGCCGCGCGCGCCGGGGCGATCACGCCCGTGCCGGGCGGCGTCGGCCCGATGACCATCGCCTGCCTCCTCGCCAACACCCTCGCCGCCGCCGCCCGCGCCGCCGGCGCGCCAGAGCCCGAAGGGCTTACAGCGTGAGCTGCGTCGCCGGCTCCACGGTTCGCCTGAACTGATGCGGCTCGAACGCCATGGGGCGCTGGGCGCCGCACGCGCGGAGCGCCTTGTCGCCGTGGTGCACGCGGGCCGAAATCGCGAGCGCTATCCCTATGGCGGCGGCGACCGCCCTCTGAGGAAAGAGCTCCTGGAAGAGATCCCGAGCGGCGAAGCGGAACTGGCAGCCATCTTGACGCGCAACAGCTTTGGCGTGGTCGTCCTCAATACGCGCCGCGCGATGTTCGTCGACATCGACGCGCCGGACCAGCCAGGCTGATCGTTCATCAACATGGTCCGGCGACAGCCCTCCCCACCGCCTGGGAGACGGGCGCGCTTCGGCGGATCGAGGCTTGGATCTCCCGAACGCCGAACGCGGCGGCGGGCGCAAAAAATGGCGCTCGCGATAGGCTCGGGCGCGGTCGCCGAAGAGATCGCGCCGCTGCTCGACCGACACGACCGCGACACGCGCGTCGAGACGGATTTGCCGCTCGCTTAATCGTTGGCGACCACCGGTTTCGCGCCTTTCACTTCCGGCTTGGTCCGCGAGAACCGCGGTGCGGGCGCAGGCTGGATCATGCCGTCATGCTCGATGAACGCGCCGCGCGCCTGGGCGTGGGGATGGAGATGCGCCTCCCAGAACGGCGGCGCCGGCGCGAAGCAGACATCCGCGCCCTCCAGCAGCTCCCGCCATTCCGCCTCCGTCTTGGTCGCGAACAGCGCCGCCATCTCCTCCTTCAAAGCCGGCCACGCGCTCTGATCCATATGTTTGCTGATCCAGCTTGGATCGAGCCCGGCCTTCTGGATGAACAGCATCATGAATTGCGGCTCGATCGCGCCAAGCGTGACGAAGCGATCATCCTTCGTGCGGTAGCAGCCGTAGAAATGCGCGCCGCCATCGAGGAAGTTCGCCCCGCGCGCCTCGTTCCACAGGCCGCTCGCGCGCAGCGAATGGAACATCGTCATCATCAGCGAGGCGCCGTCGACCATCGCCGCGTCGACCACTTGGCCTTGACCTGAGCGCTGCGCTTCGAGCATCGCGCAGACGACGCCGAAGGCCAGAAACATCGCCCCGCCGCCGTAATCGGCGACGAGGTTCAGCGGCGGCGTCGGCGGCGCATCCGCCGCGCCCAGCGGATGGATCGCGCCCGCCAGCGCCGCGTAATTGAGGTCATGCCCCGCCGCCTGCGCGAGCGGTCCCTCTTGGCCCCAGCCGGTCATCCGCCCATAGACGAGCCGCTTGTTGCGCGCGGCCAGCTCCTCAGGCCCAAGCCCGAGCCGCTCCATCACGCCCGGCCGGTTCCCTTCGATCAACGCGTCAGCGTCCGCCGCGAGTTCGAGCAAGGCGGCGCGGCCCTCTGCGGATTTGAGATCCAGCGGATGGCGCGTTTTGCCGCGAAAGCTGGCGTCTTTCGGCAAGTCGCCCAGCGCCACGCCTTTCGGCCGCGTCACCGCGATCACCTCCGCGCCCATATCCGCGAGCAGCATGCCCGCGAAGGGGCCCGGCCCGATGCCGACGATCTCGATGATTTTGAGCCCCGCGAGCGGTCCCATGAACCCTCCCCCCTCTTTGGGATTTAAAAGCCCTGGAACGTCGCGATCTCCGCCAAGGCGGCGCGCTCCGAGCGCAGGCTGTTCACCGGCGCCGCCCAATCCGGATGGCCAAGCGCCATGCCGCAATAGAGGATCTCATTTTCGGGCAGAGAGAAATGGGCGTGCAAGCTCTTGCGCGCCATCGCCCAAGCCTCCTGCATGCAGGTTCCCAGCCCGCGCGCGGCGGCGGCCAACGCGATCGACTGCATGAACATGCCGAGATGCGCCCATTGCCCATGACCCATGCTGCGGTCGATCACGAAGAAGAGCCCAACCGGCGCGCCGAAAAACCGGTAATTCTCGCTCAGCCACAGCAACCGCGCCGCTTTGTCGTCGCGCGCGACGCCGAGCTTTTCATACATGGCCTCGCCGATCTCATAGCGCCGCGTGCGATACGGCTCGCCGAGCGGCTTGGGATAGATCGGACGCTCCTCCGCCTCGCCGAGCGGGTTGGCCTGCACGGTCTTGAGCCCGAGCGCGATCACCGCCTCGCGCGCCGCGCCGGCGACGGCGATCACCTTCCAAGGCTGGAGATTGCCGCCCGACGGCGCGAACCGCGCGATCTCGAGGATCTCGGCGACCGTCTCTTCGGCGACCGGCGCGCTCGTGAAGGCGCGAATCGAGATCCGCGCCTTCAGCGCCGCGTCGATCGTCATCGCTTCGTTCGCCATCGCTCCGTCCGCGTTCCATCCCAGCGCGGCCGCTCTGCGACGTTACGCCGCGGCCCTGATCCTCTCTCTAGGCGCCGGCGGGCGGAGCGGCAACGGAAAAGCCGAGCCGCCGACAGGCGAAATCAGGTTGAGGCCGCGCCGCGCCGCGGCCTCTCTCGCGCGCCCGATCGCCGCCGCGGCGGTCGCCGCTTCGCCCGGCTTACGCTTTGAGATCGCCGAAGATCCCGCGAGACGCCGACTTGCGAGCGACGATCACGATTGCTGCAGCGCAGCGGCGCGTCCCTTGACCCGAGCCGCCGCGCCCCATAACTGCCGCGCAGGCGGAAGCACCGCTGGTTGCAGAGACGCGCCTGGCGCAGGACCAGGCCGAACGGAACGCGGCGAGACCGACGGGAGACGGCTCGCCCCCTCATCGCATCGCGCCGCATCGGTTCGGGAAGGAGCCGCGCGGATCAACGGCGGAACGGCCGGCGATGCGAGAGGACCTCAGGAGGGAGAGGGCGCAGATGCATCGCACATTATTGATGTTCGCCGCCGGCGTGATCACCGCGCTGGTGTTCACGCCGCAGGAGAGCACCGGGCTCGAGGTCGCGCTCGAGCAATGCCGCGCCGATGTGGTCGCGGCGGAGAACGATCGGATTAGGATCCACTTCCACACCGATCCGGGCGAGTCGTAACGCGGACCGGCGCGCCGCGCGCGAGACAGGCGCCGCCGCGCGCGGCGTCGGCGAAGCGCGATCCAGCGATCTTCGCGCATGACGACGCGGCGCGCCTCCGATTTTAACGATCAATCAGCGCGTCAGCGCCTGGACGCGCTTCTACGGGCTTGCGCCCGCCCGGTCGCCTCGTCGATCCTCCATCGGCGGCCGAGGCGACAGACGCGCGGCGACGAAGCGGAGGGCGCGATGGAGGAGTGGAAGGGCAACAGCCTGCAAGGATGCCTCTTTTCGACCACGCCAGACACGGCGCCGAGTATGAAATTCGCCTCTCAAGCGCCGCTGCTCAGCGATCAGAGCCTTCCGAAAAGCGTCGATCTCAGGCCCCATTGCACCGCAGTGGAGGATCAGGGCCGCAGCAACAGCTGCACCGCCAACGCGGTGGTCGGCGCAATGGAGTATCATCTCGCCAAGCGCGATGGGCGGACGACCGATCTCAGCCGGCTCTTCGTCTACTTCAACACGCGCCGGCTGAACGGCACCTTCGTCATGGATATGGGCGCGACCATCCCGCATGCGATGGCCGCGGCGCTCGCCTTCGGAGCCTGCCGCGCCGCGCTCTGGCCCTATGACCTGTCGCGCCTGAACGTCCATCCGCCGATGGAGGCGTACAAAGACGCGATGGGGCAAGAAGCCCTGCAATATGCGCGGGCGGGCGGCGTCGACGGGGCGGTGCGCGCGCTGGCGGCCGGGCTGCCTGTCGCCTTTGGCGTCAATCTGCCGAAGCGCTGCTACGACGAGGCGGCGCAGAGCGGCGTGATGCCGATCACCACCGCCGCCGAGCGCGCGAACAAACCGAATTTCGGCCATGCGATGCTGCTCGTCGGCTATGATTTGCCGTCCCGCCGCTTCGTTCTCCGCAACAGCTGGGGCCCGAGCTGGGGCGATGGCGGCTACGCCACCGTCGCGTTCGAGGATCTTGAGCATTGCGCGCCGGCCGAGCAGTTCTGGACGCTGTCGGATATGGAGCCGGCCCAGAGTTTCCGCATCTCTCGCCCCGGCGCTTTCGTGCAAGAGCCGGCTGCGTCGCGGGGCGCGGGCGCGCCGCGCGCGCCTTCCGCCAACGCGCCCAGCGCGGTGTTCGGCCGGCCTGCGCCGCAGGCTGCGGCGCCCGCCGGGTCGAGCGCCGGGCTCGGCTCGGCCCGAAGCGCGGCGGACCGCCTGCGCGCGGAGCTTCGCGGCGAGATCGACGCCGGCCGCAAATCCCTTTCGGATCGGATCAGCGGGCTGCGCGCGGGCTCAACCGCGCCGCGCCCCTCGGCCGGCCTCAGCGCCGGGCCGGCGCCGAGACCCACGCCGACGCCGAGCGGCGCGCGGCCGACCGCCTTCGCCGATCCGCAGCCGGATCCGACCAACACGCCGGAGACCACGCCTCAAAACGATCGCGGCGTCATCATCCCCGCTCCAGCGGACAGCCCGTATCCGGTGGTCGCCGCTGAAGAATATCCGCCGGGCATGGAGCTGATCTACGCGGAGACGGAGTGCGTGATCTGCTTTGGCACAGGCAAATGCGAGATGTGCGGCGGCGTCGGGTGCGATTGGTGCTTCACCAATCCGGGGCTTTGCCGAACATGCCACGGCATGAAGCGCATCGTTCTGGTCGTGCCGAAGAAGCCGAAATCTGTGGAGCCAGAGCCCGAAAAGAAAGAGGAGCCGAAGGAGTGACGCGATTGTGAGCGAGCTCAGCGCGCTTTACGCCTGAGCATCGCGGCGACGCGTCAAGGTTCGGCGTGTTCGACAAGCGCCGGCGCGCCAAACGCGCCCTGTGTGACCTAAGACGCCACGTCGTTGGGCCTTAGACGCCACGTCGTGGGGCCTAAGACGCCACGTCGACCTCATAGGGCCTTGGGTCGATCAAGCGCGTCTGCGCGGTCTTCGTCAGCGCGGCCGCCTCCACCGCTTCGAGAGGTTTGGCGATATAGAAGCCCTGCCCCACCGAAACTTCGAACGCTCTGATCATCTCCAGTTGCCGTGCGGTTTCGATCCCCTCGACAACGACGCTTTTCCCAAGCCCCAGCGCGAGGTCGAGCACGCCCTTCAACACGGCGAAGCTCTCCTCGTCATGCTCGATCCCGGTCACGAAGCTCTTGTCGATCTTCAACTCGTCTACGGGCAGATGCCGCAGATAGCTGAGCGAAGAGAAGCCCGTCCCGAAATCATCTAGCGAGATCCGCACGCCGCGCTCGCGCAACGGCCGCAGCGCGGCGATCGCGTGATCAAGGTTCTTGATCATGCGCGTCTCGGTGATCTCCAGCGTCAGCCGGCGCGGATCCCACCGCGCTTCGGCCAGCATCCGCAGGATCGCCGCGGAAAGACGCGGCGCCAACAGTGTTTTCGCAGAGAGATTCGCGCTGATGGCGACAGGGAGCGCCGTATCGGAGGTTGCGCCCGCGGCGAATGCGAGCGCGCTGCGAAGCACGTGCAAATCGAGTTCCGCGACCAAGCCGCGCTCTTCGGCGATAGAGACGAACTCGGTGGGCGGCACCGGCTCGCCTTCGTGCTCCCACCGAGCGAGCGCCTCGAACCCCATCAAGCGGCCGCTGTCGAGCGCGACTTGCGGCTGAAACACCGCCCGAACCGCCCCTTTGGCCAAGGCGTCCGGCAACGCCAGCGCCAACTGCGCGCGGCGCTCCATCCGCACCCGGATCGAGGCGTCGAACCACTGGACGCGGCCTTTGCCCAATTCCTTGGCCCGATAGAGCGCCGCATCCGCCGCCTTCAACAGCTCTTCCGACGTCGCGGCCGCGGCGAAGCGCGCCAGACCGACGGAAATCGATGGGCGAATATCGAGCCCGCCATGATCAACCCGCGCCGACGCCCGCTCTAAAATAACGCGCTCAAGCGACTGTTCCGACCGCGCGCCGCCGCCTGACGCCCGGCAGAAGAGCGCGAACTCATCGCCTCCGAGACGCGCCGCAAGCCCGCCGGCCGCCTCCGCGATCGCTGCGAGCCGCGCGCCGAGGGCCACCAGCAGCGCATCGCCCGCGTCATGCCCCATGCTGTCGTTGACGATCTTGAAATCGTCCAAATCGATCAGCGCGATGATCATGTCGTCGCGCGCGCCTGAGGCCATCGCCCGGTCGATGCGCTCCATAAAAACGGCGCGGTTCGAGAGCTTCGTGAGCGTGTCGTGGCGCGCATGAAAATGCGCGTTCGCCTCCGCTTCGGCCTTCTCTCGCTCCAAGAGAACGCGCGCTTTGAGGCCTTCGACGACTTCGGACATGCGCCCGCGCTCTCTCATGACGAAGAGCGTGATGAGAAACGCCGTCACAACGAACACGGCGAGGCTATAGACGAGATTTTTGACCGTTTGATTGGTGAGATCGCTTTCAACGACGAAGGCGCCCATCACATCGCCGATCTCATAGATCTCAGCGCCGAGAATGTCGTTATGGCAGCTCACGCATCCTTCGGAATTCGCAATCGAGGGCGACATGGTCCGCGCGATGAAGCGGCCATCCTCGAATTGATGCTCTTCAAGCGAAACAGGCGCGTCGGAGCGCGCCATCGCCGCGATCTTGTCCGCCAGCCGCTGATCCGCCTCTTTGACGGAGATTTCGAGCCCGGGCACGCCAGGTAGTCTCACGGAAGAGATCGCCGATTCGTTCGAGGCGAGCGTGTCGGAGAAGTGTTCGACGCCTTGTCTGCGAAAGGTCGCAGGCACCGCAGTGTCTGGATGCCGATTGTCGGCGTAGACTGCGACAAATGAATTCGTCATGTCGATAAGGAGGTCGCGCTGTTCACTCTTGATGCGCGAAAACTCCATTGTCGAAACAATAAAAAAGCCAATCGACGCAAGCGCAGAGGCGAAGAAGGTGAATAATGTCGCCTTCGCTAAGCCATAACGACTACTCATAGAGGACGCCCCAGAGCGCTTTTTAAAGCCAGCTCAAGGGATATCGGAAATTGATTAAATCCTGGTTCCAATTGCGCAATTTCGTCGCAGCGCTAGACGCGCCGCGACCTGCCTCAAGCCTCGCGCGCAGAGCCTGCGAGAGGCCGCGCGGCGCAGCGAACGCCCCCATCCCAAGCGCTTGGCGCGAAGGCGCGAAACGGCGCGCGGCGCGCAAGCCTCAGCAGGCGACCAGCGCCGCGCGCGCTATTGCAGCGCCCGCTCCGCGATCGCGGCGAAGATAGCGTCGAGTTCCGTGGCCACTTGGCCAAGCGCCTCGCCGCCTTCATCGAGATACGGCGCGAAGACGTAAGACGGCGTCTTGTAGGACAACGTCGCGCCGCCATCCTCATGCTCCGTCACGTAAAAACGGATCGGCGCTTCGATCATCGCCGCCTCGGACGCCTCAAGCGCGCGCCGCGCGAAATCAGGGCGAAAGACGCCGATGACGCGGTTTCCCGGGATCTCGACGCCAAGCTTGGCCTTCACCGCCTCAGTCGGGCCCGCTTCGGTGACGAGCCCCATCTTCTCGGCCTTCACCGCGGCTTTCAGGTCCGTCAGCAGCGCCGCGTAGGATTTCTCGCTTGCAGCGACGGCCCAGCCTTCCCGCGGCTCGACCGCCCGCGCCTCCGAAAGCGGCGCCGCCACAGCCGACGCCAGCGCCAAAGCCGCCGCGCCGCGCGCTAAAAAGTCCCGCATCATCATCGTCCGATCCCCCACATACGAGCGTCAAAGGCCGCGCGCCCCAAATCGCTCCTAATCCAAAAAGCGACCCTCATGCAGCGCCTGCGTCTCCGCATCCGAGCGCGAGACGAGCACGCGCAGCGTGTAGCCGCCGATGACGGCGCCGCTCTCGGTCTTGATCATCCAATCGGCGATCATGTCAGGCTCCGCGCGATAGCTCTCGCCTTTGGCGAACGGCGCGCCATCTTCGCTGAAGACGCCTGTGATGGCGTCGGGCGCAAGCTTCACGTCGGTCAGCCAGCGATACTCGAACTCGCCTGGCGCGCTTTCTGCGGCGACCAGCGCCAAGAACTCGAGGTCTTCCGGCGCCTCATTGCGCGATTGATGGATCGAAACGAAGCGCGGCAATGTCCGGCGCGCCTTGTCGATCGCGGCGTTCATCTCCGCATCATCGAGCTGATAGGCGGCGATCGGCGGTCGCTGCGCCGTCTCCGCTTCAGACTGAGCCGAGGCCGGCGCGGCCATCAGAGCCGCACAGGCGGCGCCCGCCGCGACCAAGCGCCGGATGCCCGACGCGCCGTTTCCAAATCGCATCGCTGCGCTCCTCTCATTCGACAGCGTGTTCATCCCGCGCCTCTCAGCCGAGGCGTTCGAACGCGCCGGCAGGACATCCAACATGGCCAGCGGCGCCGCGTCGCGATAGCCTATCGCGCGTTGCGGCGGTGATGCGCAAGGAGAGGTCGATGGCCGGGCGTGTGGAGACGAAACTTGCGGCTCTGGGGATCGAGCTTCCCGGCGCGCCGGCGCCCGCGGCGAATTACACGCCTTATGTGCTCAGCGGCGCGCTCCTTTTCATCTCAGGGCAGTTGCCGCTGCAGGATGGCGCGCTGATGACCGGCAAGCTCGGCGCGGATCGAGATGTCTCCGCGGGCGCCGCGGCGGCGCGCGCCTGCGCGTTGGCGCTGATCGCCCAAGCGAGAGCCGCCTGCGACGGCGATCTGGACCGAGTGCGGCGCGTGGTGAAACTCACCGGATTCGTCAACGCGGCGCCTGATTTCGCGGAGCATCCCGCAGTGGTGAACGGCGCCTCCGATGTGATCGCGGAGGTCTTCGGCGCGCGCGGAACCCATGCGCGCGCCGCGGTCGGTTGCGGCTCGCTTCCTTTCGGCGTGATGGTCGAAGTGGAGGGCGTCTTCGAGATCGAGATCTGACGCCGCGCGCGCCGCCTTGCGCGCGCTCCCTTGGCGGCGAGGCCGCCGCGCCTACGTAAGCAGCATGCGCCCGCAGCGCCCGGATCCGCTTCGCCAGGAGCCCTCATGACGTCCGACGACAGCGCCGCGCCCGCCGCAGAAGCCTCGCTCCGCCTGGTGCGCGACATTCGCGACATCGATCCCGCGGCCTGGGACCGCTGCGCCGGCGCCGACGGCGCGGGCCGCCCGGAGAACCCGTTCCTCACCCACCGGTTTCTCGCCGCGCTTGAGGAGAGCGGCTCGGCGAGCGCGAAAACGGGATGGGCGCCGCATCATCTCGTGCTTGAGCGCGAGGACGACATCATCGGCGTCGCGCCGCTTTACGTGAAGGGACACAGCCAAGGCGAGTATGTGTTCGACCATGGCTGGGCCGAAGCCTTCATGCGCGCGGGCGGGCGCTACTATCCAAAGCTGCAAGCCTCGGTGCCGTTCACGCCGGCGAGCGGCCGGCGCTTTCTGGCGCGGCGCGATCTTGATCTCTCCGAGGAGAGAATCGAGGCGGCGCTGGCGCGCGGCGCCTGCCGCATTTGCGCGGAGAACGGGCTCTCCTCGCTCCACGCCACCTTCTGCACCGAAGGCGAATGGCGCCGGCTCGGCGCGCCCGAGGGCGGCGACACCGGCGATGGCGGCGCGATGCTGCGCCGGCAAGACCAGCAGTTCCATTGGCAGAACGCCGGCTACGCCTCCTTCGACGCGTTTCTCGAAAGTCTCGCCTCCCGCAAGCGCAAACAGCTGCGTAAAGAGCGCGAAAAGGCTCTCGAGAGCGGCGTTGAGATCCTCCGCCTCACGGGCGAGGCGATCGAGCCGGCGCATTGGGAGGCTTTCTGGCGCTTCTACCAAGACACCGGGATGCGCAAATGGGGCCAGCCTTACCTGACGCGCGCCTTCTTCGACATCGCTCAGCGCGATTTGCGCGAGGACATGCTCCTGGTGATGTGCCGGCGCGAAGGGCGCTGGATCGCGGGCGCGCTGAATTTCATCGGGCGCGACGCGCTTTACGGCCGGTATTGGGGCTGCGAGGAGGATCATCCCTTCCTGCATTTCGAGGCCTGTTACTATCAGGCGATCGACGCCGCCATCGAGCTGGGGCTCTCCCGCGTCGAGGCGGGCGCCCAAGGCGCGCATAAGCTCGCCCGCGGCTATGCGCCGAAGCCGACCTACAGCCTGCATTGGATCGCCGAGCCCTCCTTCCGCGCGGCGGTCTCCCGCTATCTGCGCCAGGAGCGCGCGGCGGTCGCTGAAGAGATCGCCTATCTTTCCGAACGCACGCCGTTCAAGAAATGCGCAGGCGAGTGAAAGCGCTCCCGGCGCGGCGGCTTTTGACCAAAAGAAGGAGACAGGGATGGCGGCGGTGAAACTAGACGGCGCGGCGCGCGACGAAGCCCTTCGCGCCTTGGGCGAGGCGGGCTGGAGCCTCGTCGACGGCCGCGAGGCGGTGAGCAAAACCTACCGCTTCGCCTCCTTCATCGAAGCCTTCGGCTGGATGACGCGCGCCGCCATCCACGCCGAGACGCTCAACCACCATCCCGAATGGTTCAACGTCTACAATCGCGTGGAAGTGACGCTGGCGACGCATGACGTCGGCGGCCTGAGCGAACTCGACCTCGAACTCGCCAAACGCCTGGACGCGTTGCCGACAGGATAAAAGAAACCCGCCGATCGCTCGGTTATGGCGACGCTAAGCCGCAGCTCGTTGGGAACCGCCTTTCGCACAGGGCGGTCGGCCGCCGCGAGACCGGGTGGGTTATCAAAGAAGAGGCGGCAGCTGCTTCTTCAAGAGACCACCGACGCAGTTCAACGTCATCGCCAAGCACGGTATGCGTCTTATCGGCAGCATGAACGTCCTAAGCGCTCAGCGTCGCGCGAAGCGCATTCATCGCGCCGCCTCGTCTGTCTCGACGCACCCATATTCACAGCGGACCGCGCCGAAACGACCAAGCGGCCTAGCGTTTCAGGCTATGGTTGAACGCTGTGAAGCAGTTTTAATCACATTTGGAAATCAAAGCGCCCTCGGTTTTGGTGCTGAAACCGAACCGCTGACACATAAGTCTCATGTCTCCTTGAGACGGATTAGTGAGATTCATGAACAGTGTCGAGCAAAGTGAACACTGTTCGCGCCTGAGATGTCGCGGCGAAGCATGGATGCCGAAAATGTTGGGTGGGTTTCAGATAAGCCGATCTTTCGACACTGGCGACGAAATTTATGGCGGCTGCATACAAAAAAAAGAGCCGCTCCCTACTCGGAGGCGGCTCAGGATTATATCAGGCCCTTATGGATAGGTTTCTTGCTCTGCTCGACGGCCTGTTCCTTCGTCTTGGCGACGGTATATTTACCGACGTTAAGAATTGGTTAACACGCGTCTCTCCACCGCGGCGGGAACGCTGGGCGCGCCGACGGCGCGGCTCATATCGCGCCAGCTATGGCACCGCACCGTGGTCACGCCGGCCAAGGCGTCGTCGTCCCGTACGGCGCGCTCCTCAGACACGGCCTCTGCGCGCTCGCCGGGGCCAGCTCCCAGCCCCGCCCCGAGCCCTGCAAGCGTCAAAAGGCCGACGCCCCATCGGCCGCTGCGCGGATGGCGCTCAGGCGACCACCGCCAGAGCCCAGCTCCGGCGAGCCCGGTCAAGCTGAGCGCGGGCGGACCGCATTCGAACGGCGCCGCCACATGGGGATCCGGCCAGCGGTTGACGCGGATCCGGATCGCGTCGCGCGCAGCGGTCTCAGGCCCGTCTTCCCAGGCGCCAAGCCGCGCCCACCAATCGATCCGCGGCGCGCCATCGGGCCTGAGCGCATCTTGGATCGAGCGTGGCGCGGGCCGCTTGCCCGCATCCGAGCGCGCAGCGCCCGTGATCCAGTAAAGCTCGACCACGCCTGGCGCCGACGCCGCCCGCATCCGCTCCACATGATCATCGAGCCGCAAGAACGACGCATCCGACAATTTGGCTCTCACCAAGCCAGGGTTCAGCTCGATCGCCGCCGTCTCCGTCGCGCCGCCCGCCGAGCGCTCGGCCGCCGCGCCGATCCGCGCCAGCAGCGATGTCGGCGCCGCGCCGGAAGCCGCGGCGTCGAGCGCATCGACCACGCGCCAAGCGCTCGGCTCGAGCCGAAACGCGGTGAGGCGACCTTGCGGCGCGAGCCAGACCCATTGCGCCGCGCGCATCGCCTTCGCCGCGCGCCGCGTCGTCATCAAGAGCCGGCGGTCGCCGACGTTGACGAACACGCCCGCCGCTGGAAAGGGCGAGGTCGCGCTGCGCGCTTCGCCCAGCACCGCGACCGAATGGTTCATCATCCGCCAAATCGCCTGTTCGCGCACCGCGGGCGGCGGGTCGTCAGGATCAGATGCGAAATGCGGCTCCAGCATGATCCCCCTCCCCGAGGATGCGGCGCCCCGCTTGGTCCGCGGAGCGCCCATTTTTCGATCACCTTTGCACGACCGTCATGAACAACCAGAGGTTGCGCCGCAAGTGTCGCATTTAAGGCATGTCCCATTGCGGACGAGTGTGAAGTTCCCACATTCGCCGCAGCTGTCGCCTTCATAGCCGCGGATCTTGGCTTGCGCCCGCCGCTCCAGCACCGTCGCGCCCGCGTCCATCGCCGCCTCGGCGCCGCCCCAATCGCCCGCCGCGGCCGCGGCTTTCACCGGCTCTTTCATCGCGACCTGGCCGCCCGCGCCGAGCGCCGCCTCGCTCGCGCCGCCTTTCAGCAAAACCAACGGGTTCGGGAAGGTCTTGCGCAGATAACCCGCGGAGCTGATCTGCTTGACCATCTCGAGCGCGGGGCGCGCCCGCTCGCTGTCGAGCGCCGCCAGGTTGTCGTCGGCCTGCTCCTGCCCTTCATGATGGCCGCCGCCCAGCTCGTCGAAGCGTGGCGCGCTCGGCTGGCCATGCGCGAGATCGTCGCGATCTAGATAGGAGATCGCCAGTTCGCGGAACACGTAATCGAGAATGGAGGTCGCGTTCTTGATGGTCTCGTTGCCTTGCACAAGGCCCGCGGGCTCGAATCGCGTGAAGGTGAAGGCGTCGACGAACTCCTCGAGCGGCACGCCGTATTGCAGCCCGATCGACACCGCGATGGCGAAGTTGTTCATCACGCTGCGGAAGGCGGCGCCTTCCTTATGCATGTCGATGAAGATCTCGCCGAGACGCCCATCCTGGTATTCGCCGGTCCGCAAATAGACCTTATGCCCGCCGACCAGCGCCTTTTGCGTATAGCCTTTGCGCCGGTCCGGCATTTTATCGCGGCCATGCTTGACGACTTCGCGGATCACGACTTTCTCGATGATCCGCTCGGCGATCGCCTCGGCGCGCAGCGCCGCAGGGCGCTCCGCCGACACAGCGTCCATCAGATCGTCGACATCCTCCTCATCGCCGAGCAATTGCGCGGCCAGCGGCTGGCTCAGCTTTGAGCCGTCCCGATAGAGCGCGTTCGCTTTCAGGCCGAGACGCCAGGATTTCAGATAAGCGTTCTGACAATCCTCGATCGTCGCCGCGTTCGGCATGTTGATCGTCTTGGAGATCGCGCCCGAGATGAAGGGCTGCGCCGCCGCCATCATCTCGATATGCGCATCGACCGACAGATAGCGCTTGCCGATCTTGCCGCAGGGATTGGCGCAATCGAACACCGGCAGATGTTCATCCTTCAGGAAGGGCGCGCCTTCCAACGTCATCGATCCGCAGACGTAGGTGTTCGCCTGCTCGATCGCGTCGCGGCTGAAGCCGATCTCTTTGAGAAGATCGAAATCCGGGCTCTCAAGCGCCTCCGGCGCGACGCCGAGCGTCTCCGTGCAGAAAGCGTCGCCCAAGGTCCAGCGGTTGAAGACGAAGCGAATGTCGAAGGCTTCGGCGAGCTTCTCTTCAACCAGAGCAAGCTGCTCGGGCCCAAAGCCCTTCGCCTCCAGCGCCGCATGATCGACGCCAGGCGCGCCTTTCAGCGAGCCATGGCCCACCGCGTAATCGACGATCGCTTTGATCTCGAGCTCGCCATAGCCGAGCGCCTCCAGCGCGCGCGGCACGGAGCGGTTGATGATCTTGAAATAGCCGCCGCCGGCGAGCTTCTTGAATTTCACCAGCGCGAAATCGGGCTCGACGCCGGTGGTGTCGCAATCCATCACCAGGCCGATCGTGCCGGTCGGCGCGATCACGCTCGCTTGCGCGTTGCGATAGCCATGCGTCTCGCCCAGCGCCAGCGCCGCATCCCAGGCGGCGGCGGCGGCTGCGGCCAGCGCCGGATCCGGGCAGCGCGCATGGTCGAGCGGGCGCGGCGCCACGGCGAGGTCTTCATAGCCCCGCCCTTCGCCGCGTGCGGCGCGGGCGTGGTTGCGGATCACGCGCAGCATCGCATCGCGGTTCTTGGCGTAGCCCGGGAACGGCCCGAGTTCAGAGGCGATCTCGGCCGAGGTGCGATAGGCGACGCCGGTGAGCGCCGCGGAGAGCGCGCCGCAGAGCGCGCGGCCTTCATCGCTATCATAGCTGAAGCCGTTCGACATCAAGAGCCCGCCGATATTGGCGAAGCCGAGCCCGAGCGTGCGGAAGTCGTAAGAGCCTTGCGCGATCGCTTTCGACGGGAACTGCGCCATCGTAACCGAGATCTCGAGCGTCAGCGTCCAGAGCCTGCAGGCGTGCAGATAGCCGGCCACATCGAAGCTCCGATCCTCGCGGCGGAAGGCGAGGAGGTTGAGCGAGGCGAGATTACAAGCGGTGTCGTCGAGGAACATGTACTCCGAGCATGGGTTCGAGGCTCGGATCTGGCCGCTGTTCGGGCAAGTGTTCCACGCGTTGATCGTGTCGTGGAACTGCAGGCCCGGATCAGCCGACGCCCAGGCCGCATGGCCGATTTGCTCCCAAAGCTCGCGCGCTTGCACGGTCTTGGCGACCACGCCGTCCGTGCGGCGCTTCAGCGGCCAGGCGGCGTCCGCCGCGACGGCGTCGAAGAACGCGTCCGTCACGCGCACGGAGTTGTTCGAGTTCTGGCCGGATACGGTGAGATAGGCCTCGCTGTCCCAATCCGTGTCGTAGGTTGGGAACTCGATGCTCTCAAAACCTTGGCGGCCATAAGCGATGGCGCGCTGCACCGAGTTCTCCGGGATCTTGGATTTGCGCGCCGCGCGGATCGCTTTTTTCAGGCAGGCGTTCTTTTTCGGATCGAATGCGTCCTCGGCGCGGCCGTCCCAGGCGCGGATCGCGGCGAGCACGTCGTTCAGATGCGTCTCATGCAGCTTCGAGCCGGCGACCAGCGCGCTGACTTTCTGCTCCTCGAGCACCTTCCAATTGACGAAGGCCTCCACATCCGGGTGATCGACATCGACGATCACCATCTTCGCCGCGCGGCGCGTGGTGCCGCCGGATTTGATCGCGCCCGCCGCCCGGTCGCCGATCTTCAAAAAGGACATCAGTCCGGAGGAGCGCCCGCCGCCCGAAAGCGGCTCGCCTTCGGCGCGCAGATCCGAGAAATTCGCGCCGGTGCCGGAGCCGTATTTGAACAGCCGCGCCTCACGCTGCCAGAGATCCATGATCCCGCCTTCATTGACGAGATCGTCGCTCACCGACTGGATGAAGCATGCGTGGGGCTGCGGCCGCTCATAGGCCGAACGCGACTTCTTCATTTTACCGGTGACTTCGTCGACGTAGAAATGACCTTGGCTCGGCCCATCAACGCCATACGCCCAGTGCAAACCCGTGTTGAACCATTGCGGCGAGTTCGGCGCCGCCATCTGCATCGCCAGCATGTAGCGCATTTCGTCGAAATACGCGCGAGCATCGGCCTCGCGGCTGAAATAGCCGCCTTTCCAGCCCCAATAGGTCCAGGCGCCGGCCATCCGGTCGAACACTTGGCGGGCGTCTTTCTCACCGCCGAACCGCTCTTCCTTCGGCAACGCCGCGAGCGCCGCGTCATCGGGCGCCGAACGCCAGAGCCATTCCGGCACGCCTTCTTCGGCGACCCGCTTCAGCTTGGCGGCGACGCCGGCCTTGCGGAAATACTTCTGCGCCAACACGTCGCTCGCCACTTGGCTCCAGCCGGCCGGCACTTCAAACCCGTCGAGCGCGAAGACCCGAGCCCCGTTTGGATTTTTGATCTCGGAACTCGCTTTGCGAAACGCGATGCCCGCATATGCGTCTCGTCCAGCCTTGGTGTACCGGCGCTCAATCTTCATTGCCCACTCGCCCCTAATGACAGCCGCTCGGCGCTGCGCGCCGCTTTTATGTTTTTGGTCGGATGCGGCCGGCGCCGGCGGGCGCCGGCCGCGTTCTCTCGCTACACTCGCGAGGGATTGAACGGCGAACTGGAAAAGGGCCCCTGGCGGGAGGCCTAAATGCAGCGTCGCTCTCTCTCCTCGACCCCAGATGTAGAAGTCAGCAGGAGCGGAACGCAACCGAAAATATGGGCGTCGACGCTAAAATTGGTGGTTGACGCGGTATAGGCCCACAACCTGTGGTGTCTTAGGCGGGATCACCACCAAGACTAGCGGACGAACCCAGCGGCGCGCGGCTTAAAGGCCCTTCAGCCGCCGATCCGTCGCCTCGTCGCGATCGCCCGCGGCCATCTTGGCGAAGGCGGCGCGCCAGCCCTCGTTCAGCGTCTCGAGCGCCGCCAATGCGCGCAGCGTCGGCGCGTCGGCGTCGCGCCGCAGCCGCGCCGCGGTGACGCGGCGCACCGTCCACTCCGGCGTCGGCCGCTCGACCAGGGTCATCGCCTCGCCCGCGGCGAGGCGCCCGGGCTCGAGCACGCGGTAATACCAGCCGGTTCGCCCAGTGGTCTGGAAGAGATACGCCATGCGCGGCTCTTCGGTGTGCGCGGCGAGCTTCCAACAAGGCTGGCGCCCTTGCGAGACCTGCACGAGCGCCGAGCCGAGGCGAAACACATCGCCGATGCTCACCGCCTCTTCATCGAGGCCAACGGTCGAGATGTTCTCGCCGAAGCCGCCGGGTTTGAGATCCTCGCGGCCAAGCTCGCCGCGCCACAGAGCGTAATGCTCCGCCGGATAATGATGGATCGCCTTCTCGAGCCCGCCATGCACGGAGAGATCCGCCTGCGCGTCGCCGATGAGGCCGGTCGGCGACGCCTCCGCCGCGCCTTCGAAAGGCTGCTTGCCGATCGCCGAAGGCGGCTTGCCCGCCCAGCGTTCGGCGACGGCGCCCATGAAGACGCCGTCGATCGTCCACGCTTGCGCCGCCAAATCGCTCTCCACCGCCATTGCGCCCTCCCACAAACAGCCCGCGGCGAGGAGCGCCGCGCGCCCGCCGCAACGCTCAGCGCGGCCGCGGCCAAACCGGCTCGCCCAACCGCCGCTCCTCGCGCCGGATCGGCGCGAAGCCCATGCGCTGATAGAGTGCGAGCGCCGAGCGATGATCCAGCGTGCAGGTGTTCACGGTGACCCGCTCCACCGGCTCAGGCGGCAGCGGATCGGGCGCGGTCGCCCACGCGTCCTGCAGCGCGGTCCACAGCAGCCAGGGCCCGATGCCGCGGCCGAGCGCCTCCGGCGTCAGCCCGAAATAGGCCAGATCGCACGCGCCTTGCTGTCGCCGATCGAGCTGAAAGAACCCGGCCGGCGCGCCGGCGCGGTAGAGAACCGTCAGGCGCACCAACGGATCCTGCACGAACGCCGCCAAGCGCTCGGGCTCCCAAGCCAGAAGATCGGTCCATTGATAATCCGCGCCGACGGTGCGGTAGAGATACATGAAGAAATGCAGCGGCGGCTCCGGCGCCGCCATCAACGCCAGAGGCTCCGCCGGCCGCGGCGGCGGCGCGCCCCGCGGCGGCGCGGTCATCTCTAGAAAGGTGACCGTATAGGTCTCGGCGCCGTCGCTCGCCGCCATCAGCCGGTCTCGACCGGCAGCATTTCGCTCGCGCCCCATTCGGCCCAAGAACCGTCGTAAAGGCTGTGCGCGCGCACGCCGAGGCGCTCCAGCGCCAGCGTCGCCACCGCAGCCGTCACGCCGGAGCCGCAGCTCGTGATCACCGGACGGCTGAGATCGACGCCCGCCGCCTCAAACGCCGCGCGCAGCGCCTCGACCGGCTTCATGCGCCCATCCTCGGTCAGCAGCGCGCCGTAAGGCACGTTCAGCGCGCCGGGCATATGGCCCGCCCGCATGCCCGGCCGCGGCTCCGGCTCGGTTCCGGCGAAGCGCGCAGCGCTTCGCGCGTCGACCACTTGCGCCGCGCCGAGCTTCAGCGCTTCGCTGACATTGGTGACGTCGCTCAACAGCATCGAATTGACGCGCGGCGTGAAATGCCGGTCTCGCGGCGGCGTCGGCAGATCCTCAAGCGGCCCGCCCGCCTCGATCCAGGCCGGCAAACCGCCATCGAGAACAGCGACCTCCGCATGGCCGAAATAGCGGAACATCCACCAAGCCCGCGGCGCGGAGAACATGCCGATCGCGTCGTAAATCACAATGCGATGCCCATCGCCGACGCCGAGCTTGCGCACGCGCGAGACGAATTTCTCAAGCGGCGGGACCGTGTGCGGCAGGCCGGAGCGCTCATCAGCGACGCCTTCGAGATCGAAGAACGCGGCGCCCGGGATATGCCGCTCCTCGAACTCGGCGCGCGCGTCTCGATCGGTGGGCGGCAGGCGCCAGGTCGCGTCGAGCACTTTCAAATCCGGCGCCGAAAGATGGTCCTTCAACCAAGCGGCGCTCACCAGAGTTTGACTGTCGGAGGTCGGCATGAAGAGGGGCTCCCTGGCGCGGCGGCGGCGCTCCCCTTCGCGCCCCGCGGCTGTCTCGGCCCTTAAGGGAAGCGGTCTGGCCGCGCGGCGCAAGGCGCGGCGCGCCGATTGCTGCGGCGCATCGCGAACTTCGCAAGAAGCTGTCGCCCGGCGCCCGAGCCGCGTCACAGAAGTTATAAATTGCGGCGCCGCACATAGCGCGCGAACGGCGCCCGGACGCGCGGCGCGCTACTCCTCGATCGCAAAGAGCAGGATCTGCGTCACTTGGCGAAACTCCGCTTCGAGCCCGCTGAAATTGTCATCCGAGATCACCACCAACGTGCGCGCGCCGTCGATCTTTGGGCCGAAGCTCATCCCTTCGACATTGTCGATCCGCGGCAGGCCGGGGCGCGGCATCAGCGAATAGAGCAGCTCCTTGCGCATCGGCGTCGGCGAGAGGCCCTCCAGCGTCGCCGCGCCGAGCACATTCGTCGCGCCCTCGAACGAGGTCTTGTAGATCGCCGCGAAGCCGCCTTGGCCGGCGACGAAGGCGCGCTCCAGGGCGTAGAATCCGCCCCCAGGCCGCTGCAGCAAGGCGGTGAGCCCATTGGTCTGGAACCCATCCGCGGGGATCGGCAAAGCCGGCGTCCGCGAGATCGGATACAGGTGCTCGGCCACCGGCCCGCCGCTGGTCGGCGACAGCGTCAGAATGCGCGCCAGCGATCCCTGCGCGACGTCGGCCGCGGGCCCATCTTGCACAAGCGCTTGCTCAAGCCCGAGGATCACGCGACCCTCGGCGTCCACCGCCAGCGCCTCAGGCCCCATATTGCGGCGCACGCCCTTGGCCGGCGCGTCGGCCGCGATCTCGGCTTCGGAAGGCGGCAAATAGTAAGCGGGCAGCTCGAACGCCGCGATTTGCGCGCCGTCCCGGCCCATCACGCCAAGCGTGGGCCGCCGCGCGGCGCCGCCTTCTTGCGCCCAATAAAGCGCGCCGTCCGGCCCGACCCGCATGGCTTCGGGATCGATCTCTCCAGGCTCCGGCGCGCGCCCTTCCTCCAGCCGGATCGGCGTTTGCGCGCGAATGTCGACGCCGGCGATCCCGCCTGTCTCCAGCGACAGCGCCAGCGTGTAGAAGCGCGGCGGCCCATGCCGGCCGCGATCATCCGAGAGCGCGAGGAAGAGGCCGGTCTCAGCGTCGTAATCGAGCGCCGAGATCCCGCCGAAAGGCACGCCGACGACGCTCAACCCCGCGGGCAGCTCATACTGTCCGATCAGCCGAAGCGCCTCCGCAGACGCCGCGCCGACGCTCATGATCAGCGCGGCGACGGCCCCGGCCAGCACACGCGCGCGCCGCTGAGAACAGCGCGCCGCGCCCTGCGCGCGCCCGTTCCGTTTCCCCATCGCTCTAGACCTTCCCACTCGTCCTAAACCCCGCCGCTTCGATAGCGCCGGCGCGCGCAAGCCGGCAAGCCAGGCGACGCGTTCGGCGGCGATGCGCGCGCAGGTTCATACGGAATGATCGTTCCGCCGCGCCTCG
>JBCBCG010000034.1:0-25890 GCA_038530925.1 Pseudomonadota bacterium
CCTCCTCCAGCATGCAGGGTGAATCAGAAAACCGCGCCCTAAGGAATCCCCCCTTGCGATTCCGCTTCAGGATGACCTGCTCTAGGCGCGCGGCTTAGAACCAGGCCTCATCCATCTCGGCCCAGGATCGCTCGCCTGCGATCAAATGTTCGGTCAGATAGGCGGTCTGCGGCAGCTCCCACGCCATCCAATAGCGGCAGGCTTGCAGCTTGCCTTTGGCGTACGCGGCGGAGACGCGGCCTTGGGCGGCGGCGCGCTCCGCCGCAAGCCCTTGGCGGAGCCAGACCCAACCGAAAACGGTGCGGCTCGCCAGCTCAAGGAAGGGCGTCGCGTTGCTGAGCGCGGCGCCGGCCTCGCCCGCCGCCATGCGCGGGCCGAGCGCGCTCAGCGCCGCGCCGACGCGGCCGAGCGCGTCGCTGAGCGGTTTGACGAACGGCGCGCAGGCGGTCGAGCCCTCGGCCTCGCTCAGCGTCTCTTGGATCTCGCGATGCAGCGCCATCAGCGCCGCGCCGTCGGCCATAACCGCCTTGCGGCCCAAAAGATCAAGCGCTTGAATGCCGTTGGCGCCTTCATGGATCGGGTTCAGCCGGTTGTCGCGATAGAGCCGCTCCACCGGATAATCGCGCGTGTAGCCATAGCCGCCGAGCACTTGGATCGCCTCCGCGTTCGCGGCGAGGCCGGTTTCCGAACTCCAGGCCTTGGCGATCGGCGTCAGGATCTCGAGCAGCAGATGTAGGCGCTGCGCCTCATCAGCGTCGTCTTTGGAAAGACGCTGGGCGTCCACCAGCCCAGCGCAGAGCAGGCAGAGGCCGAGCGCGCCTTCGGCGTAGGCCTTCTGGCGCAGCAGCATGCGGCGCACATCAGGGTGTTCGATGATCGGAATCATCGGGCTCGTCGGATCGCGCCCATCGATGGGCCGTCCCTGCAGGCGCTCGCGGGCGTAGGCGAGGCTCGCCGCATAGCCCGAATAGGCGAGCGCCGCCGCGCCGAGGCCGACGCCGATGCGCGCTTCGTTCATCATCAGGAACATGCCGGCGAGGCCCTTATTCTCCTCGCCCAGAAGCTCGCCGACGCAAGCGCCTTCGTCGCCGAAGGAGAGCAGCGTGTTGATGGTGCCGCGATTGCCCATCTTGTGATTGACGCCGGCCAAACGCACATCATTGCGGGCGCCGAGCGCGCCATCCTCGCCGACGCGAAATTTCGGCGTGATGAACATCGAGATGCCTTTCACGCCTGGCGGGCTTCCCGGGATCTTGGCGAGCACATGGTGGATGATGTTCTCAGAAAGCGGCTGCTCGCCGCCGGAGATCCACATCTTCGAGCCGGTGATCCGATAGGTTCCATCGCCCAGCGGTTCGGCCTTGGTGCGAATGTCGGCGAGGCTCGAGCCCGCCTGCGGCTCGGAGAGGCACATGGTGCCGAAGAACCGCCCTTCGATCATCGGCGCCATATAGCGGCGCTGCTGATCCTCCGTGCCAAGCGCGAGCTGCATGTTCGCCGCGGCGATGGTCAGGAACGGGTAGCCCATCAGCCCGCCATTCGCGCCTTGGAACAGGGCGCTCGCCGCGGAGTGGGCGAGATAGGGCAGGTCGAGCCCGCCCGCCTGCTCTGGAAACGGGGCGGCGAAGAAGCCGGCGTCGCGGAAGGCGCCGAGCGCCTCGGCCACGCCCTCCGGCAGCCAGGCCTCGCCGCCCTCGAGCATCCGCGGCTCTTCGGCGTCCATCTTTGGCGCGAGCGGAGCGAACACATCCTCGCAAAGCTTGCGCGCGACGCCGATCACCGCCGTCACGCTTTCGCGGTCATGGCCCGGCGCCGCCCCGACGCTGAGCATCCCGCCTAGATCGTTCACTTCGAAGAGATGAAACTCGAGCTCTTGATCCGGCCCCCAAAAGGGCAACGCGCCGCCGCTTGCGCCCATTCCCGTCACCTCCCTGATCGCGCCGGATTGGAGCCGACGTCTGTTCTGCGGCGACGCATCGCCGCGCCGCCGCCTTCAGGCTTAGATCAGGAAATCAAAGAGGTCACGTCGCCGCCCCGCGCGCGGCGCTGGAACGGCGCGTCATTCCATGGAGAGGATCACGTTGCGGACCGTCGGATAAATCTGACCTTCCCATTTCCGGCCCGAAAACACGCCGTAATGGCCGACATTGGCCTGCAGGTGATGCCGGCGCAGATGCGGCGGGAGGGCTCCGCAAAGGTCATGCGCCGCGGCGGTCTGACCGACGGCGCAGATGTCGTCGCGCCCGCCCTCGACCGTCAGCAGGAAGGTCCGGCGGATCTTATTGGGATCGACCGGCGCGCCGTGATATGTTAGCGCGCCGGTGGCGAGCTCGGCCTTCTGGAACACCTTCTCGACTGTTTCGATGTAGAACTCGGCCGTCAGATCCAAAACCGCGAAATATTCATCGTAGAAATCGCGGATCACCTTAGCTTTGACCTGATCGCCATTGGCGATGTGGTTGTAGAGATCCTCATGGCTCTTGCGATGCCGCTCCAGGTTCATCGACATGAAGGAGAGGAGCTGCACGAACCCAGGATAAACCAGCCGCCCAGCGCCCTTGAACCGGAAAGGCACGGTGGAGAGGAGGTTCGCCTTGAACCAGTCGATTGACCGCTCCGTGGCCAGCTCGTTCACCGTGGTCGGCCGCTGGCGCGTGTCGATCGGCCCGGCCATCAGCGTCATCGAGAGCGGCGTCGCAGGGTGCTTTTGCTCGGACATCACCGCCGTGGCGACAAGCGCTTGCACGCAAGGCTGGCAGACGGCGACGATATGGCTGTGCGGGCCCATCGCTTCGAGAAAGCGGATCAGATAGCTCACATAATCATCGAAGCCGAAGCGCCCGGCGCTCATCGGCACGTCGCGGGCGTTCTTCCAATCGGTGATGTACACCTCGTGATCGGCCAGCAGCGTGCGCACCGTGTTGCGCAGCAGCGTCGAGAAATGCCCTGAGAGCGGCGCCACCACCAACACTTTGGGCTGACGCTGATCGACGTCTTTGTCGAATTTCAGGAGATTGCCGAAGGGTAGATCAAGCGCGACCTCTTCGGTGACGATCGCGTCGCGATTGCCGACGCGCACCGTTTCGATCCCGAAATCCGGGCGCTTATGCGTGAGCCGCGTCTCGGCGATCAGCGCCAGCGCGGCGTGCAGGCGCCGAAACGCCATCGTGTTCGGCGTCGTTGCGCCGTCGAGCGCGTAGGGCAGACTCCGCGGCGCGGCGCCCGCTTCTGCGCGGCGAGAGATCTCCGCCAGCGCGCCGGTTGCGACGCCGCGCACTGAGGCGGACACGCCGAGCGCCGCCCGCGCGGCCAGCCGCATCGGCGTCGTCGCGTCCGCATAGCTTTGATAAGCGTGATAAAGCATCCGCCGCACCTCATCGCCTGGATCCCAGCCGGTATGTGACAGTGTAGGACGATGCGGTTCAATAAGTATTGCGCTGCATCCAACCGCTGCGGCACGGTTGAATGCGTATGGATTGCGCTCTCGCGTGGCGGGTGCGCCCTGCGGAGAGAGCGAGAGAGAGGAAATCCGATGACGCGCGCGAGCCTGACGCTTTCGAGCAAGAATTACTCGTCCTGGTCGCTGCGCGGCTGGCTGCTCTGCCGGATGGCCGGGCTCGAATTCGAGGAGGAGATGGCGCCGCTCGACGATCCCGACGTCAGGGCGGAACTCTTGCTGCTCGCGCCGTCGATGCGGGTGCCGCTGCTGACCCATGGCGACATCACCGTTTGGGACAGCTTGGCCATCGCGGAGTATCTGGCGGAGGTGAAGCCGAAGGCCGGGATCCTGCCGAAGGACCGGGCCGAGCGCGCGCATTGCCGCGCGATCTCAGGTGAGGTTCACTCAGGATTTCAAAATCTTAGGTCCGCGCTCCCGATGAATGTGAAAGCGCGCTACGAAAAGTTCAAAATCTTCACCGGCGCGCTGCCGGACATCGAGCGGATCCAAGGGATTTGGGATGATTGCTTTGATCGCTATGGCGGCCCGTTCCTGTTCCGGCAGCCGACATTGGCCGATGCGATGTTCGCGCCGGTGGCGACGCGCTTCACCACATACGACGTGACGCTGACCGAAGCGTCCGAGGCCTATCGCGCGCATATGATGGACTGGGCGCTGATGCGCGAATGGCGTGCGGCGGCCGAGGCGGAGCCGGATGAGATCGAGGAGCTCGAGGTCGAGTTCTAAGCCCGCCGCTCGCGCGCTCTGCTCATATTTGAACCACATTTGCGACATTTTTGCGCAGCCGCTGCATCGGCCCGATCCTGTTGCGGCTGCTCTGGAAAATGACGCGAATTCGCGACAAAACCTACCCAAAGAGAAACAACGACAATCCTTTGGGGAGGCGGCCTGATGGCGGAGACGGCGGACGCGCTGGTGATCGGCGGCGGTTTGGCGGGGCTGGTGGCGGCGAATGAGCTGGCCGATGCGGGCCGCAGCGTGCTGATCTTGGATCAGGAGGGCGAGAACTCGCTCGGCGGACAGGCCTTCTGGTCGCTCGGCGGGCTCTTCATGGTGGACACGCCCGAACAGCGCCGCTTTGGGGTCAAGGACAGCGCGGCGCTGGCGCTCTCCGATTGGATGGGCGCGGCGCAATTCGACCGGCCGGAGGATCACTGGCCGCGCCAAGTGGCCGAAGCCTATATCGACTTCGCCGCGGGCGAGATGCGGCCTTGGCTGAAATCCCTCGGCATGCGCTGGTTTCCCATCGTCGGCTGGGCGGAGCGCGGCGGCGATCAGGCCCATTCCCACGGCAACTCCGTGCCGCGCTTTCACATCACATGGGGCGCCGGGCCCGGCGTCGTCGAGCCCTTTGAAGCGCGCGTGCGCGCCCACGCTGAGGCGGGCCGCATTCGCTTCGCTTTCCGCCACCGCGTCACGGATCTCGAGATCGAAAACGGCCGCGTCGTCGGCGCGCGCGGGGAGGTGCTGGCGCCCTCCGCCTCTCAACGCGGCGAGAAATCCAGCCGCGAGGTGGTGGGCGATTTCAGCGTCCGCGCCGGCGCGACGCTTGTCTCCTCAGGCGGGATCGGCGGGAACTTCAAGCTGTTTCGCGAAGCTTGGTCGGAGGAGCAGCTCGGCCCGGCGCCGGCGAACCTCATCTCCGGCGTGCCCGATCATGTGGATGGCGAGATGATCGGCCACGCCGAGCGCGCGGGCGCCGAAGTGATCAACCGCGACCGGCTGTGGTGCTACACCGAAGGCGTGCGCAACTGGGATCCGATTTGGCCGCATCACGGCATCCGGATCCTGCCCGGCCCTTCGCCGATGTGGTTCGACGCCGCCGGAGAGCGGATGGAGGCGCCGTATCTTCCGGGCTACGACACGCGCGGCACGCTGAAACGCATCCTCAAAACCGGCTTCGAGCATTCCTGGTTCATCATGACCCAAGCCATCGCCGCCAAAGAGATCGCGCTTTCGGGCTCAGAGCAGAACCCGGATTGGACAGCGAAGAGCTGGAAGATGACGCTGCAGCACCGTCTGGGCGGCAAAGGCACGCCGGCGGTGCGCGCCTTCCTCGAGAAAGGGCCGGATTTCGTGGTGGAGCGCCGGCTCGAAGATCTCGTCGCCGGCATGAACAAGCTCACCAACGCGCCGGCGCTCGATGCGGCGCGGATCCGCGCGCAGATCGAGGCGCGGGACCTGCAGATGGACAATCCTTACGCCAAGGATGCGCAAGTGATGGCGATCCACAATGCGCGTCGCTATCGCGGCGATAAGCTGGTGCGCGTGGCGAGGCCCCATAAGATCCTCGATCCGAGCAAAGGCCCGCTGGTCGCGATCAAGCTCAACATCCTGACGCGCAAGACGCTGGGCGGTCTTCACACCGATCTCGACGCTCGCGCCCTCGGCGCCGGCGGCGCGCCGATCCCGGGACTTTACGCCGCGGGCGAGGCCTCCGGCTTCGGCGGCGGCGGCTATCACGGCTACAATGGCCTCGAAGGCACCTTCCTTGGCGGTTGCATCTTTTCTGGCCGCGCCGCAGGCCGCGCGATGGCCGCCGAGGCGGCGGGATAAAGGAGGGATCGATGCGCGCGATCACCTATGACCGATTTGGCGCGGCGGCCGAAGTGCTGGCGCTGGAGGCGCCGCCGACGCCCCGCCCCGCCCCCGGCGAGGTTCTGGTGCGTTTGCGCGCCTCCGGCGTCAACCCGTCCGATGTGAAGGCGCGCGCCGGCGGGCGGCCGGGCGTCGTCAAGCCGCCCTTCCCGAAGATCATTCCGCATAGCGACGGCGCGGGCGTGATCGAGGCGGTGGGCGACGGCGTCGCCGCTTCGCGCATCGGCGAGCGGGTGTGGATCTGGAACGGCCAATGGCGGCGCGCCTATGGGACGGCCGCCGAATACATCGCGCTCCCGCAGGAGCAGGCGGTTCCGCTGGCGGACCGGCTGTCCTTCGAAGCGGGCGCCGTCCTCGGCATTCCGGGGCTGACAGCCTGCCACGCGGTGCTGGGCGGCGGCTCCGTCGAGGGGCGGTTCGTGCTGGTGAGCGGCGGCGCCGGGACGGTGGGCCGCTTGGCGGTGCAATGCGCCACGGCGTCAGGCGCGCGGGTCCTCGCCACGGCCCGCGGCGCGGAGGGGATCGATGCTGCGAAATCGGCGGGCGCGGAGGCGGTGTTCGATTACACAAGTCCAGGACTCGTAGATCAGATCCTGGAGGCGACGGGCGGCGCTTTGATCGACCGGATCGTCGAGGTCGAGTTCGGCCGGAACGCCGAGACCAACGCCGCGGTGATCGCCGAAGGCGGCGTCATCACCAGCTTTGGATCGGCGAAAGACATGACGCCGAGCATCCCGTTCTATCCGCTGATGTTCAAAGCGGTGACGATCGAGCTGGTGCTGGTCTACCTGCTGAGCGCCGAAAAGCGCGCCGCCGCAATCGCCGCCCTCTCCGAGCTGATTGACCGCGACGCGCTCGAGTTCCGCATCGCCCAAACCCTGCCGCTCGCCGATTGCGCCGCGGCGCATGACCTCGTCGCCTCCGGCGCCCGCGCGGGCTCGGTCATCCTGACGATGTGAGGCATTCGCCCAGGCTCACGAACTCCGCCGCGCCGCCGCCGTGGCGACGCCCATGGCGATGAGCGCGCCGCCGCCAAGGCGGGTGAGCCATTGCGTGACGCGCGGGCTGGCGATGCTGGCGCGGAGCTTGTCCGCCGCAAGCGCGAAAGCCAGAGCGTTCAGCGCGGCCAGCGTCACGAAGGTGGCGATCAGGATCGCGAATTGCGGGCCGAGCGGCGTGGACGGATCGATGAATTGCGGCGTGAAGGCGATGAAGAACGCGATCGATTTCGGATTGAGCGCGGTGACCGCGGCCGCATGCCCGAACACTTGGCGCGCCGATTTCGCCGGCGCGGCTTTCGGCGCCGCCAGCCCTTCATGCGGCTGCGCGCGCAGCAGCTTAATCCCAAGATAAATTAGATACGCCGCCCCGATCCATTTCAGCACCGTGAACAGCGTCGCCGAGGCCAGCACCAGCGCGCCGAGCCCGGCCAGCGAGGCCGACATGGCGATGAAATCGCCCAGCGCCACGCCGCCGGCGCAGCTCACCGCCACTTTGCGCCCTTGCGCCAGAGCATAGCTCGCCACCAGCAGGACGGTGGGTCCTGGGATCATGAGGAGCGCCGTCGAGGCGGCGACGAAGGCGAGCCAGACATCGAGTTCCATGCGCTGGACCGAGCCCAGCGCCCGCGCGCCCTGTCAAGCGCTTCCAATGCTGACCCGATGGTGTGCGCCGAGATGCCGCTACGTCAGTCTGGCCGCCTCTGGTTTCGCGTGGCAGCCTGCTTTCAAAGAGGGCTTCGGCTGAGGCGCTGCGGCCCATCGGGAGGACGCGAGACCATGACCAATCAAGCGAACGCTGAGGCTGACTGGAAGCCGACCGCCTGCAACCTCTGCTACGCCAATTGCGGCGTCTTGGTGCAGATCGGGGGCGAGGACGGTCGCCGTATTCTGCGCGTCAAAGGCGACAAGGCGCATCCGGCCTCTAAGGGCTACACCTGCAATAAGGCGCTGCAGCTCGACTATTATCAGAACGGCCGCGATCGGCTGACGCAGCCGCTGCGGCGCACCGCCGATGGCGGGTTCGAGCCGATCTCATGGGAGACGGCCGTCGCGGAGATCGCCGCGAAGATGAGCGCGATCCGCGACGCGCATGGCGGCGATAAGATCTTCCGCTATGGCGGCGGCGGGCAGGGCAACCATTTGGGCGGCGCCTATTTCGGGCCGGTCGCCGCGGCGCTCGGCATGAAGTACCAGACCAACGCCCTGGCGCAGGAGAAGACGGGCCTCGCCTGGATGATGGGCCGCATGTTCCGCGCCAACGTCCATGGCGATCTCGACCATGCGCAAACGCTGGTGATCTCTGGCAAAAACCCTTGGCAGTCCAACGGGTTTCAACGCGCGCGAATTCTGCTGCGCGAGATCTCGAAGGATCCCAGCCGCACGCTGATCGTGCTTGATCCGCGGCTGACCGAGACCGCTGAGCTGGCCGACATCCATCTCGCGGTCAAACCCGGCCGCGACGCCTGGGCGCTGGCGGCGATGATCGGGCATATCGTGCAGGAGGATCTCATCCCGCATGACTGGCACGCCGCGCATAGCCGCGGTGTTGAAGCGGTCGCGGCGCGCTTCGCGGAGATCCCGGTGGACGCCTACGCGCAGTTCGCCGGCCTCGATCCGGCGGATGTCAAGCGCGCCGCCCGCGCCGTCGCCGAAGCTGAAAGCGCGGCGCATTACGAGGATCTCGGCGTGCAGATGGCGCCGCACTCGACGCTCGTCTCTTATCTCGATCTCTTGCTGATGACGCTCTGCGGCCATTTCGGGCGCAAAGGCACGATGGCGACGCTCAGCCAGCTGCCCGGACCGTTCTTCAGCTTCCGCGATATCGGCGATGGCGATGACGACGGCTATGAACCTGAGGCCAAACGCTCACCGGTGACAGGCGCGCGGATCGTCTCCGGCCTTGTGCCTTGCAACGCGGCGCCGGACGAGATTCTCACCGACCACGCCGACCGTTTCCGCGCCATTTGGATCGAGAGCGGCAACCCGGCGCATTCCATGGCCGACAGCGCGCGCTGGCGCGAGGCGCTGCGCGCGCTCGAGCTGGTGGTGGTGATCGATGTCGCCATGACCGAGACGGCGCGCGAGGCGCATTACGTGCTGCCCGCGGCGAGCCAATATGAAAAATGGGAGGCGACCTTCTTCAATTTCGAGGCGCCGGCCAACGTGCATCATCTGCGGGCGCCGCTCTTCGCGCCGCTGGGCGACACGCTGCCCGAGCCGGAGATCCACGCGCGGATGGTCGAGGCGCTGGGCGCTGTCGATCCGGCGGCGCTCGAGCCGCTGAAGGCCGCGGCGACGCAAGGGCTTGAGGCCTATGGTCCGGCGATGTTCGGCTTCGTGGCTCAGAACCCGGCCCTGAAAGCGCAGCTTCCTTACATCCTTTATCGCACGCTTGGCCCGAGCCTCACCGCGCGGCATGGCGCGGGCGCGGCGGCGACGGCGGCTTATTGGGGCCTCGCGCAGCGCTTCGCCGCAGGCGCCGCCGCCTCGGTGAAGCGCGCTGGGTTCGAGGGCGACGGGCTCGCGCTTGGCGATCGGCTGTTCGAAGGCATTCTCGCCGGCCGCTCCGGCATGGTCTTCTCAATCGACGATCCTGATGGGGCCTTCGCCAAGCTTGGCCATAAGGACCGCAAGATCCGCCTGGATGTGGGCGAGATGCTCGACGCGCTCGGCGATCTCGGCGAGCTTGAGGATTTGGTGGCGCGGGACGAGGCCTTTCCGTTCATTCTCGCGGCCGGCGAGCGCCGCGCCTACACCGCCAACACCATCATCCGCGATCCGAACTGGATGAAGAGCAACGACGTCGCATCGCTCGCGATCCATCCCAAGGACGCGGCGGCGGTGGGCGTCGGCGAAGGCGGCCAGGTGCGCATCGTCACAAAGGCGGGCGAGGCGGTGGCGACGGTCGTGCTTGATGAGCGGATGCGGCCAGGGGCGGTGTCGCTGCCGAACGGGCTCGGGCTGCTCTATCCCGATGCGCGGGGCGAAGAGACCACGATCGGCGTCGCGCCGAACGAGCTGACGTCGCTTGATCTCAAAGACGCCTATCTCGGAACGCCGCTGCACAAACACGTTCCAGCGCGGCTGGAGGCCGTGTGAGCGCGCCTGTCGCTTAGGTCTGCTTCGCTGGCGGCGTCAGGCGCGCCGCGGCGGCGGCGGCGCTCTCCAGCACAGCTTCGGGCGTCCAGAGGCCGCCGCAGCTTCCGCGCGCGATCAGCGCATCCGCCGTCATCGGCTTGGCGAAGTAATAGCCTTGAAGCACGTCGCAGCCGAGATCGGCCAGCAACGCCGCTTGGGCTTCGGTTTCAACGCCTTCGGCGATCACCGGCATTTCGAGCGTGCGCGAGACGCCCATCATCGTTTGGGCGAGATTGCGGTGCAGCGCCGAGTCAGGCAGCGGCGCGATCAGCTCGCGCGCGATCTTCAGCCGGTTCGGCTGCAAGGCGATGATCGACGCGAGCGAGGCGTGGCCGGTTCCAAAGTCGTCGATCTCAAGCTCGACGCCGAGAGCGCGGAGACGAGAGAGGTTCTCGCCCATCTGCTGGTCGACGCGTTCGGCGAAGATGGTCTCGACGATCTCGAAGGAGAGGCGGCCGCGCGGCGGCTCAAGCCGCGCGAGGCTTTCGATCAGCAGCGGATCGCGCAGGCGGCGGGCGGAGACGTTCACCGCCAGGCGCGGCGTCGACAGCCCGAGCGCGTCCCATGTGGCCAGGTCCGTGAGCGCCATCTCGAGGATCTGCTCGTCGATCGCCGCCATCAGGCCCAGGCGCTCAGCGACATCGATGAAGCGCGCGGGCGAAAGCTCGCCAAGGCTCGGATGCCGCCAGCGCGCCAGCGCTTCGACGCCGTGCAGAGCGCCCGTCCGCGCGCAAATCTGCGGCTGATACACCGCGAAGAACTCGCGCCGCGCGACCGCTCCCGCGAGATCATCCGCCAGGCGTCGGCTGGTCTCGATCTCGTCGCGCAACTCTTCGCAGAAGAATGTGAAGCAGCCGCGCCCCACCTCCTTGGAACGATAAAGCGCGATATCGGCGTTCGACAGCAGACGGTGCGGATCGATATTCGGCCCTGCTGCGGCGGCGATGCCGACATCGATGCCGACGCTGGCCCCGAAATGGCAATACTCGCCCTCAAACTCGACCGGTCGCGAGAGGCGGTCGATGATCCGCGCCGCAAGCGCCTCCAGCGTGTCGCGCCCGCCCGCGCTTGAGCGGAGCACCACGAATTCGTCGCCGCCGACGCGCGCCACGAAATCATCGGGCGCGCCGGCGTCCGTTAGGATCGCCGCGACGTGCCGCAGAATGTAATCGCCTGCGGCGTGGCCCAGAGTGTCGTTGATCTGCTTGAAGCGATCGAGATCGATATGAAGCACGGCGACGCTCCGGGCGGGATCCTCGCTCGTTTGCGCCCGCCGCGCCATCTCTCGCTCAAGATAGCGCCGGTTGGCCAAACCGGTCAGCGGATCATGCAGCGCTTCGCGTTCCGCCGCGTCCTTCTGCGCCGCCAGCGCGGAGTTCTTCGCCGCCTCCGCCACGCGCGCGGCTTCGAGATCGGCGGCCTGCTCTTCAAGACGCGTCACATCGCGCCGCGCCGCGACTTGCGCGGCGAACATGAACAGCGCTTTGATCACGATCGTTAGCGCGACGAGCATTAAGAAGACTTGTAGAAACAAGAGATCTCGGGCGCGCTTTTGCGCTTCGATCTCAAATTGCTTGACCACGTCATTCAATCGCGAGAGCAGGATTTGCGGACCAACCGCCGTAATCCGCGCCAACGCCTGCGCCTGTTCATGCGCAGGCGTCGCCTCGCTGGCGACCAGCGTGGCGTCTTCGACGAAGCGGCGCACAAGATCGTCGAGCGAGGGTGTTTGCGCGTCGATCGGACGAAAATAGAGCGCTCTGCTCTTGTCCGAGAGCGCCGGCAGCGTGCTCAGACGACGATGAGCGGTCTCAAAGGTGGAGACCGCTTCGAGAAGAATGGCCTCTGCGTTCGGATCATCGGTTTTGGCGCGCGCCGTGGCGTAGAACATGATGCGCTGCGACAGCATGCGCTGGCGACCGCTTTCATTGATGACAACCGCATCGCCGCTCGTCGCGGCAAGGATGGCGGTTGAGGCGACGTGCGCGCCGAACAGCAGCGTAATGATGAGCGCCAAACCGAGAAGAAACCGCCGCCAGGGTGCGCGCTGGTCCAGACTCGCGGCGAGCGCCTGCAAAAGAGGGGCGGCGGAGCGCAGCATCAGACTACCTTGATCGGCCTAAAGCATCTGTCGCATCGACGAAGCTAGCCGGCGCTCCTTAGATTTTAATGAAGATCCTCGCCTTATTCAGTCTATGCGCGGCGCTGACGCAGAGTGATATCGTTACACGAATGTTTAAGCGCGGATGCTCTCGCGAGGCGTGGCGGTCTCATCGCGGCAAATAGGAGTCGTTATAGCCATTGCGCCGCGCAAGCGCGTCGAGCCGCCAAGCCTCCGCGCGGTCGCGTCCGACGCCGAGCCCGAAATAGAGGAGACGCGCCGCCTCGGCGCAGCTCAAGCCGTCGCGTAGATCGCAACCGCGTCGATAAAGCGGCAACGCGCGCGTGCTCGAAGCTTCTAACGAGAGCTCATAATCGCGATCGAAGAAGAACCCTGCGAAGCGGCAGCCGAGCCGATGACCTTGATCGCAAGCGGTGCGATAGCGGCGCCGTTCGACATTGTTGTCGGCGATTGTGACGCCGTTCTGGCGCTCGTAATGCGCGCCCAGCGCTTCGCAGCCCTCAAAGCCGTCGCAGCGCGGCTTCTGAGGTTGTCGGGAAGGGGCGGCCCGCCGCGGTGGCGCTGCGGCGCTCATCTCCGCGACTTCCGTCGCTGTCAGCGCCCCGCGCCGCGCCTGCGCGCCCTGGCTCCGGCGAAAGGCCTCAAGCGCGCGGCGCGACCCCGGGCCCCAGATCCCGTCGATCCCGCTGCGGTAGTAGCCGAGGCGCTTCAATTCGGTCTGCGCTGCGCGATGCAGCGCGCGCTGGGCTGCGGCGGCCGTTTCCGCCGCTGCGCGCGCCGCGGCCTCGCGCTCCGCCGCGGCCTCGCGCTCCGCCGCAGCCTGACGCGCCGCTGCCTCTTCAGTCGCGCGCCGCGCCGCCGGAGCCGCTGCGCGGCTTAAGCCGCTGACGGTCCCGAGCTGGAGGAACCCGCCGCCAGAGGACGCAGCTGTCTCGTCGCGCGCGAAAGCCTGAGCGTCGGCGTCGGTTGCGGCCCGGTCTATGCTCGCCGCTTCGAGCGCGTCCGCGTCCTGCGGCGTCGCCCCCATCGCCCGCTGGAGCCTTGCGATGGTCTCGTCGAGCAGCGGATCGGCGATGTCGAAGCCGCCGGCGGCGCGGCGCTCTTGCGCGGCGGCCAACAGCGCCGGCGCGCGCGCGTCCTCCTCAGCCCAAACAACCGCGGCGGCGCAGAGTTGGAGATAGAGCTGTCGGCCCGGCTCCCATTGGGCGTGTGACCGCGCGGCGACGTCTTGATAGCGAGCGGCCGCCGCGCAGGCGCTGCGCGCCGGACCCGGCGCCGCGGCGAGCGCGAGTTCGACGCTGTTATAGGCGAAGCCGCGCACGCGCGCGTCGTGACCGTTCAATTCGAAATAGTCGAACCGCTCCGCCTCCGTGATCGCCGTCGCCACGGCCGTCGCGGCGGTTCGCCCATCTCCGAGCCGTGCCGAGAGCCGCGCGATCCGCAAATGCGAGAGCGCCACTTGCACGTGCCGCATTGGCGACCAATCCGCCTCGAGCAAGCGTTCCGCCCGCGCTAGCATATCGCGCGAGGACAAAAGCGCCGCGCGCAGAACCGCCGGGGCGTCGGACGCCGAAAGCTCTTTCACATCCTCTCGCTGATCCTCGAACACAGCGTCCAGCGCGTCGATCTCCTCGCGCGTCAGCGCCGGCGCCGCGGCGCGCGTTTGGTCGTCCGCGGCGCTCACATTCGAGACCGGTCTGTCCGCCGCGGACGCCGCTTCATCGCGCGAGGCGTTGTCTTCTTCTCGCCGAGCATCTTCTGCTGGCGACGCGTCTTCTTCTCGCGAAGTCGCTTCTTCTCGCGAAGTCGCTTCCTCTCGCGAAGTCGCTTCCTCGCGCCAAGTTGCTTCCCCGCGCGCAGCCGCGTCGGTGGATGCGAGATCCTCCGGCGCCGGATCACGCGCAAGAGCGAGGTCCAGAGCGGTCGGCTCCGCCGACTCAGCGCTTGGGAGGGGCGGCGGCGTTGGCGTCACAGCGATGTCCAGTGTCGCGAGTTCGCTCATCATCCAGTCGCTGATCGACGACGCGGCAAGGAGGTGCGGGCGCATGCGTTCAGCTTCGGCGTCGACGGCGCGCCGCGCCGGCAGTTGGTGCAGGGCGTAGCCAAGCTCTCTGGCCGCGACCTCCCAGGCCTCGCGCCGAAAAGCGATGCGCGCTTGGCAAAGATGCGAGAGGCCTTGCAAAAGCGCCGCGCGCCGCGTCGCCGGATCGATCGTTCGCGCCGCAATGCGGTCCGCCGCGGCGCAAAAGCGCGCTGACGTCGCAGGCCGGCGCTCCGCATGCTCGTCGAACCCGATGCGGAGGAGGTCGGACAGCCTCTCGCTCACCTCGTCAAACAGCGCATCGGGACGCGTCGGCGCGAGCCGCTCAAACGTTTCGATCAGCGACACGGCTTCCGCCGCCGCGCCATGGCCGGCGATCGCCGAAGCGGCGGAGGTCAAACGCTCGAAATACGTGCGCCAGAGCGCGAGATCGTCAGGACGCGCCTGGACGAGCGGCGTGATGCGTTCGAACGCGTTCACCATGCGGCGCGCCATGCGCGCCCTGCTCGGGTCGTTCGCTTGGGCGGCGTCGTAGCCTTCGAACGCCTCGTCGAAGACGCCCTCGAGCTGCGCGAGCGCATCCCCCGCCGGCGCGATGCGCGTATCCGGTTGGGATTGCGCCAATTTCGTGAGTTCTTCGACCATTTCGGCGATGTGCGCCGCGGCCCCGGCCGTCTCACGACCCGCTTTCATTTCGCTCAGCTTCTGCGCAAGCCGCACATGATCGCCGTCGACGGCTGCGGCCGTCCCCTCGCAGAAATCGGCGATGATTTCGAGCTCCGCAGCACCGCCTTCGGTCGGGGGCCGATGGCGCGCCGCGAGATCGCGTCCAACCGCGCAAGCTTCTGGGGCGGGCGTGCCGAAAAACATCAGGAAATAGGGAAATCTCTGCGTCGTCAGATCCGGCGGAGCGCTTTGCGCCTCGAGACGAACCTGTTCGAAGGCGGCGCGCCCTTCCGCTCGGTCGTTGATGAACATCGCCAACGCATCAATCGAGAGCGCGATGAGATGGATGTTGACCGCTTCGGGCGACGCGGGGTGCTGCGATCGAAGCGCTGCGGCGTCCGCCCGAAACTGCAGCCATTCGGGATCCTTGGTCAGAGAGCCGTCGTCATACCGATCGAGGATCGCAGGAATCGCGTCCCACAAACGCGTCGCCTCCGCCTCCGCAGGGTCCGCCTCGGCGGGAGGCGCGGCCAAGACGAGCGCGGCGAGCAGCCCCGCGGCGAGGCGCGGCGCGGCGCGCGGCCGCAGGCGCGGGAGGCTCCACTGAAACCAGGTTCGAAGCTTCATCATAACAGCGTCCCCTCGGCCAAATCCCGTGGAGACCGAATGGTGGGTACGATCCCACGCTGCTTCAAGGCGAAAGCCGTGAGAAGGCGAAAGCTTTGAATATGAAAAGTGTTATCAAGCGTCGGCGTGTTGCATAGCGTCTCAAACCGAGACGCTGTGCTTGGTTGGCTCGGGGCTCCAATCCGGGTCGAGCTGGGCGGCGGCGACGCGCGCGTAAGGGCGCCCGCGCGCCGTGACGCTGAGGCGGCGCCCCTCGATCGACACCAAGCCGTCGCGAGCGATCGCCTGCGCGCGCTCAAGCGCGCCGTCGAACACCGCAGGCTCGAAATCATGGGCGGCGGCCACCGCCTCGAGATCAACGGTGAAGTCGCACAGCAGCCGCTCGATCGCGGCGCCGATCAAGCGGTCGGTCAGGGTGAGCCCTAAGCCGCGCACGGTGGGACCGGCCGGCGCATCCTGTTCTCGAGTGTCGGCGCCCGTCATACGGGGCGCCATGAGCGTCTCCTCATAGGCGCCGATATGCGGCTGGTTCTGGCAAAAGCCCGACGGCGTCGCCGTCACCGCCGAGGCGCCGAGCCCGAGCAGCGCGCAGCAATCATCTTCGGTGTAACCTTGGAAATTGCGCCGCAGCGCGCCGGCGCGCGCCGCCTCCGCCAAGGCGTCATGCGGCAGAGCGAAATGATCGAACCCAATGCGTTCATAGCCCGCGGCCATCAGCGTCGCCGCCGCGGCGTCGGCCTGGGCGAGCCGCTCCGCGCCGCCCGGCAGTTTGCTCGCGTCGATGGCGCGCTGATGCTTCTTGAACCACGGCACATGGGCGTAGCCGAACACCGCCAGCCGATCGGGCTTCACGCTGATCGCCGCCTCGGCGGAGCGGCGCACATGCGCCACGGTCTGGCCCGGAAGCCCGTAGAGCAGATCAAGGTTCACGCTGGCGACGCCCGCCGCGCGCAGGCCGCTGGCCGCGGCTTCGACCTGTTCGAAAGGTTGGATCCGCTGGATCAACCGCTGCACGTCTTCAGAGACGTCTTGCACGCCGAGGCTGGCGCGAGTGAGCCCGGCTCGGCCGAGCGCCTCGATATGCGCCGGCGTCAGCGTGCGCGGATCGAGCTCGGAGGCGATCTCCGCATCCGGCGCGAAGTCGAAGGACGCGCGCAGATGGCCGATCAAGCGCTCGAACTGCTCCGGCGTCAGGCTGTTCGGCGTGCCGCCGCCGAAATGGACGCGCGCCACCGCGCATTCTTCCGGAACCACGGCGCCGATGGCGTCGATCTCGCGCATCAACGCCGCTAAATGGCGCTCAACCGGCTCCGGGCGGTTCACGACCGTCATGTGGCAGCCGCAATACCAGCAGAGCGACGCGCAGAACGGGATGTGAACATAGAGCGAGAGCCGCGATCCCGCCGGCAGCGCGGCGATCCAGGCGCGGCGGTCCGCTTCGCCGACGCCGGCGTGGAACGCCGTGGCGGGCGGATAGCTCGTGTAGCGCGGCGTCGCGAGCGCTGCGTAGCGCGCGATGAATTCAGAGGCTTCGCCGGCTGGGGCGGGCTTTGGAGCCTCGGCGGGCGGCGCGGCGCGGGCGGTGTCTAGCAAGGTTGACATGGCGCTGAGCCAAGCAGCGAAGCGGCCTGCTTCGCCTTGATCTAACGCAAAGAGGCCACGCTCGACCGGATTGCGCGCCGCGCAGGAGCGCCCTCTGCGGCGCGCGGCGCTGGAAGTTGCATTTTCACCAATTCGGCGGTAACGACGCCGCTTCTTTGTCGCCCGGCCAGGTTGGGCTGCCGCGGCGGCGAGACCGCTCCATCGCTCCTGCGCCGACGGCGCTGCCTCGGCGGCGCCGCGCGGCTCGTGGGCTTTTGGGGCTCCAGAATAATAATGGAGATGAGAATGCCCAAGATGAAGACGAAGTCAGGCGCCAAGAAGCGCTTTAAGGTCACGGCCAATGGCCGGATCAAGGTCGCGCAGGCCGGCAAACGCCATGGCATGATTAAGCGCAGCAATAAGTTCATCCGCCAGGCGCGCGGCACCATGGTGCTGTCGAAGCCCGATGAGCGCATCGCGAAGCAGTTCTTGCCATACGATCTTTGAACCGCCGGCTTGAAAGAAGATCGCGCAGCTAAACCTTATCAGGAGCCTGACCCATGTCTCGAGTGAAACGCGGCACTGTCCAAAAGGCGCGTCACAAGCGCGTCATCGCCAAAGCCAAAGGCTATTACGGCCGCCGCAAGAACGTCTTCCGCGTCGCCAAACAGGCGGTTGAGCGCGCGCTGCAATATCAGACGCGCGACCGCAAAACCCGGAAGCGCACCTTCCGCGCGCTCTGGATCCAGCGGATCAACGCCGGCGTGCGCGCCATCGATCCGGATTTGACCTATTCGCGCCTGATCGACGGGCTGAATAAGGCGGAAATCGAGGTGGATCGAAAAGTGCTGTCCGATCTCGCCATTCGCGAGCCTGAGGCCTTCGCCGCGATCGTGGCTGTCGCCAAGGACGCGCTGGCGAAAGCGGAGGCTGCGCGCGCTCAAGCGGCGTAAGCGGCCCTTCAGCGTCGCCGCCGCTTGCGCGCGGCCGGCGCGGCGGTTAGGCCCGTCGCTGACCCCGAAACGCGGGCGTCGCGGCGGGCTTTTTCATGTCCCGTCATCATGCGTGAGTGTTCCGGGGCGGCGAAGATGAGGACGCGATGAGCGGCGATCAGGGAGCAGGCGACGCGGATCTCGGCGCGCTTCAGGCGCGGTGGCTCGGCGCGGTCGACGGCGCGGGCGATGAAGCGGCGCTCGAAGAGGTGCGCGTCGCCGCGCTCGGCAAGAAGGGCGCGATCTCGCTCTTGCTGCGCGATGTCGGCAAGATGAGCGCGGAGGAGCGCAAAACCCGCGGCGCCGCGATCAATCAGGTCAAAGACGCGGTGCATGGCGCGATCGGCGCGCGGAAGGAGGCGCTGGCGGATGCGGCGCTGAATGAGCGGCTCGCCGCCGAGTGGAAGGATGTGACGCTTCGGCCCCGGCCGCAGCAAGCGCCGTTCGGCGAAGGCTCTCTGCATCCGGTCAGCCAAGTGACCGAAGAGGTCGTCGCCATCTTTGCGGATCTCGGCTTCGCGCTGAAGGAAGGCCCGCATATCGAGACGGACTTCTATAATTTCGATGCGCTGAACATCGCCAAAGAGCATCCGGCGCGGACGGAAATGGACACGTTCTACATGGCGCCGAAGCCGGATGGGACGCGTCATGTGCTGCGCACGCACACTTCGCCGGTGCAGATCCGCACGCTGACGGCGGAGGGCGCGCCGATCCGCTTCATCGCGCCGGGCCGCGTCTACCGCGCCGATTACGATCAGACGCATACGCCGATGTTCCATCAGGTCGAGGGCATGGCCATCGACAAGGACATCTCGATGGCGAACCTCAAATGGACGCTGGAGGAGTTCTGCCGCGCCTTCTTCGAGGTCGACGGCGTCGAGCTGCGCTTCCGCGCGAGCCACTTCCCGTTCACCGAGCCGAGCGCGGAGGTGGACATCCGCTGTTCGTTCAAAGGCGGTGGGCTGAAGATCGGCTCGAAAGAGGATGGTTGCGAGGATTGGCTCGAGATCCTCGGCTCGGGCATGGTGCATCCGAAAGTGCTCGCGGCGTGCGGCGTCGATCCTGACGAATGGCAGGGCTGGGCCTTCGGCATCGGCATCGACCGGATCGCGATGCTGAAATACGGCATCCCGGATCTGCGCGCGTTCTTTGAGAGCGATCTGCGCTGGCTGCGCCATTACGGCTTCGGCTGCCTCGACCGCCCGAGCGTCGCGGCCGGCCTCAGCCGGCGCTGAGGCGCGCGCGCTGATGCCGCAGGCTTGGGCCGCGCTGCTCGCCTTCGCGGCCGCGCTGTGCGTCGCGGCCTGCGCCGAGATCGGCGATGCGCGTTCGGCAGAAGACGCCGCCGCGTGGCGGCATCTACCCGAAGGCTCGGAGTGGACGGGCTATGTGCTCGAGGCGCTCGATGAGCTGGGCGACGATCTCCTGATCGCCGAGCCGCAGGATGTCGGCGCCTTTTGTCCGAACTTCGCCCAGCAGGATTGGACGGAGCGCGCCGCTTTCTATGTCGGTCTGGTCTCCAAGATGGCGGAGTTCGAGAGCGGCTTCGATCCGGCGACCTCGTACACGGAACGGTTCAATGATCGGTTTGGTCAGCGCGTGATCAGCCGTGGTCTGCTGCAGCTCTCGATCGAAAGCGCGAACGCCTATCCGGGGTGCAGCTTGACGCGGGCGGCCGAGCTGCATGACCCGCAAACGAACATCCGTTGCGCGGTGGCGATCTTGACCCGGCTGGTGACGCGGGATGCTCTGATCGGCGCGCAAATCGACGGGGAATGGCGCGGCGGCGCGGCTTATTGGAGCGTTTTGCGCCAAACGAGCCCGCGGCGCGCGCCCATTGAGGCGCATCTCGCTGGTTTGCCGTTCTGTCGGCGGTGACCCGGCGCGCGCGGGGCGCGCCGGATCTTTTTGATGGGCCCGATCACTCGGCTGCGACCGCGGGCTCCGCCTCAGCCGTCGGCGCTTCCGCCTGCTCGGCGTAAAGGTGGCGCACCGCCAGAGCCGCCGCTTGGGCGTTCTCCGGCGCTGCGAGCAGCGCCGCTTGCACCGCCGCCGGCGCGACCTCGCCGGAGAGCTGAGCCTCCAGCGCCGCCGCCGCGCGCTCCGCGCCCGGGAAGAAGCGCAGGAACAGCCCCGCCGCTTCGGCCGGCCCCGCAAGGCCGATCTCGAGATGCAGATCCGCCCGGCCCGGCCGGATCAGCGCCGGATCCAGAAGCTCGCGATGGTTGGTCGTCATCATCACGATCCGACCCTCCTGCGCCGCGAGCCCGTCGAGCGCGTTGAGCAGCCCTGAGAAGCTGAGGCCAGAGGCCGCCTTGTCCCGGTCGCGCCGAGCGAAGGCCGCATCGATATCCTCGAGCACCAGAGCCGCGCCCTTCGGCGCCGTGGTCAGCGCATCGGCGAGCGACGCGTCGTCTAGCGACTTCCGCGTCAGATCGACGATGGCGAGATCCAGCCCCAGCTCGGTCGCGACCGCCCGGATCAGCGAGGTTTTGCCCGAGCCCGGAGGGCCGTAGAGCAAATAGCCGCGTCGCCAGGGCACGCCGCGCTCCGCATACCAGGCCTCGCGGCCGAGGAAGATGCGGGCGTCCGCGATCAGCCGCGCGCCGGCGTCGCCTCGGGTGACGACGCTGGCGAGCGGACGGGGCCGCAAGCGCTGGCCCGCGCTCCAGCCATCCCAGCTCTCGCGGCGATAAAGCCGCGGCCAGCCGGCCGTCTCGCCCTCCGCATAGGCCTTCGCCGCCGCCATCCACTGCGCGAAGGTCGCGGCGCTACGCATGCGGCTGAGCCCGATGAAGGTGAAGGTGATCGCTTCGCAGCGCTGCATCCGGCCGGGGATCGGCTTGTCGTCTATCCGCCGGTCGATCGCAATCAGCGCGCCGTCGCGCCACAGCCAGAAGCGCCCGCTTTCGGGCGTTAGGCTGCGACGACGGCTGGGCGCGCCGTCCTCATCCTCATCGCGCCGGCCCATTTCGAACGCGTCGAAGCGCACGCGGCGCAGGCGCGCGAAGGCGCCCTCCGCCGCGAGCCATCCGAGCAGCTCGCCATAGGCTTGGTGCTGGTTCTCGATGGTCACCGACCAGGACAGCAGCCGCGTCGCCAATGAGCGCGCGACGCCGATGAAGCGGCTGATCGCCGCCGCGCCGACGCCGAGCGCCGCGAGAATCGCGCCGCCGACCAAGAAGTCGTTAGAGGCCTGCGCCTCCAAAAGGGTCCATAAAGCCTCCATTACGCTCTATCGCTCCCCTGGCTAAGCGCCGGGAGCGCATCGGTGAAAAAACGGCCCACGCCAGCGCTGCATGCGGCGGCGAGAGCGGCGAAGTCCTCCGGACGCGCAGTCGCGACGGCCGGCGGGACGAGCAAAATGTAAGATATGTCGTCTGCGCGCGCTGATGCGCGCGGATACGGGCGAGAGTGTGGCGGAGGCGGCGGGAGCCGCCGCCTCCAGCGCCTCGGCGTAGCGGACTAGAGACAGTCCTAAATAGCAGCAGAATAGGAATCCAAAGCGGGCATCAGAAACTGATGCCGGGCCAATTTGAAATCATCATGATAGTTGTTAGGATCGTGCACAAATGCGCAATCGCGGCTATGATTTGACATTTTCTTTGCATCTCGCTTCCTTTGAGCGTTCAAACCCTCTGCTAATGTCGCCCCTGTATCGCTTTTGTTCAATATTTATTTGTTAAATCTGGTGGTTGACTTTGGTCAATGCGTTACTCGAAAGGAAAGTGAGCTCGGATTTTTTTTGCCGAGCGTCGCCGCGCGCGGCTATCGTTCGCCCCATGGCCAACGACGACGCTCCCAAATCCGTTCTGCGCGACACCGATGAAGAGGCGCGCCGGCTCGCCAAGACGCTGCTGCGCGAAGCGCGTTTCGGCGCGCTCGCGGCGCTTGAGCCTGAAACGGGCGCGCCGCTCGCCAGCCGCGTGGCGCTCGCGCCGGATATGGATGGCGCGCCGATCTTCCTGATCTCGCAGCTCTCCTCCCATTTCGGCGCCTTGGAGGCGGACGCTCGCGCCTCGCTGCTGATCGGCGAGCCTGGTAAAGGCGATCCGTTGGCGCATCCGCGGCTGACGGCGATCGGCCAGGCCGAACGCATCGCCTCGAGCGATGAGCGCGCGCGGGTCAAAGCGCGCTATCTCGGGCGCCATCCCAAGGCTGCGCTCTACGCCGATTTCGGCGATTTCGCCTTCTGGCGCCTGCGGCTTGAGCGCATCTCACTCAATGGCGGCTTCGGCAAAGCCTACGCTCTGGCGGCGGAGGACGCGCTGACGGCGCTGAGCGCCTGCGCCGGCTTGCCTGAGGCGGAGGCCGGCGCCGTCGCGCATATGAACGAGGATCACGCCGACGCGCTCGCAGCCTACGCCGAAGGCCTGCTCAACGCGGGGCCCGGCGCGTGGCGGCTCGCCTCGCTCGATCCGGAAGGCTTGGATCTCGCGCTCGGCGATCAGATCCGCCGGCTCTGGTTCGACCCGCCGCTTGAAAGCGCCGAGGCGCTGCGGTCGCGCTTGGCGGTTTTGGCGAAAAAAGCGCGCTCCGCCCTAGATCAGCCCTGATCCGCCGCGTTAACAGAGCGGTGGTCGCGGTTCGAAGCGCCGCCTGGCTATTGGCGGGCCGCATGGCGCCGCGGCCGCCGCCCTGACCTCTCCCGCCGCAGCCGCGTCTCGGAACTCTCTCGCCCATGCCCTCAAGAACGACCCGTATCTCCCGCCTCGCTTGCGTCGCCGCGCTTTTGCTGGCGACGCTGGCCGCCCCGTTGCGCGCGGAGGCGACGACGCTGCGCTACGCTCATTTCATGCCTGCGGCGAGCTGGCAGCAGCAGACCTTGTTCCTCGATTGGGCCGCGGCGGTCGAAGCGGCCTCCGGCGGCGCGGCGAAGGTGTTGGTGTTCCCAGCGCAGACCCTTGGCAAAGCGCCCGCGGGTTTCGACAACGCGGCGAGCGGCGTCGCCGACATCGCCTGGACCGTGCAAGGCTACACCGCCGGCCGCTTCCCGCTCAGTCAGCTCGTAGAGCTGCCAGGCCTCTTCGACACCGCCGAGATCGGATCCTGCGCCTTCCAGAGGCTCTATGACAGCGGCGCGCTCGATGCGGAGTATGAGGCGGTGAAGGTGCTTTATGTGCACACCCATGCGCCTGGCCATCTGCACACCGCCACAACGCCGGTGCGCCGGCTGAGCGATCTTGAAGGCCTCAAGATCCGCCGGCCGACCGCGGTGATCGGGCGGCTTCTCACCGAGCTGGGGGCCGAGCCTGTGGGCCTGCCGGCGCCGCGCATCTACGAGTATCTTCAGCGCGGCGCGATCGACGGCTATATGTTGCCTTGGGAGGCGGTGTCGGGCTTTCGCGTCGATGAGCTGACGGCGCACCGCACCGAGTTCGGTTTTTACGCGCTCGCCTTCGTCGTCGCGATGAACCGCCGCGTTTATGAAAGCCTCTCGGCGGAGGCGCGCGCCGCGATCGACGCGAATTCCGGCATGAAATGGGCTCTGACGGCGGGCCGCGGTTATGATGCCGCAGATGCGGCCGCCGCCGAAGCGCTGCGCTCCGCGATCGAGACCTCCACCATCGCAGAGGAGGAACGCGCGGCCTGGGAGGCGGCGGCGGCGCGCACGCGAGAGGCGTATCTCGCCGATCTTGACGCGGTGGGTCTACCCGGAACCGAGACTTATGAGGCGCTCAAGACCTATGTCGCCGCATGCGAAGCGGAGCATGGCTGACCCGCGGCGTGAAAGAGCGGCGCCCGCGTCCACGGCGTTGGATGGTCTTGAGACGCTCTGCGCGAAACTGATCAGGTTTTGCGCCGCCGGGGCGATGGCGGCGCTCGCCTATCTTCTCGGCGTCACAGCGCTCGGCGTTGCGGCTCGGCTCGCCTTCGATCTCTCCAATGGCGCGATCAATCTCTTGATCCCTGGGCTTTTCGAGCAAGCGACTTACGCGCTCGCCGTCCTGGTGTTCCTTGCGCCGGCGGCGTCGGGCGGTGGCGGGATGATCCGCGCGGATCTCCTCAGCAACGCCGCGCCGGCCGCGCTCCAGCGCCTCGGCGAGCGGCTTTGGGCGGCTCTGGCGCTCATGTTCGCGGCGACCCTGGCGACGCTGCTCAGCCAGCGCGCCGCGCGGGCCTTCGCGCAGGGCGAGGTGAGCCAGGATCTCGGCCTGCCGCTCGCGCCGGTCTTCGGCCTCGCCGCCTTCGGCTGCGCCGCTTGGGCCGTGATCGCCGCGCTCGGCGTGATCGCGCCGGCCCGGGCGACGCGCCTCAGCCGTTCGCGCGCCGCCATCGCCGCGCCTGCGCCGAGCGCAAGGCGGTGAGCCCGCTCGAGATCGGCGTGATCAGCCTGCTTGGCCTCCTTGGCTTGTTGCTCCTCGGCTGCCCGATCGGCCTGGCCATGGCGCTCGCCGGCTTTCTCGGCTTCACCGCCATCGTTGGTCTGTCGCCCGCGCTCGCCGTGATCGAAACCGCCGCATTCGACGTCGCCAGCAACGCCGGCTTCGCCTTGATCCCGCTCTTCTTGTTGATGGGGAGCCTGATGGCGCAGGCGGGCCTGGCGCGGGATCTCTTCGCCGGCGCGGCGCGGCTGACGCGGGGCTGGCCGGGCGGGCTCGCCGCGGCGGGGTTGACGGCGAGCGCCGGCTTCGCCGCGGTCTCCGGCTCGTCGCTTGCGACCGCGTCGACCATGACGCGGATCGCCTATCCGGAGATGGCGCGCCGCGCCTATGATCCGCGCCTCGCCGCGGGCTCGCTCGCCGCCGGCGGCACGCTCGGCATTATGATCCCGCCTTCGATCGCGCTTCTGCTTTACGCTCTGATCACCGAGCAATCGGTGGATGAGATGTTTCTGGCGGGCGTGCTGCCCGGGCTTCTGGCCTACACGCTGTATCTGATCGTGATCATGATCCTCGCGCAGCGCTGGCGCCCGCTCGGGCCGAAAGGCGGCGGCGCGGAGGAGGGGCTGAGCCTTGGCGGCGCGCTCCTCGCCTTCGCGCCCTGCCTCGCGCTTTTCGCGCTGATCATCGGCGGGCTTTACGGCGATGTCTTCACGCCGACCGAGGCTGGCGGCGTCGGCGCGGGGCTGGCGCTGCTCTTCGCGCTCTGGCGCGGCGCGCGGGCCCCTGAGATCTTCGCCGCGCTGGGAGAGACCGTGCGCGCGACCGCGGCGATCTTTCTGATCCTGATCGGCGCGGAGATCTTCGGTTATGTGCTGTCGACGTCGCAGCTCTCCTTCGCCATCGCCGAGATGCTCACGCAAGAGGCGTTGGCGCCCTGGCACGTGCTGGCGCTGATCTTGGCGTTCTACGTGCTGCTCGGCTGCGTGGTGGAGAGCCTCGGCATGATCCTGCTGACCGCGCCGATCTTCCATCCGATCATCGTCGCCAATGGGTTTGATCCGGTCTGGTTCGGCGTGCTCGCCGTCGTCGCGGTGGAGCTCGGGCTGATCACACCCCCGATCGGGCTCAACCTTTTCATGGTGAAAAGCCAGGCGCCGACCCTGCCCCATCGCGCGCTGATGATCGGCGTCGCGCCCTTCATCGCCGCCGACATCTTGCGGCTCGCGCTCTTGGCCTTCATTCCCGCGATCGCGCTCTGGCTGCCAGGGCGCCTTTAGCCGGCGCGTTGGGCGGATTTGGAATCCTTGACCGGGATTCCCATCGAGGTCGGTTTCTGAT
>JBCBCG010000035.1:0-25793 GCA_038530925.1 Pseudomonadota bacterium
GAAGGGCGGCGTGCTCGGCGCGGAGAAAATGGCGACGACCTTCAATATGCTGCGCGGCTCCGATCTGATCTGGGGCTTTGTCGTGAACAATTATCTGCTCGGCAAAGATCCGTTCCCCTTCGATCTGCTCTATTGGAATTCAGACAGCACGCGCATGCCGGCGAAAGTGCATCGCTATTATCTTGAGAGATTCTATCGCGACAACGCCCTGGCCTCGAACGAGCTGCAGCTCGGCGAAGTGCTGCTCGATCTCTCGCGGATCAACGTGCCGACCTACAGCATCGCGGCGAAAGAGGATCACATCGCGCCGGCGGCCTCCGTCTATCGCGGCGTGCGGCTGATGGGTGGGGATCGGCGCATGGTGCTCGGCGGCTCGGGCCATATCGCCGGCATCGTGAACCCGCCGCAGCTCAATAAGTACCAATACTGGATCCGCGACGACAACGCCTTCCCCGAGACGCTGGAGCAATGGCGCGACGGCGCGATCGAGCATCCAGGCTCGTGGTGGCTCGATTGGGACGCCTGGCTGAAGAAGAACAGCGGCGGGCGCAAGCCCGTGCCGGCGCGCGCGCCAGGCGAACGGCTGAAGCCGCTCGCCGACGCGCCAGGCGAGTTTGTGCGCGCACGCTACGATGAGGATCCGAGCGCTGCGAACGGCGCGGCGAAATAGGAGCGCCCTGGGCCGCTCATGCGGCCTCTGGACGCGCGCGAAAGGATGATCTGACGTGGAGGCGGCGCGTTCGCTCACGCCGGCGGAGCTGTCGGAGTTTCTCCTGAACGTCGCGCCGGTGCGGCCCGTGTTTATTTGGGGGCCGCCCGGCATCGGCAAATCGGCCTTGGTCGAAGCTTTCGCCCGCTTGGTGGGCATGGATTGCGTCTCCATGCTCGGCTCCCAACTCGCACCCGAAGACATTATCGGCGTGCCGCAGATCGAGGATGGCGTCTCCCGCTTCCGCCCGCCGGCCACCATCGCCCGGCGCGCGCCTTATGTGCTATTTCTCGATGAGCTCAACGCCTGCAGCCAAGAGGTGCAGAAGGCGTTCTATTCGCTCATCAATGATCGGCGCGTCGGCGAATACGCGCTGCCGAAGGGCTCTGTGGTGATCGGCGCGGGCAATCGGGCGCAGGACGCGGCGATCGTGAAGCCGATGTCCTCGGCGCTCATCAATCGCATGGCGCATGTGCAGCTGCGGGCGAGCCCGACCGATTGGCTCGCTTGGGCGGGCGAGACCGCGGTGCACCCGCTGGTGATCGAGTACATCCAGCTCCGGCCCGATCATCTGTGGTCGAAACCGCAAAAGCGCGAAGAGCCGTTTTCGACGCCGCGGGCGTGGCACATTCTGTCGGACGCGCTCTCGGCCTACGATCCGGCGGCGGTCACCGAGGATGTCGTCGGCGTGCTCGCCAGCGGGCTGCTGACGCCGGCGCATGCGCGCCAATTCGTGGCCTTCCAGCGCCAGCGGAGCCGCGCGTTCGATCTGAGCGCCATTCTAAAAGGCGAGGCGTCCTGGCCGGAGAAGCCGGAAGAGCGCGACATCCTCTATTTCCTAGTCCAGTCCTTCCGCGCGCAGCTGATCAAGGAGCTGCCCGACGATGGCGGCAAGGCGCGGGCCGAGACGAAGCGGCTGGCGCTGTCCGCCAAGGATCGGCTGGCGCAGCTCAGCCGCATCAGCCTCGAGATGGCGCAGCTTGTGGTGGCGGAGGGCGAGGACGGCTCGGCGCTGCCGGATTGGTACATGGTCGAGTTGGCGCGCGATCTGCCGCGGCTGGTGGCGCGCCGGGACGCGTGACCAAGGAGCGGCGGATAGGAGCGAGAGGAGAATGGCGGGGCGCTCGGCCACAGCGAAGGATCAAAAGCGCCTCGCCATCGAGGAAGGGTGGCGCATCGCCTCTTCGCATCCGTTCATCGCGCCTTTGCCGGATCTGACGCTGCGACTTGACGGCGAAGCGACGTCTCTGGGCGCCGGCGTTTGGCTTTCGGCGCTGTGCGATCCGCCCTCGCCAGGCTGGTCGGCCGCTGGCGCGCCGGATGAATGCGCGGTGACGGTGTGGCCGAATGCGCGCCGGCGGGCCGCGCCCGCCGAATGGGCCTACGCCTTCGCGCGGCTGCGGCTTCACGCGGCGCTCAATCACCTTGATCCGGCGCAGGATCGCCCGGCGTGGCGCTGGGCCTGCTGGGTCCGGGCGGCGGAGATGGCGGCGGCGGCGGGCGTGGGGCGGCGCCCCTCCGACATGCCGGCGCCGCCGACCGGGCTGCCGCGCGGACCCGAGGCGGCGCTGGCGGACCATTTCGCCGATCATCCGCCTGGCCATGAGGTTCTGGCGCTGTCGCTTTCGGCGCCGGGCGACAGCTTCTGGCGCTTCTCCGCGCCTTTCACGCTTCCAGCGCCGCTCCGCGCCTATCGCCAGAGCCAGCTGGCGCGGGGGGCGCGAGCGGCGGCCACGGCGGCGGTGCGGGCCGCTGGCGACGGCTATCCGGCGCGCCGCTCCCAGTGTGAGGTCGCGCTGGCGGCGGCGCGGTCCTTCGTCATCTCCAAGACGCCGCTCCTCGCCTCGCTCGCCGCGGCCTTTGACATCGTCGCGGATCAGAGCGTTTGCGAAAGCCTTGGCGTCGCCGTCGCCGCGATCAGCGATGAGGCCAAGGAGATCTATTTCAATCCGGTCGCCGCGCTGTCCCAAGACGAAGCGGTGTTCGTTATGGCGCACGAGTTGCTGCATGCGGGGCTGCGGCATATCCCGCGCCGGCAGGGCCGTGATCCTTGGCTCTGGAACGTCGCCTGCGATTTCATCATCAACGATTGGCTGATCGAGATGAAGCTTGGCGCGCCGCCAGAGCGCATCGGCTACCTGCATGATCCGGCGCTGCGCGGTCTCTCGGCGGAGGAGGTCTATGACCGGATCGTGCGTGATCTGCGCTGGATGCGGAAGCTGAAGAAGGCGCGGACCTTGAACGGCCGCGCGCCGGACATGCTGGAGGGCGAGCGCTCGCAAGGATGGTGGCGCGGCGGCGGCGCGGATCTCGACGCCTTCTACCGCCGCGCGCTGGCCGAAGGGCTGGAGCTGCATCTGAGCCAGGGGCGCGGTCTGTTGCCCGCCGGTCTTGTCGAAGAGATCCGCGCGCTGCAGCAGCCGCCGATCCCGTGGGACGTCGCGCTCGGCCATTGGCTCGATCAGTTCTTTCCGCCGCTCGAACGCCGGCGGAGCTATGCGCGGGCCCATCGCCGCCAAGGCGCGACGCCGGACATCCCGCGGCCCGCCTGGGTCGCGCCGGAGGAGGCGCGCGCCGCCAGAGTATTTGGCGTGGTGCTCGACAGCTCCGGCTCGATGGATCGCGTGCTTCTCGGCGAAGGGATCGGCGCGATCGCGTCTTATGCGATGAGCCGGGATGTCGCGGCGGTGCGGCTGATCCAATGCGACGCCGCCGCGCATGACGCCGGCTATGTCGAGCCTGAAGCGCTGCTTGAGCGCGTTGAGATCCACGGCCGGGGCGGCACGGCGCTCATGCCGGGCGTTCGCGCCTTGGAGCGCGCGCGCGACTTTCCGCAGGACGGTCCGATCCTGGTGATCACCGACGGCGCCTGCGACATCCTCCATATCGAGCGCGAACACGCGTTTCTTCTGCCCGAGGGCGGCCGGTTGCCTTTTGCGCCGAAAGGGCCGGTGTTCCGCATGGCGTGAGCATGCAGGCGTGACTGGACGCCTGCGCCGAGCCACGCTAGCGCGCGGGACGCAGCGCCGATGGAGGATCGCGAACCATGTGCGGACGCTTCGCTCTGACCTTGCCCAAGGATGCGGTCCGGACCGTGTTCGGCGTGACGGGCGGCCGCGCGGCTCTTTTCGCGGATCTCGCCGCCTGGCCTCAGCCGCCGGGCGCAAGCGAGGGCGCCGCGCTTGATCGCCCGCGCTACAACATCCGGCCGACCGAACCCGTGCTCGCGATTTTTCTCGATGAGAGCGGCGCGCGGCGGCTTGAGGCGTTTCGGTGGGGATTGCTGCCGCATTGGGCCAAATCCTTGCGCGACGGCCCGCCGCTGATCAACGCGCGGGGCGAGACCATCGCCGAGAAACCGGCCTTTCGGAGCGCCTTCGCCAGCCGCCGCTGCCTTGCGCCGGCGGATGGGTTTTACGAATGGCGCGCGCTCGCCGGCGCCGGGCCGAAGGGCAAACCGCTGAAGGAGCCGCATTGGATCCATCCGCGCGCCAGCAACGCGCCGCTCGCTTTCGCCGGGGTATGGCGGTTCTGGCGCGGGCCGGACGGCGCGCTGACGCCGAGCCTCGCGCTGGTGACCACCGCGGCGAACGCGGCGATGGCGCCGCTGCATGAGCGCTTGCCGGTCGTGATCGCGCCGGAGGATCAGGCCGCCTGGCTCGGCGAGACCGGCGACGCGGCGGCGGCCGCTGCGCTGATCCACGCGCCGCCGGAGGATTTCTACGCGCATCACCCGGTCTCAAGCCGCATCAACAAAGGCGGCCGCGAGGCTCCGGACGACGCGGATCTCACCGCGCCGGCGCCGCCGCTTGAGGCGCAGCCGCCTGAGGATCCCGCCCAAGGCTCCTTGTTTTGAGCTCCTTATTTTGAGTTGCTTGTTTTGAGCAGCGCGCGTCCACACCTCGCCGATGGCGCAGAATCGGCGCGCCCAATTGATGGCGATCCTCCGTGAGAGAGACGATGATGGAGACGGATGTTCTGATCGCCGGGGGTGGTCTTTCCGGCCTCGCCTTGGCCGATCGCCTGACGCGCGCGGGCGCGGCGTTTCACCTGATCGAGGCGCAGGAGCGCTTTGGCGGACGCATCCTCACGGCGACGTTCGGCGGCGCGGGGTTCGATTTGGGACCGGCCTGGTTCTGGCCGGAGCAGCCGCGCATGGCGGCCATGGCGCGCCGGTTCGCGCTGACGGTGTTCGAACAGCACGCGGACGGCGATCTCATGTTTCAAGACGCGTCCGGCGCGGTCCATCGCGGTCGCGGCTACGCCTCGATGGAAGGATCGTTGCGGCTTGCGGGCGGCATGGGCGCGCTGATCGACGCGCTATCCGCCGGGATAAGCGCAGAGCGCTTGTCGCGCGGGATGCGGCTCACGGCGCTGACGCGCGAGGAGGGCGGGATCGTCGCCGAAGCCGAGCAGGCGGGCGCGGCGGTTCAGATCCGCGCGCGCCGCGTGGTCCTGGCCATGGCGCCGCGCGTCATCGCTGAGAGGATCCGCTTCGCGCCGTCTTTGGGCGAGGCGGCGATGGCGGCGATGGCGCGGGTTCCGACCTGGATGGCTGCGCAAGCGAAGCTTGTCGCGCTTTACGACGCGCCCCATTGGCGCGAGGCCGGCCTCTCGGGCGACGCGATGAGCCAGCGCGGCCCGCTCGTCGAGATCCACGACGCCTCGCCCTTGGCGGGCGGTCCTTACGCGCTGTTCGGCTTCGTCGGCGTTCCCGCCGGCGCCCGGGCGGGTCGGAGCGAGGCGCTGAAGCAAGCGGCGCTTGCGCAGCTCGCCGCGCTGTTCGGACCGGCGATGGCGGCGCCGCTCGACGTTCTAACGCAAGACTGGGCGCAGGAGCCCGCGATCGCGGCGCCGCTCGATCACGCGCCGCTGACGCGCCATCCCGAATATGGTCGGCCGCAGGAGCTGCGCGACCTATGGGAGGGCGGCCTCCATCTCGCCTCCACGGAGACCGGCGAGCGCTTCGGCGGATACCTGGAGGGCGCGCTCGAGGCGGCGAACATCGCCGCTGAGGCGCTTATGCTTGGCGCGACGGCGTAAGCGCGGTCTCGAACGTGGTTTGCAAGAACGCCAAGCGCCGTTCCGTCTGCTCGGGCGCGTTCAGGCAGGCGATGATCAAGTCGACGCCGGCGCTCAGCATCATCTCGGCCATCAGCGGCGCGTCATGCGGCGCGAAAAGACCGCGCGCCACCGCCGCTTCGAGATCCTCGACGAGTTCGCGCAGCACCGCGCCGGCGAGATCGTCGCCTTGGTAGAAGGCGGCGCGGAAGGCGGCTTGGTTGCGGCGGATCAAGGCCGCGGCGGCGTAATCCTGCGCCGTCAAGGCGACGCAGGCGCGATAGCAGCCGCCAATGAAGGCGTCGGCGGTCGTCGCCGCGGCGCGCGCCTCTTTCAGCCGCGCGCGGATCGGCGTCACGACCTCATCGACGATGACGCTGAACACGGCTTCTTTGCTATCGAAGTAATTGTAGAACGAGCCCTGGGCGAGGCCGCTGGCGCGCACGATGTCGCGCACCGTCGCGGCGTCGAGCCCGATCTCGGCGAAGACGGCGCGGCCCGCCGCCACGATCAAACGCCGGTTCTCCGCCTTGCGCGCGGCGCGCAGCGACAACGTCGCGCCGTCGCGTTCGTCCTCAGGCGCCGCGTCATCGGGCATGGCGTCGCTTCTCTCTTCCGCTGAGGCGCTGAGCGGCGGCGGGCTCAGCCGCGATGGATCGGCCGCGCCGCGGCGCGCCAGGGCTTGGTCATATCCGCCATCGCCGCCTCCAGCGCCTCGACGCTCAGCGCCGCCTCCGCGCCGCCGGAGAAGACGATGCGCACCTCGCCCGCCGGCGCGATCTCGCCGGGCGTGAACTCGATCGCCAACAGGTTCAAAGGCTGCTTCTCGGCGCCAGGCCGAAACCCCTTCACCTTCGCGCTTAGAACGCCGTCGAAATGCACGCCGGCGCGCACCCGCTCCTGCGCCTGCGGCTCCTCCCAGCGAAAACGGTTGAGAACCATGGCGAAGCGGCGTTGCGGGCGCAGATAGGCCATCTCGTCGCTGGTCACGACCGCGTCCTGCAGCAGCGCCGAGAGCACTTTGAGATCATCGCCGTCGCGCGCCGCCAGGCGCATCGGCTGAAACCCATCCTCGAAGGCGGCGTCCTGCGGCGGCGCGGCGCTGGGATCCGAGCCCGCGTCTCCGGCGGTCCGATCCGCCTCGTCGCTTCGCGGCGCCTCATCGGCGGCGACCGCATCGTCGGACGCCTTGTTCATCGTCACGCCATTTCTCCATAAACCCGCTGTGCGCCGCGTTCGCGCGGCGAGATCGCGCTCAGCGTCTCCGCGACCGTCACTCCCGCTCCCGCCGGATCTCCGCGCCGCAAGCCGAGAGCTTCTGCTCCACATGCTCATAGCCGCGATCGAGGTGATAGACGCGGCTGACCGCCGTCTCTCCCTCCGCGGCGAGCCCCGCGAGGATCAGGCTGACCGAGGCGCGCAGATCCGTCGCCATCACCGGCGCGCCGCGCAGCGCCTTGACGCCGTCGACCATGGCCACGCCGCCTTGCACGTCGATTTTAGCGCCCATGCGCGTCAGTTCCGGCGCGTGCATGAACCGGTTCTCGAAAATGGTCTCCTCGATCCGGCTGCGTCCCTCCGCGATCGTCATCAGCGCCATCATCTGCGCCTGAAGATCGGTCGGGAAGCCCGGATAGGGCGCGGTCGTCACATCCACCGCCTTCGCCGCCGCGGCGCGCCGCCCAACGCGAAGGCCCCGCTCGGTCTCCTCAACGTCGATCTCCGCCGCGTCGAGTTTTTCGCAGAGCGCCGCCACCAGCCGCCGCCGCCCGCCCAAAAGCTCCACTGAACCGCCCGCGATCGCCGGAGCCATCATGTAAGTGCCGAGTTCGATGCGATCCGCCAAAACCCGGTGCTGCGCGCCGCCGAGCCGGTCGACGCCTTCGATCTCGATCACATCGCCGCCATCCCCGTCGATCTCCGCGCCCATTTTGCGCAGGCAATTGGCGAGATCGATGATCTCAGGCTCGCGCGCGGCGTTCTTCAGCACGGTGACGCCTTTGGCGAGAGAGGCGGCCATCATCAAGTTCTCGGTCGCGCCGACGGAGACGAACGGAAATTCGAACCGCGCCGCCTTCAGCCCGTTCGGCGCTTTGGCGTGGATGTAGCCGTCTTTCAGCTCGAGCGCGGCGCCCATCGCCTCGAGCCCGCGCAGATGCAGATCGACCGGCCGCGCGCCGATGGCGCAGCCGCCCGGCAGCGAGACCACCGCCTCGCCGCAGCGGGCCAAAAGCGGGCCCAGCACCAGGATGCTCGCGCGCATCTTCCGCACGAGATCGTAATGCGCCGTCGTGCTCTCAAGCGCGTCGGCGCGGATGGTGATCCGCCGCCCTTGCTCGGACAGCTGCACCGCGGCGCCGAGCGAGACCAAGAGCTTGGTCATCATCTCGATATCCGCGAGCTGCGGCGCGCTGGTCAGCTCCACCGGCTCCTCGGTGAGGAGCGCCGCGGGCATGAGCGTGAGGCAGGCGTTCTTCGCGCCGCTGATCGGGATTTCGCCCGAGAGAGGTCGGCCTCCTCGAATGATGATGCGGTCCATCAACCCCTCGTCTCGCGCCAATGTCGCGCATTATATTTGAAGGGCTTAGCCTTCTCGTTCCCGCCGCCATTCGCCTCGCGCGCCTGCTTGGCCTAGCGTCTCGCATCCGCGCGCGCAAGATGCGGGCCTTCGCCAGAGCCGAGCGGAACGCTGGAGCGGGCGCGCCGCGATCCATCGAGAGGGACGCGGATGAGCTTCTAGAATTCAGCGGAGACGCTCGAAGAGCTGTTGGCGAAAGGATGGTTTCAGCCGGCCTCGGCGCAGCGAGAGTCCCCCTGGCGCAGCGCCGAGGCCGCTCGTCTCGTCGCCGACCTCGCCGCCTTCATGCGGCCGTTCGGCTTTGCGCCAAGCGGCGCCGCGCTCAACAAAGATAGCTTCGAGGAAGATAGCTTCGAGGTTGCGACGCTCTCAGAGCGTCGGGAGCGCGCCCTCGATGAACTCGATGAACTCGATGAAGTCGCCACGCATTCGCAGCGCGCGCCGGAAGGACGTTAACCGCTCGATCCCCGGTCTTGAGGATCTTCCGGTTCTGGGCCCTGGGCTTCAGGATCTTGAGGCTCAGCCGCGGCGCCGGGCGCGTCTTGCGCGGCGCGGGCCGCCGCTTGGGCTTTGCGGCGCTTGAGGTTTTCGCGGAGCGCATCCGCCAACGCCGCCCGTTTTGGATCGCTTGCGCCCGGCCGTCCGGCGCCGTCCGGCCGCTGGTTTCGTTTGCTCATGACACGCCTCAGCGCCGGAACCCAGTGGAGAGACCGTATTACCGCGACATCATTATGCTGACTACGGGCGGCGTCAGACGCGACGAGGCGGCCGCCGAGAGAGAGCCGGGGGAGGCGATGAGGATGTCCAGCGCGGGCGGCGAGGAGAGGGGAGGCGGAGCCGAGCCGTCGACGAGCCGGCGCGCGCGCGGGCGGCGCATGGCGTCCTGGCCGCTGCAGATCCTCCTCTCCGCGGCGCTGCTGGCGCTGGCGGCGCTGGGTTTTGGCTGGGGCGAAAGCGTGCTCGCGGGCGGGCTGAGCCGCCTCGGGCTCGCCGAGGCGCCCGAGGCGGCGCCGGCGCGGCCTGCGCCGCAGCGCGGGCGGGGCGCGGGCCGCTCGGCGGCGCCGGTGATCGTCGCGGCGGCCGAGGCGGCGCGGAACGATGCGCGCTTGGAGCTCACAGGCGGCGCGGTCGCGGCGAAGACGGCGACGTTGCGCGCGCTGGTCGAGGGCCGGGTGCGGGAGATGGCTTTCGCGCCCGGCGATCGGCTGGAGGCCGGCGCGCCGGCGCTGCGGCTTGAGGATCGGCGCGAGCGGCTCGCGGTCTCGCGGGCCGAGGCCGCGCTCGCCGAGGCGCGCCGCCGTCTCGCCCGCGCCGCGGAGCTGCGCGCCAGCGGCGCCGGAGCGAGCGCGGTGCTCGAAGCGGTCCAGACCGAAGCCGCGCTCGCAGAGATCGCGCTGGCGGAGGCGGAGGAGGCGTTGGCGGATCGGATGGTGCGCGCGCCCTTCGCCGGCGTGATCAGCCTCTCCGATATCGAGATCGGCGATAGGATCACGCCGGCGGACGCCATCGCGGCGCTGGACGACCGCTCGCGTTTGCTCGTCGAGATCGCCGCGCCCGAGACCGCGTTCGGGCGCCTGCGCCAAGGCGCGCCGGTCGCGGCGCGCACCGTCGCCTATCCGGGCGAGCGCTTCGCAGGGAAGATCGCCGAAATCGACAGCCGCCTCGATCCCGCCACGCGCAGCGTGCGCGTGCGGGTGGAGATCCAGAACGAGGCGGACCGCCTGCGGCCGGGCATGTCTTTCGTCATCACGCTGGATCTGCCAGGCGAGACCGTGATCGCCGCGCCCGAACTGGCCCTGCAATGGGAGCGCGAGGGCGCTTATCTCTGGCGCATCCGCGACGGCGCGGCCGAGCGCGCGCCGGTGCGGCTGCTCGCCCGGGAGGGGGGGCGCGCGCTGCTGCGGGATCTCGGCGCGGCGCGCCCGGCGCTCGCGCCTGGGGATCTGATCGTCGTCGAGGGCGTGCAGCGCCTACGCGAGGGGCGCGAAGTGCGCCTGCTGCGCGGCGCGCCGGGGCGGGAGAGGTCGAGCGGTCCTCGACCGGCGGCGGAGCGCGGGGCGCGATGAGCGGCGCAGGCGAGCCTTCGGCCGAGGATCGAGGCGCGGCGGGCGCGAAGGGCGCCGAGCGGGGCGATGCCGGCCGCGAAGGCCGCCTCGTCGCCGCGGCGCTGGGCGGTCTTCCGGGCCTCAGCGTTCGCCGGCCGTTGCTCGCCACGGTCTTGAACCTCTTGATCCTGCTCGCCGGGCTCGCCGCGCTCCTTGGCGTCGAGATCCGAGAGCTGCCGGATATCGACCGACCTGTCGTCAGCGTCCGCGCCAATTTTCCAGGCGCCGCGCCCGAGACCGTGGACGCCGAACTCGCCGCTCGGGTCGAGGCCGCGGTGGCCCGGGTCAACGGCGTCGCCTCGATCCGCACCTCGAGCGAGGAGAACAATTTCCGCCTTCGCGCCGAGTTCGCCCCGGGCGTCGATCTCGACACCGCGGCGAGCGATGTGCGCGAGGCGGTCGCGCGCGCCGAGCGCCGCTTGCCGGAGGAGGTGGAGGACCTCTTCGTCGTTAAAGCCGACAACGACGCCCAGCCGATCCTCAGCCTCGCCGTCTCCTCCGATCGGCTCTCCGTCGACGCGCTGACGCGGCTGATCGAGACCGAGATCGCGCCGGCGCTCACCGCTATTCCCGGCGTCGCCGAGGCGACGTTGTTCGGCCAGCGCGAGCGGGTGATCCGCGTCGCCGCCCATCCGGCGCGGATGGCGGCGCGCGGCGTTTCGATCGCCGAGATCGCGGCGGTGCTCGAGCAGGCGGATTTCGACGCGCCGGCGGGCAGCTTCGCCTCCGCCGCGCAAGAGGTGCTGGTGCGCGCCGACGCCGACGCCGCGGCGCCGGAGGCGATCGCGCGGCTACGGCTGCGGCCGGATGTGCGCATCGGCGATGTGGCGGATGTCTACGCCGGGCCGGCCGATCCGATCTCGATCACACGGCTCGATGGCGAGCTGATCGTCTCAGTTGGGATCGTGCGGCAATCGCGCGCGAACACGCTCTCGATCTCGGCGGCGGCGCTCGAGGCGGCGGCGGCGCTTGAGCAGCGGCTGCGCGGCGTCTCTCTCCGCGTCATCTCCGACGACGCCGCCTTCATCCGCGGCGCGATCGCGGAAGTGCTTTGGAGCCTTGGGGCCGCGACGCTGATCGTGATCGGGGTGGTCGGGTTCTTTCTCGGGCGCCTCGCGCCGACGCTGATCCCGGCGGCGGCGATCCCGGTGGCGCTGCTTGGCTCGGTGGCGGCGCTCTGGCTCGCGGGTTTTTCAATCAACATCATCACCTTGTTGGCGCTCGTTTTGGCGACCGGGCTGGTGGTGGATGACGCGATCGTCGTGCTGGAGACGATCCAGCGCCGCCGCGCGGAGGGGCTCGGGCCGCGCGCCGCGGCGGTGCTCGGCGCGCGGCAGGTGTTCTTCGCCGTCATCGCCACCACGGCGGTGCTGATCGCGGTGTTCGCGCCGATCTCCTTTCTGCCTTCGAGCGCCGGGCGGCTTTTCCGCGAATTCGGCTTCGTGCTGGCGGCGACCGTCGCGATCTCATCGCTTGTGGCGCTGACGCTCACACCGCTTCTGGCGGCGCGGCTCGGGCCCGAGCGGCGGGCCGGGCGCGGGCCTACCGGTTTTGATCGAGCGTCTCTCGCGCTGGGCGACGCTTATGAGCGCATCGTCGGCCTCTCGCTGCGCGCGCCGCTTGTGACGGTGACGCTCTGCGCCGTCGCGGCGGCGGGCGCGGGCCAGCTCTACGCCGGCCTCGGCCAGGAGATCTCGCCGCGAGAGGATCGCGGCCGCGTGATCTTGCGCTCCCAAGGGCCGGACGGCGTCGGCCTCGATCACACGGACCGGCAAGTGGAGCGCATGGAGGCGGCGCTCGCGCCCTACCGCGAGAGCGGCGCGGTGCGCGCGGCTTATTCGGTCACGGGCTGGTTCGATCCGAATCGCGGGCGCGTCGAGGCGCTGCTCGCGCCGTGGGAGGCGCGGAGCGTCAGCCAACAAGAGATCGAGGCGGCGCTGGCGGCGGCGATGCGGGAGATCCCGGGCGCGCGCGCGCGGGTGCAGCGCGGCTCGAGCCTCGGACTTCGGGGGAGCGAGAGCGGGATCAACCTGGCGCTGACCGGCGACAGCTATCCCGAAATCGCTGCGGCGGCGGACCGCTTCGCCGAGGCGATGCGCGCGGCGATCCCGGCGCTCCAGGCGGTGCGCGTCGAGTATCAGGCGACGCAGCCTCAGCTTTCCGTCGAGATCGATCGCGAGCGCGCCTCCGATCTCGGCGTGTCGCTGTCGGATCTCGCCAACAGCCTGCGGGCCTTGGTGGATGGCGACGAGATCGCCGAGCTCTCCATCGGCGATCAGGCGGTGCCGATCATCCTGCAATCGGCCGGCGGGGCGGTGAACGATCCGCAAGATCTCTTGAACCTCACCGTTCCCGGCGCGGCCGGCCCTGCGCCGCTCAGCCAGTTGGTCACGCTGCGCGAGGAAGGCGTCGCCGCCGAGCTCGACCGCCATGGCCAGCGCCGCGCGGTCGAGATCCGCAGCGATCTCTCCGCCGCGATGAGCCAGGCCGAAGCGGTGGCGGCGATCCGCGCGCTCGCGGCGGAGCGGCTACCGGACGGGATCGGGCTTTTGTTCCTCGGCGAGGCGGCGGCGCTTGAGGAAGGACAGCGCGACATCGCGATCACCTTCATCATCGCGCTGATCGTCGTGTTCCTGGTGCTCGCGGCGCAGTTCGAGAGCCTGACAAGCGCGCTGGTGGTGATGGCGACGGCGCCCTTCGCGCTCTGCGCTGCGATCTTCGCGCTGTGGCTGAGCGGCGTGAGCCTCAACATCTACAGCCAGATCGGCGTGCTGCTGCTGATCGGGGTGATGGCGAAGAACGGCGTCTTGATGGTCGAGTTCGCCGATCAGCTGCGCGATCGCGGCGCGGCGGTGCTGGAGGCGGCCGCGGGCGCCGCCCGGGCGCGGCTTCGCGCGATCGCCATGACTATGACGGCGACGGTGCTCGCCGGGCTGCCGCTCATCCTGAGCGAAGGCCCAGGCGCGGAGGCGCGCGCGGCGATCGGATGGGTGGTGTTCGGCGGGCTCGGGCTTTCCGCGCTGTTCACGCTGTTCCTCACCCCGGCGGTCTATGCGCTGATCGCTGGGCTCTCACGCCCGCGCGCGGCGGAGACGGCGCGGCTCGCCGCCGAATTGGAGGCGGCCGCGCCCGATCAGGACGCCGCCGGCGCGCGCCGAGGTTTTTAGGGCGCACTGCGGCCGGGTCTCTTCGAGGCGCGTCGTCGGGACCTTGCCCGAGGCGCCGCCTTGCTCCAGCATCTTTCGCAGAAGGAAGGAGGGGATGAGCGCGCGTTGGACCGCGCGGCCGCATGGCGGAGGCGACGGCGTGCAAAGTCACATGCTGCTGTTTGGATTGGCGCTGGAAGAGCGCCGCTTGCGCCGCGAGGCGCGCCGCGCCGTGGCGGAGCCGACAGATCCCGCTCCAAGCCGCCCCCCGATCTCATCGCCTGCGCCGTCCGCGACCACGCCCTTTCACGCCGAAGGAGCGGCGTTTGGATCCGGCGCGGGCCTCTCCCCAGGCCGGGCGCCCGCCGCGGCGGTCGCCATTTTCGTCTTGGCGCTGATCTTGGTCTTCGGCGGATAAATCGGGCGCCCGAAGCCGCGGCCGCGACGTCGTTTCCTGAACGACGTTCCGAAAACCCTCTTCCCTTGCTAGAACAACCGCTGTAGCGCCGAGACGCAGAAGGGTCGCGCGCCGCAAGGCGCGACGCCGGAAGGCTCAGGCGCCGCCGTGAGGCGGGGCATGCGCCGGCATGGAACGGGCGGAAGCACGCGGCGGCCACAGCGCCGGCGCCGCCCCAGGGGAATGACGATGACCACCACCACTTCGCCCACTGGCGGCGCCGCGGGCGCGCAGGGCGCCGATCGGCTGGGCGCCGCGGTTCACCGCTCGAAAAAAGCGCTCAGCAAAGACGGGATGCTCGAGCGGCTCTTCACCACGCTTTTCCGCGGACTGGTCTATCCGCAGATCTGGGAGGATCCGGTGGTGGACATGGCCGCGCTCCGGCTCGGGCCAGGCGACCGGATCATCACCATCGCCTCCGGCGGCTGCAACATGATGTCCTACCTCACCGCGGATCCCGCTGAGATCCTGGTGGTGGATCTCAACAAAACCCATGTCGCGCTCAACAAGCTGAAGCTGGAGGCGGCGCGGAGCCTGCCGACCTATCAGAGCTTCTACCGCTTCTTCGGCGAAGCGAACCACGCGGCGAACCCGGCGGCCTACGACCGCTATCTGCGTCCGCAACTCGACGCCGAGACGCGCGTTTACTGGGAAGGGCGCGACTGGCTGTTCCGCCGGCGCATTGGTTTCTTCCGCCGCGGACTTTATCGCCGCGGCCTGCTCGGCAACTTCATCGGCTATGGCCATTTCGCCGGGCGCCTACTCGGCGTGCGCCTCAGCGAAGCGGTTGAATGCGCCTCGATCGAGGAGCAAAAAGCCTTCTTCGACAAGAAGATCGCGCCGCTGTTCGACACATGGCTGGTGCGCACCCTGTCGCGCCAAAAAGCCTCTCTCTTCGGTCTCGGCATCCCGCCGGCGCAATATGACAGCCTTGCCCAAGAGGCCGAGGGCGACATGACCGAGGTGCTGAAGCGGCGCCTGCGCAAGCTCACTTGCGATTTCCCGATCTCGGAGAACTACTTCGCCTGGCAAGCCTATGCGCGCTCCTACGGTCCGGGCGACGCGGGGCCGCTGCCGCCTTATCTTGAGTCGAAGCATTTCGAAGCGCTGCGCGCGCGGGTGGGGCGCGTCGATGTGCGCAATCTTTCCGTGACTGAGCGGCTCGCCAGCGAGGCTGACGCCTCACTTGACGGCTATGTCCTTCTCGATGCGCAGGATTGGATGACGGATGAGCAGCTGAACGCGCTCTGGACCGAAGTGACGCGGACGGCCAAGCCGGGCGCGCGGGTGATCTTCCGCACCGCCGATTTGCCGAGCCTGCTGCCCGGCCGGGTGCGCGAGGACATTTTGGCGCGCTGGACTTATAAGAAAGAGGAATCGCTCGCGCGCGGCGCGGCGGATCGCTCGGCGATCTATGGCGGCTTCCATCTCTACATCCGCAAGGATGAGAGCGGCGCGCCGGCGGAGGCGGCGCCGTGAGCGCGCCAAGCGAAGGCGGCGGGCTGGATGCGAAGGCGCCGGACGCCGCGCATTCGCGGCTCATGGACGGCGTCTATCGCAATCAGCGCCATTTTTACGATCTGACGCGGAAATTCTATCTCCTCGGGCGCGATCGTCTAATTGAGGAACTGAAGCCTGAGCCCGGCCATCACGTGTTGGAGGTGGGCTGCGGCACCGGCCGCAACCTCATCAAAGCCGCGAAGCGTTATCCGCAGGCGCGCTTTTACGGCTTCGACATCTCTTCGATGATGCTCGAGACCGCGGAGCGCAGCATCGCCAAAGCCGGGATCGCGGACCGGATCACGCTGGCGCAAGGCGACGCCGGCGCGTTCACCGCTCAGGATCTCTTCGGCTTCAACGCGGCGGAGCGCGTGTTCTATTCCTACACGCTTTCGATGATCCCGGTCTGGCGCGAAGCGCTGATGCGCGGCGTCGAGGCGACGGCGCCGGGCGGCGCGCTGCATGTTGTTGATTTCGGCCAACAAGAGAGATTGCCGAAAGCGGCGCGCGCGGTGCTTGGCCGTTGGCTCGCGCTCTTTCACGTCACCGCGCGGCCCGATCTCTTCGAGGCGATCCAGGAGACGGCGGCCAAGGCCGGGCGCCGCGCCGAGGTCACGCCGCTCTACCGCGGCTACAGCTGGCTCGGATCGATCCGGTGAGCGATCCGGTCAACGCGGAGACGGCGCCGGCGACCGCGCCGGGCGGCGCGCAAAAGCCGCGGAACGACTGGGCGCTGATCCCGAACTGGCTCTCCGCGGGGCGCATCCTCGCCGCGGCGGCGCTGCCCTTCGCCTTCATCCTCTTCGAGCGTCAGGCGGCCGAGATCGTCGCGCTCGGCCTCTTCATCGCCGCCTCCATCACGGATTTCTTCGATGGTTGGCTGGCGCGGAGGCTGAACCAAACCTCAGCGCTCGGCGCAAAGCTCGACAGCCTCGCCGACAAAGCGCTCCTTTTCACCGCGCTCGGCGCGCTTGGCGTCGCCGTGTTTCCAGGCGCGCTCTGGTTCTGGGCGCTGGCGCTGATCATCGTCGCGCGGGAGGTGGGCGTGACGCTGCTGCGCATGCGCTTCGGCCGCGCCGGCGCGCTCTCGGTCACGCTCGGCGCGAAATGGAAGACCGTGTTCCAAATGACGAGCGCGGCGCTGCTGCTGGCGGCGGGCCCGGCCGAGCGCGCCTTGGGGTCCGAGATCGGCGCAGTGGTTTTCTGGAGCGGCGCCGTGTTGCTGGCGCTCGCCGCCTGGCTTAGCGTGACCACGGGCCTCGATTACCTGAAGCGCGCGCTTCAGGGGTAATCCTGTTTGCAGAGCGACCTCGCGCAGACTTCTTGCTTCTTCGCTCATGTCGTAGCAGCGCACAGAAGCGATCAACGTCTCGAGTTAAATGATAAGCCAATCGTTCCAGTGGGCGGCTCCATCCTCGCGACGGTTCACTTTCTTGCGATAGCGGCTGCATACAAAAAAGAAGTAGCGGCGCCCAGAAGCGTGGAGAGGGCGATTGTGACAATATTAGAAAGCCTCTCGTACTCAACATCTGAGTACGCAATGTAAGTGCCAATGCCCACCCGCTTAAATCCACTTGGTGCAAGCAGGTGTCGGTGTCGATCTTTTGCAGTGTATTCTAGAACTCCGCCAATTAGCCCTTCGATATTTGGCGAGTCTGGGGCGAATGATTGGACTTTGTGCGCGCGCGTTGAGTGGAATTTGACTGTAACGGCTATCTTTTGATCAGAGCGGCCTCTTAAAGAGCTGAATGCAGGAAAATCTCTGGCGGAGAAGCTAGACCAGTTCGAAAAATCCTCTAGAGAGAAAATAAAGCGTGATGCAACATTTATTAATTCGTCCCCCTCCGCTGCGAACTTGACCTGGTAAAGTGGATCATCGAATTCTGCGTAAGCGACCCATTCCGAAGGAGTGACTCGCGTGTTTGGGGCAGGAACTGCGAAACCAATAGGTGAATCAAGCGAAAATCCTATCGCCCTACAAATCGATGATAAGGAAGATCTTATGTCTCCATTGGTGGACTTGTCAAATTCACCTCTGGGTAAGAATTGTAATTCGATCAAAACTGTGGATGCTTTTTTGAGGCGGTACGTTACAATAAGTTCAATTGGTTGATCACAATCCGCAAACGCTTCCGTAGCGACATAAGGGCTGAGGCCTTTGAACCTATCAGGGAATAAATGCGAAGTATTTACAAAGAGCAATCCTAAAGCACAAATTATGATTATCCCAATGTGCGCCGCCATTATAGCAATCGATCGGGAAGCTCTTCTAATGGAGGCTGATATCACTTGAAGAGTTTTGCGGGTGAAATTGATGGCTTTCATATCGGACCAGCGCTGGCAGGTTTCATTTATTTGAAAGGATTCATCGATCTGAAATGCGATCGACGTAAAAGAGTTGCTTTGTACGCGCCATGGTCAGCGTAGATTACATGAAAGAGATACTTTGACCGGCCCGTCTTCATCTTTTTGACACCACAATGCATCTGGCCATGCGCCAATCCCTAAGCCCGCCGCGCGCCGACGCGGGCGCGTTTGCGGCGCACGCGGCGGCGGGCTTCGGTGCGGCGGCGGGCGACCGCTTCGGCCATCGTCTTCGGGCCGCTGATGATGGCGTAATCGAGCGCCTCGGCCATGCCGGATCGGCGCGGCTCGGCGATGGAGCGAAAGCCGAACGCGGCGATCTTCAGGCCCTGAGCCTGCGCCGTCTCGACAAAAAGCGGCGAGAGAAGCCGGCGCTGCAGGCACACGCCGTCCGCCGCTTCGGGCGCGAGCCGCGCCATCTGCGCGCCCGAGCGCAGCAGCCGCACATTGATGTTGTGGCTATTATAGCGCCCGCGGCGCGGCTGAAATCTGCGCCCTGAGGCCAGGAAAGGAAAATGATTGGTCAAGTAAAGATCTTCCGGCGCGAGGCTGAGCATCCGCCGCGCCTCGATCGGCGCGATCACGAACAGGACCGTCGCGTTCGGCATCGCCTCACGCAGCAGCTCCGTCTCCTCGCGATGCCAGGCCAGAAACACAGGCGCGACCTCGCTCAGGCCCGCCTCCTCCAGCCCGCCGCCGGCCACGAACGCCGCGGCATGCGCCGCCGCGCCTAGAGTTTTTATATCTAAAATCAGCGTTTTAAGTCGGGCTTCATGCGAGGCCAGCAAGCGGCACATCTCATCGAGCCGCTTACTCGGCCGCCGCCGCCCTTTCGGCGGCGCGATGAACGGCGCGTGAAAGACGAAGGTCTCGCCATCGGCGCCGCTGCGCAAATCGAACTCCGCCCCGTCATAGCCTTTCAGGCAGACAGGATCGAACGCTTCGGCGGCCCGGTGATCCTCGAACACCCGGTGCGCGATCAACTGCATGATCCCTCAGCCCCTGTCCGCCGCCCTCGGTTCGCCGCCCCTGTCCGCCGCCCGGGCGCACGCGGCGGCTTCCGTTTGCGCTGAACCTATAGCAGAAAGCAAGCACAGAGCCGCGGGCTCGGCGCCGCAGGCGGCGCTTCGGTGAGAGCGGCGGCGCGCGGCGCGCTTTGCTGAGCGCGGCGCGCCGGGTGAGGGAGTGCGATGGTGGCCGTCACGATTGCGGTCGACATGATGGGCGGCGACGGCGAAGCGGCGTCGCTCGAGACCCTGACCCGCGGCGTCGCGATCGCGGCGCGCGCTCAGCCTGCGGCGCGGTTCCTTCTGCATGGCGCGGCGGCTGAGCTTGAGGCGGCGCTCGCGGCGGAGAAAGACCTCGCCGGCCGGGCCGAGATCCGCGACGCGCCGGGCGTCGTCTCGATGGACGACAAGCCGGGCGAGATCCTGCGGAACTCCGCCGGCACCAGCATGGCCGCGGCGCTTGACAGCGTGGCCGCGGGCGCGGCGCGGGCCGCTGTCTCCTGCGGGAACACCGGCGCGCTCATGGCGCTCTCGGTGTTGAAGCTGAAGCGGCTCGACGGCGTGATCCGCCCCGCCATCGCCGTGCTCTGGCCATCGGTGACGCCAGGCAAGCAAAGCGTGGTGCTGGATGTGGGCGCGGATGTGCGGCTTGAGCCGCGCAATCTCTGCCAATTCGCGGCGATGGGCGCGAGCTTCGCCCAAATCGGGCTCGGCGTCTCTTATCCGCGCGTCGGGCTGCTGAATATCGGCTCGGAGCATCACAAGGGCAAAAGCCAGCTGCAGGACGCCTCCGCCATGATTTCGGAGGCCGCGATCGGCCAGGATTTCGATTATGTCGGCTTCATCGAAGCCAACGAGATCCCGATGGACGCGGTCGATGTGGTGGTGACCGACGGCTTCACCGGCAATGTGGCGCTGAAAGCGGCTGAAGGCACGGCGCGGCTGATCAAGACCTGGATGAAGGCGAGCTTCCAAAGCTCGCCTCTGGCCCGCGCGGGCGGGCTGCTCGCCGCCGGCGCGCTGCGGGAGATGTCGTCCAATCTCGATCCCGGCAAAGGCAATGGCGGCGTCTTTCTCGGCTTAAGCGGGCTTGTCGTGAAGAGCCACGGCTCAGTCGACGCCAAAGGCTTCGCCGCGGCGGTGGGCCTTGCGGCTCAAGTCGCCGAAGATCAGTTGATCGAGCGCCTCGCCGAAAGCCTGCAGATGGATCGGGTCGCTTAGGCGCCCGGCGCGCGGCCTGCGGCGGGGCGCGCGGTTCGCAGCGGCGGCGCGCCTTGCTAGGACGGCGTCAGCGGCGCTTTCGATCTTTTAGCGTCGGCGATCCTCCTTCTGCCCTGAGCGGTGACGATGACCCAGCAGCTCTCCACCCGCGATGCGGATTTCGAACAAGCGTTCCAGGCGCTGCTCGGCGCCAAACGCGAGGACGCCGAGGATGTGGATCAGGCGGCGGCCGCGATCCTGGCCGATATCCGCGCCGAGGGCGATGCGGCGGTGATCCGCTACACCGAGCGCTTCGATCGCCTGCGTCTCACGCCGGAGCGGCTGCGCGTCTCCGAAGCGGAGATCGACGCGGCCGAGGCCAGCGTCTCGGCGGCGGAGCGCGCGGCGCTTGAGACCGCCGCGGCGCGGATCGAGGCGTTTCACCTCCGCCAGAAACCAGAGGATGCGCGCTGGACCGACGAGACCGGCGTCAGCCTCGGCTGGCGCTGGACGCCGGTGGACGCGGCCGGCCTTTACGCGCCGGGCGGCAAGGCGAGCTATCCGTCCTCGGTTTTGATGAACGCCGTTCCGGCGCGCGTGGCCGGCGTCCGGCGTCTTGTCCTCTGCGCGCCGGCGCCTGGCGGCGTGCTCAATCCGCTGGTGTTGCTCGCTGCGCGGTTGGCGGGCGTCGAGGCGGTGTACCGGATCGGCGGCGCTCAAGCCATCGGCGCCATGGCCTACGGCGTGGAGAGCCTCGCGCCGGTGGATGTGATCGTCGGGCCAGGGAACGCCTATGTCGCCGCCGCCAAGCGGCGCGTCTTCGGCAAAGTGGGCATCGACAGCATCGCCGGCCCCTCCGAAGTGGTGATCGTCGCCGATGAGAGCGCCGATCCCGATTGGATCGCGGCGGATCTTCTGGCTCAGGCCGAGCATGACGAGGCGGCGCAATCGATCCTGATCACGCCGGTCGCCGGCCTTGGCGCGGCGGCGGCGGCGGCGGTGGCGCGGCGCCTTGAAACGCTGCCGAAGCGCACGATCGCCGAAGCCTCGTGGATGGCGCATGGCGCGGTGCTGGAGACGCGGGATCTGGACGAGGCCGCCGCCTTGGTCGACCGGCTCGCGCCGGAGCATTTGGAGCTCATGGTCGCCGATCCCGAAGCGCTGGCGGCGCGCGTCCGGCACGCCGGCGCCATCTTTCTCGGCGCGCATACGCCTGAGGCGCTGGGCGATTACGTCGCTGGGCCGAATCATGTCTTGCCGACAGCGCGTTCGGCTCGCCATGCTTCGGGGCTCTCTGTGCTTGATTTCATGAAGCGAACGACGCTGCTTTCAGCCTCGCCGGAGGGGCTTGCGCGGCTCTCGCCGGCGGCGGAGACGCTTGCGGCGGCGGAGGGGCTCGATGCGCATGCGCGCTCGCTCGCGGCGCGGCGCGGCGATTGAGAGACGGCGGATGCGGGGCGATGCGCGGGAGCGGGAAGGGCGGAGCGACGCGATGGGGGATGGCGTGAGCGCGTTCGGTGAGACGAGCCGCATTCTGGCGGTGGAGGTGGCGGAGCCTGCGGGCGGCGTCTCGGCCGATCTCGATCAGGAGCGGCGCATCGCCGTGTTCGATTTGGTCGAGGAAAGCCGGTTTTTGCTGCAAGAGCCCGCGCTGCCGGGCCCTTACAGCTTGAAGCTCGCCGCGGATGCGACCGCGCTCCGGCTCAGCGTCACGGGTGGGCCCGATGCGGCGACAAGCCGGACGGCCGAGATCGTGCGGCCTGTGGCGGCGCTTCGCGAATGCGTCGCCGATTACGTCGCGCTCTGCGCCGATTACCGCGACGCGGTGCGGCGCCTCGCGCCGAGCCAGATCGAGAAGATCGACGAGGCGCGCCGCGAAGCGCATCTTGAGGGCGGCGAGGCGCTGGCCGCGGCGCTCGGCGATGCGGTCGCCATGGACGCGCAAACGGCCCGGCGCTTTTTCACGTTGATCTGCGCGGTGCTCGGAGACGAAGCGTGAGACGGCGCGGCGGCTCTCGTACCGGCCGCGGCGCGGCGAGGCTCCAATGACGCGGAAGGTTCTCTTCGCCTGCACGTATAATGCGACGCGCTCGCCGATGGCGCAGGCGCTGTGCGGCCTCTTGGCGGCGAAGGGCGCGATCGGCGCGGTCGAGGCGGCCTCAGCCGGCGTCTACACCGGCGCCGCAGTCGATCCGATGGCGATCGAGGCGATGGCCGAACTCGGCGCCGACATCACCGAGCACGCGCCCCATAGTTTCGCCGATATCGAACTGAACGGCGGCGATCTCGGCGCCTTCGACGTGGTGATCGCCCTCTCGCCCGCGGCGCACCGGCGCGCTGTGGACTACTTGCGCGACACGGACACGCCGATCGAGCTGTGGGGCGTCGCGGACGCCACGGCGGTGGAGGGGCCGGAGACGGCGCGCCGCGAAGCTTATCGCGCGGCGCGCGACGCGTTGGCCGAGCGCATTCAAGAGCGCTTCAGCGCAGGCGACCGGGGATGAGGCCTCGTTGAGCCTGGCGGCGCGCTCGTCGGCTCGTCTTGCGTTTCCGCCGTCTTGGCGCCATCTCCTGCTGCGAAAAGAGAGGCGGCGAGAGAACCGCTTAATCTGTGAGTCGCGCGCCTCCCCGCCGCGCATGCGGCGCGGGTGACGGCGCTATTGGAGTGTTTGAGACGCATGGCGAAAGAAGACACCACGCTTGAGTTTCCCGGTGTGGTCACCGAATTGCTGCCCAACGCGACCTTCCGGGTCGAGCTTGAGAACGGGCATGAGATCATCGCGCATACGGCCGGGAAGATGCGCAAGAACCGCATCCGCGTTCTGGCGGGCGATAAGGTTCAGGTGGAGATGACGCCTTACGACCTCACCAAGGGCCGCATCACCTATCGCTTCAAGTAAGCGGCTGCGGCCGACAGAGCGCGCGGCGCCCGGAGAGCGACCCGATGGAGCTTGTGCTCGCCAGCGCCTCACCGCGCCGCCGCGATCTGCTCGCGCAGATCGGCGTGGCGATCAGCGCCGTGGATCCTGCCGATATCGATGAGACGCCGCTGCGCGCCGAGACGCCGCGCGCGTATGTGCGCCGCATGGCGGAGCGGAAGGCCGAGACGGTGACGGCGCGCCGCCGCGGCGGCGGAGCGGCCGTGGTGCTGGCGGCGGACACGGTTGTCTATGCGGGGCGGCGCATCCTCGACAAACCGAGCGATGAAGGGGAGGCGGCGCGTCTCTTGCGGTTTTTGTCCGGCCGGCGCCATCGGGTCGCGACGGCGGTGGCTCTGAGGCGGCTCGGCGACGGCGCCGCCTGGTTTCGGCTGGTGGAGACGATGGTGCGGTTTCGCCCGCTTTCAGAGGCGGAGATCGCCGCGTATCTCGAAAGCGGCGAATGGCGCGGCAAAGCGGGCGGCTATGCGATCCAGGGCCGCGCCGGCGCCTTCGCGCCCAGCATCAACGGCTCTTACAGCAATGTCGTCGGTCTCCCCCTGGCCGAGACGGCGGGTCTGCTTCGCGGCGCGGGGCTGGCGGTGTTGGAGCCGAGCGGGTGAAAGGGCGCGCGCTCTTGCTCGATGTCGGACCGGCCTGGGAGGCGGCGGCGCTGATCGAGGACGGGCGGCTCGAGGATCTCTTGCTCCGTCCGGCGGAGGAGCGGTGCGCGCCGGCGCCCGAGGCGCTGTTCGCAGCGCGCGTCGCGCGCCTGGCGCCGAAAACCGGCGTCGCCTTCGCCGCCTTGCCGGGCGGCGCGCAGGCGTTCCTCAACGCGCCGGGCCAGGTCTCTCAAGGGCGGGTCTCCCAAGGGCGGGTCTCTCAAGGGCGGGTCTCTCAAGGGCGGGTCTCACAAGGCAAGGTCTCTCAAGGTGGTGTCCTCAAAGGCCAGGCCTCCGAAGGCGAGACGCTGCGGCTGGAGATCCGAACCCATCCGGAGGCGGGCAAGGCCTGGCCCGCGACCGAGAAGCTCGGCCTGCGCGGGCGGCGCCTGTCGCTGACGCCGGGCGCGCCGGGGCTGAACGTCTCGCGCGCGATCTCCGATGAGGCGCGCCGCGCGGCGCTCCGCGCGGCCATGGGCGCGGCGCTAGAGGGAGAGGCGGATCTCGGCTGCGTCGCGCGGACGGCGGCGGAGCGCGCGACGCCTCAGGAGATCGCCGCGGAGGCGGCCTGGCTGCTGAGCCGCTGGCGCGCGCTTGAGGCGAGCGCCTCAGCGCCGGCCGCGCCCGCTTTGCTCCAAGCCGCGCCCGGCCCGGCGGCGCTGGCGCTGCGCGAATGGCGCGCGGAGGACGCGGAGATCCTGGCGACGCCGCGGAGCGGGGACGCGCGATCCGGCGCGCTGTCGGCGGCTCTGGAGAGGACGCTCTCGCCAAGCGATCCGCTGCGCGACCGCGTTAGCGCGGCCGAGCCGACTTTGTTCGAGCGCTTCGACGTCGCCGGCCAAGCGCTGGCGGCGCTCGATCCGCGCGCTGCGCTCGGCCGCGGCGCCTGGCTGGCGATCGAGCCGACGGCGGCGTTGACGGCGATCGATGTGAACAGCGGCCCGGAGATGAGCGCCTTGGCCGCCGATCTCGCCGCCGCCGCCGCCGCGCCGCGCCTCCTGCGCCTGCGCGGAAGCGGCGGCCTGATCGCGATCGACTTCATCTCCCAAGGCGCTGAGCCCCGCGCCAAGATCGCGCGCGCGCTCGAGGCCGCCGCGCGGCGAGATGCGGTCCCCTTGAAGCCGCTCGGTTGGACCCGGGGCGGCGTGTTGGAGGCGACGCGCAAACGCGCGCGCCGCCCGCTCGACCTGCTTGCGATCGAGCGCTGGATGCGGGAAAGCATGTGACCGCGCGCCGCGCCCCGGCGGCGTTGCTGCAAGCGGCGGAGGAGTGGAGAGGAGCCTAATGAGCCAAGGCGAGCTGAAGACGCGGACGGCGACGTCCCGCTGCCCGATTTGCGGAGCGCCGACAGCGCCGGCCTTCCGGCCCTTTTGCTCGCAGCGCTGCGCCGATATCGATCTCGGCCGCTGGATGACCGGCGCGTACGCAGTGCCCGCGGAGGAAGAGGACCTCGACGAGGAGACGACCTCGCAGACGCGCGAAGGCGGCGCGGCGCCGCGATCCTAACGCGGCGCGTCTTACCGCCTTATGCGGCGAGAGCAGCCTGCGAAGCGCGCCTCCGCGCGCTCATGGCCAGTTGTTTCACCTGGACAGCTGCGCCGAGATTGCCTAGGAAACTGCCTCCAGCGACGCGCCCGCCGCGCCGCGGCGACGCCCAGGTAGCTCAGTTGGTAGAGCAACGGATTGAAAATCCGTGTGTCGGCGGTTCGATTCCGTCCCTGGGCACCAACAATTTCAAGAGCTTAAGAGGCGTCTCGAACGAAGGCAAGGGGTCGGTTTACAGGGCGGTTTACAGGAGCCGCTTTTGTTCCCCCTTGGCCCGGTGCGCCTCTAGGATCGCCAAAACCTCATCGGCGCAGGATCGATCCACGCTCACATAATGCTCGATCACGGCGGCTGCGTGCTTGATCGACCAACCCATGCACACCGCCATTTTGTCGAGTTTGACGCCGGCCCGAATCAGGTTCGTGGCCGCCGTGCCGCGCGCGTCGTTGAGGGTTAGCGCTGGATTGACGCCGGCGCGGCGCGCCCAGAGCCCGAGCTTTTGGCTCGCATAGCTCTCGGTGAGCGGGCCGCCGCGATGCTG